>NZ_JBVJNN010000032.1:0-39752 GCF_055583685.1 Streptomyces sp. NPDC104581
CCCCCCCCCCCCCCCCCCCCCCCCCCCCCCCCCCCCCCCCCCCCCCCCCCCCCCCCCCCCCCCCCCCCCCCCCCCCCCCCCCCCCCCCCCCGCGGTCGAAGCGACATGGCCGAGAGTCGGATAATCGATTGCCCCGGGCCGTCCCCGAAGGACAACCTTGCACGGTTTGGGCCACTCACGACTCACTGGGACGTCATGCAGATTCGCGATCTTCCGTATCCCGATCCGGGGAAACCGGATGCCAGGTCAGGCCCACGCTTCCTGTACTGGCTCGGGCGCAGTCAACTGCGTGGCCAGCTCAAATCACTCTCCTGGGGGCTGCTCCACCAGCTCGGCGTCGCCGGGCTCCCGCTGGGGGCGGGACTCGCCGTCCAGGCCGTCGTGGACCGCTCGGGCGGGCGGCTCGCACTGGCCGGCGCCGTCATCGCCCTGTTCGGCGCCGCGATCACCGTCGGCGACACGATGCTGCACCGCACGGCGGTCACCAACTGGATCACCGCGGCCTCCCGTGTCCAGCAACTGCTGGCCCGCAAGACCGCCGAGCTGGGTTCGGCGCTGACCCGCCGGGTCGCGGCCGGTGAGGTCGTCGCCGTCTCGACGGGCGACGTGGAGAAGATCGGCTGGTTCGTCGAGGCGCTGTCACGGTTCTTCGCGGCCGTCGTGGCGGTCGTCGTGGTCTGCGCCGGGCTGCTCCTGTACGTGCCGTCGATCGGCGCCGTGGTGGCCGTCGGCGTGCCCGTACTGGCCCTGGCCGTACTGCCGCTGCTCCCCCGCGCCACCCGCCGGGCCGACGTCCAGCGCGAGAAGGCGGGCAGGGCCACCGAGCTGGCCGCCGACACGGTGGCGGGACTGCGGGTCCTGCGCGGCATCGGCGGTGAGGAGCTGTTCCTCACCCGCTACCGGGAGGCGTCGCAGGAGGTCCGCCGGGCTGCCGTCCGCAGCGCCCGCATGTGGGCACTGATCTCGGCCATTCAGGTCTTCCTGCCGGGCGTCCTGCTGATCACGGTGGTCTGGTACGGCGCGATCCTCGCGGGCGACGGACGGATCTCGGTCGGCGAACTGGTCACCGTGTACAGCGCGGTGACCCTGCTGCTCTTCCCGCTCAGGCACTTCGAGGAGATCGCGATGGCCTACTCCTTCTCGCGTCCCTCGGCGACCCGTGCGGCCCGTGTGCTGCGCCTGGAGCGCACCTCCTACGACGACGAGCGCGGCGGGCTCGACGACTCCCGGCCCACCGGCGACCTCTACGACCCGGCGACCGGGCTGCTCGCCCACGCGGGACGGCTGACCGCCGTGGTGTGCGGTGACCCCGACGCGGCGGGACGGCTGGCCGAACGGCTGGGCGGGCACGCCACGGAGGAGGAGAAGAGCGCGTCCGTACTGCTGGGCCCGGTGGCGCTCGACGATCTCCCGCTGGACGCGGCACGCGCCTCGGTCCTGGTCCAGGACAAGGATCCGGTGCTGCTGTCCGGCACGCTCACCGAGCTGCTGGACGTGCCCGCGTCCGGGAACGTGGGGCCCCTGGAGGCGCTGGACGCCGCGCAGTGCGACGACGTGCTCGCCGCGCTCGCGCAGGCCTCGGTGGACGGCAGCGGCGACCCGCTGCGCTCGCGCATCACCGAGCGCGGGCGCTCGCTCTCCGGCGGGCAGCGCCAGCGGCTCGCGCTGGCCCGCTCGCTGGTCGCCGACCCGGAGGTGCTGGTCCTGGACGAGCCCACGTCGGCCGTGGACTCGCACACGGAGGCCCGGATCGCGGAAGGCGTACGGCGGCTGCGTGAGGGCCGTACGACCGTCGTGTTCGCGTCGTCGCCGCTGCTGCTCGACCGCGCGGACACCGTCGTCTTCGTCCACGAGGGGAAGGTCGCGGCCACCGGGGCGCACCGGGAGCTGCTGCGGGAGGACGCGCGCTATCTGAGCGTCGTCACCCGCGCCACGGACGACGAGACGGAGCCCGGCACCGGGGACGGCCGCACCGGCGCCGGGACGGACGAGGGAACCGACGGCGGCACCTCCGTACCGACACCGCTCAAGACACGCGAACAGCTCGCAGAGATCGAGGAATCCGCATGATCGGCGTGGCACCACCGGAGTACGACCCGGCGGCACCGGAGTCGGCCACGACCCTGCCCGTCGCCCGCCCGGCGACCGTCCGGACCTATGTCCTCGAACTGCTGCGGCGCCACCGCAAGGCGTTCGTCCTGCTCATCGCCGTCAACGCGGTCGCGGTGATCGCCTCCATGACGGGACCGTATCTGCTGGGCGGCGTCGTCGAGGACCTGTCCGAGGGCGCCAAGGGCGCGGGAGAGCTCCATCTGGAGCGCACGGCCGCCATTTTCGCCGGGGCGCTGATCCTCCAGACCGTCTTTACCCGGATGATGCGGCTGCGCGCGGCGATGCTCGGTGAGGAGATGCTCGCCGACCTGCGCGAGGACTTCCTCGTCCGGTCGGTGCGGCTGCCGCCCGGCGTCCTGGAGCGGGCCGGTACGGGCGATCTGCTCTCCCGGATCACCACGGACATCGACCGGCTGGCCAACGCGATGCGCGAAGCCGTGCCTCAGCTGGCGATCGGCGTGGTGTGGGCGGGCCTGCTGATCGGCGCGCTGGGGCTCACGGCACCGCCGCTGGCGCTGGCCGTGGTGGTGGCGCTGCCCCTGCTGGTCGCGGGCTGCCGCTGGTACTTCAAGCGGGCGCCGTCGGCGTACCGGTCGGAGGCGGCCGGGTACGCGGCGGTCGCCGCGGTGCTCGCCGAGACGATCGACGCCGGGCGGACCGTCGAGGCGCACCGGCTCGGCCGCCGCCGGGTGGCCCTGTCGGACCGGCGGATCAAGGAGTGGACCGCGTGGGAGCGGTACAACCTCTGGCTGCGGTCGGTGCTCTTCCCCGTCATCAACATCACCCACGTCACGATCTTCCTGGCGACGCTGGTGGGCGGCGGTTTCTTCGTGCTCCAGGGCTGGATCACGGTGGGACAGCTCACGACCGGCGCGCTGTTCGCGCAGATGCTGGTCGACCCGGTCGGTCTCATCCTGCGCTGGTACGACGAGCTCCAGGTGGCGCAGGTGTCGCTCGCCCGGCTCGTCGGCGTACGGGAGATCGAGCCGGACGACGGTGACGAGAGCGTGGAGCCGCACGGGCGGGACGTCGACGCCGACCGGGTCAACTTCGGCTACCGGGAGGGTGTCGACGTACTCCACGAGGTGACGCTCAACGTGGCTCCGGGCACCCGGGTGGCGCTGGTGGGCCCGTCCGGCGCGGGCAAGTCCACGCTGGGGCGGCTGCTGGCCGGGATCTACGCGCCGCGTACGGGCCGGATCGCGCTCGGCGACGCGGAGCTGTCACGGATGCCCGCGGAGCGGGTGCGCGGCCATGTCGCCCTGGTCAACCAGGAGCACCACGTCTTCGTGGGCTCGATGCGTGACAATCTGCGGCTGGCCCGCGCGGACGCGGTGGACGCCGAGCTGTGGGCGGCGCTCGGCGCGGTCGACGCGGACGGCTGGGCCCGCGCGCTCGACGACGGGCTGGACACCGAGGTCGGCTCGGGCGCCACGACGCTCACACCGGCGCAGGCGCAGCAGATCGCCCTGGCGAGGCTGGTGCTGGCCGACCCGCACACGCTGGTCCTGGACGAGGCGACGTCGCTGCTGGACCCCCGTGCGGCCCGCCATCTGGAACGTTCGCTGGCGAAGGTGCTGGACGGCCGTACGGTGGTGGCGATCGCGCACCGGCTGCACACCGCGCACGACGCGGACGTGATCGCCGTGGTGGAGGACGGCCGGATCAGCGAACTGGGCAGCCACGCCGAACTGGTGGCGGCGGACGGCGCGTACGCGGCGCTGTGGCGTTCCTGGCACGGCTGAGCGGTTCGGGGTCCGGCGTGCGGGCGGCCCGGCGTGCGGGCCCGCGGGGCGGGAGGGCGGGCGCGGGGGGCGCTCGCCCGTACACGGTCCGGGCGCCGGGGCGGGGCAGCGCACAGCGCCCGCCCCGGCGCCCGGGAACCACCGCCAGTGAGCCGCCCGGTACGGGCGGTCAGATCACGTTCAGCGCCACCGCGCCGCCGGCCCCGCCGAGCAGCATGAACAGCGGCATCAGCACCTTCATCTCCACCCAGCTCCCGGCGCGGAACCGGAGCGCCTTGGGCGGTCCGACGGGGTACCAGCGCTTGCGCCCCAGCGGGATCGGCCAGAGTATCGGGCAGCCGGACACGGTCAGCGCGTCACCGATGTCGTGCACGAGCGCGCCCAGGACGATCGGCAGGCCCAGCCACAGGTACTCCTGGCCGGGCGCGGTGAAGAGCCAGTCCGAGCCGTTGCCGGGCTTGTCCAGTACGCCGGCAAGGATCCAGGCGCTGGTCGCGCCGAGCAGCCACACGAGCACGTCGCTCGACACCCGCGCCGCCCGCCACAGCAGCCCCTCGACGGCGAGCACCATGTGGATGAAGAGAAGCGCCAGCACCGCCCAGCGGCCCCCGAACACCGCGAGCGCGGAGGAGCCGCCGCCGATCATGACGGCCCAGAGCCAGGTGTGGGTGAGGGTGCGGTGGCCGCCGGTCCTGCGGGCGTCACCCGGTTTCCTCGTCGCCTTGTAGACCGCGAACGACAGCTTGTCGACGATTCCGCAGAGCGCCTTGGAAATCGGTCCGAAGGCGCGTGAGATGGTCGCCGACTTGTGGTCGAGGTCCGGGGCGAGCGCCGCCCCCGCGCAGATCAGCGCGCCGACCACCAGCACCGGCCAGGGCATCGCGCGGTCGGCCGCCGCCGCAGCGGCTCCCACCCCCAGCCAGGCCGCCGCGCCCGACAGCGAGTGCGCCGGTCCCATCATGGTCGTCCCCGCATGGTCTGTCCCCGCCCCGTCGTCGCTGTGGTGGTGCCGGAGGCCCCACCGACGTTGCGGCAAGGCCCAGTTGACAGGGCAGCGTACCGGTAGTGATCTTCGCCCGGTCGTCCGGTTCCCTCTTCGGGGCGTGCGGCAGGCAAGATGGGGGTGTGACCCTTATTGATCAGCTGCCGCCGGACGCCGACCCCGATGCCCTCTTCGAGGCCTTCTCCTCATGGGCCGAGGGCGAGGGGATCACGCTCTACCCGGCTCAGGAGGAGGCGCTGATCGAGGTGGTCTCCGGGGCCAACGTGATCGTCTCCACCCCCACCGGGTCCGGCAAGAGCCTGATCGCGGCGGGTGCGCACTTCACGGCGCTGGCCGAGGACAAGGTCACGTTCTACACGGCGCCGATCAAGGCACTGGTGTCGGAGAAGTTCTTCGACCTGTGCAAGCTGTTCGGTACGGAGAACGTCGGCATGCTGACGGGCGACGCGTCCGTGAACGCCGACGCGCCGGTCATCTGCTGCACGGCGGAGGTGCTGGCCTCCATCGCCCTGCGCGACGGCAAGCACGCCGACATCGGCCAGGTCGTGATGGACGAGTTCCACTTCTACGCGGAGCCGGACCGCGGCTGGGCCTGGCAGATCCCCATCCTGGAGCTGCCGCAGGCGCAGTTCATCCTGATGTCGGCGACGCTCGGTGACGTGTCGAGGTTCGAGGAGGACCTGACCCGCCGCACCGGCCGTCCCACCTCGGTCGTCCGCTCGGCGACGCGACCGGTGCCGCTGAGTTACGAGTACCGCCTCACCCCGATCACCGAGACGCTGACGGAACTGCTGGAGACCCGTCAGGCGCCGGTCTACATCGTGCACTTCACTCAGGCGGCGGCCGTCGAGCGCGCGCAGTCGCTGATGAGCATCAACATGTGCACCCGCGAGGAGAAGGACCGGATCGCCGATCTGATCGGCAACTTCCGCTTCACCACCAAGTTCGGCCGCAATCTCTCCCGTTACGTACGGCACGGGATCGGGGTGCACCACGCGGGCATGCTGCCCAAGTACCGCCGGCTGGTCGAAAAGCTCGCGCAGGCCGGTCTGCTGAAGGTGATCTGCGGTACGGACACCCTCGGTGTCGGTGTCAACGTCCCCATCCGTACGGTGCTGTTCACGGCCCTGACCAAGTACGACGGCACGCGTGTGCGGACCCTGCGCGCCCGTGAGTTCCACCAGATCGCGGGCCGGGCCGGCCGCGCCGGCTTCGACACGGCGGGCTTCGTCGTCGCGCAGGCGCCCGAGCACGTCGTGGAGAACGAGAAGGCGCTCGCCAAGGCGGGCGACGACCCGAAGAAGCGCCGCAAGGTGGTCCGCAAGAAGGCCCCCGAGGGGTTCGTCGCCTGGTCGGAGAGCACGTTCGACAAGCTGATCGCCTCCGACCCGGAGCCGCTGACCTCGCGTTTCCGCGTGACCCACACGATGCTGCTGTCGGTCATCGCGCGGCCCGGCAACGCCTTCGAGGCGATGCGCAGTCTCCTGGAGGACAACCACGAGCCGCGCAAGCAGCAGTTGCGGCACATCCGGCGCGCGATCGCGATCTACCGGTCGCTGCTGGACGGTGGGGTGGTGGAGCGTCTCGACACACCGGACGCCGAGGGCCGCATCATCCGCCTCACCGTCGATCTCCAGCAGAACTTCGCGCTCAACCAGCCGCTGTCGACGTTCGCGCTGGCCGCGTTCGAGCTGCTGGAACCGGGCTCGCCGTCGTACGCGCTGGACATGGTCTCCGTGGTCGAGTCGACGCTGGACGACCCCCGGCAGATCCTCGCCGCGCAGCAGAACAAGGCACGGGGCGAGGCGATCGGCCGGATGAAGGCCGACGGTGTCGAGTACGAGGAGCGGATGGAGCGGCTCCAGGAGTTCACGTATCCCAAGCCGCTGGAAGAGCTGCTGTGGCACGCGTACGAGGTCTACCGCACCAGCCATCCGTGGGTCGGTGACCACCCGGTCTCGCCGAAGTCCGTGATCCGCGACATGTTCGAACGGGCCATGACCTTCACGGAGTTCACCTCGCACTACGAGCTGGCCCGCACCGAGGGCATCGTGCTGCGCTATCTCGCGAGCGCGTACAAGGCGTTCGAGCACACCATTCCCGACGACCTCAAGTCGGAGGACCTGGAGGACCTGATCGCCTGGCTCGGCGAGATGGTGCGGCAGGTCGACTCCAGTCTCCTCGACGAGTGGGAGCAACTGGCCAACCCCGAGGTGGAGAGCGCCGAACAGGCGCAGGAGAAGGCCGACCAGGTCAAGCCGGTCACCGCCAACGGCCGGGCCTTCCGGGTGCTGGTGCGCAACGCGATGTTCCGCAGGGTGGAGCTGGCGGCGCTCGACAAGGTGCACGAACTGGGCGAGATGGACGCCGATTCGGGCTGGGACGCGGACGCCTGGGGCGAGGCGATGGACGGGTACTGGGACGAGTACGAGGAGCTGGGCACCGGACCGGACGCGCGCGGCCCGAAACTCCTCGGGATCGAGGAGGACCCGGAGCACGGCCTGTGGCGGGTCCGGCAGTCGTTCGCCGATCCGAACGGTGACCACGACTGGGGCATCAGCGCGGAGGTCGACCTCGCCGCGTCCGACGAGGAGGGCCGGGCCGTGGTCCGGGTGACCTCCGTGGGCCAGCTGTCCGGCGTCTGAGAGCCGGCGCCTCGAACGGGGTGCCCGGGGACCGGCACCTGAGAACTCCCGAGAACTGTGGAGAACGAGAACGATGACGAATCCCGCCGAGCGGCTGGTCGATCTGCTCGATCTGGAGCGGATCGAGGTCAACATCTTCCGCGGGCGCAGCCCGCACGAGTCGCTGCAACGGGTCTTCGGCGGTCAGGTCGCCGGACAGGCACTGGTGGCGGCCGGGCGCACCACGGAGGGCGACCGCCCGGTCAACTCGCTGCACGCGTACTTCCTGCGCCCCGGCACCCCCGGCGTGCCGATCGTGTACCAGGTCGAGCGGGTGCGGGACGGCCGGTCGTTCACCACCCGCCGGGTCACGGCGGTGCAGGAGGGGCGGACGATCTTCAATCTGACGGCGTCCTTCCACCACGCGGAGGAGGGCGGCTTCGAGCATCAGCTGCCGCCGCGCCAGGACTTCCCGGACCCCGAGTCGCTGCCCACGGTGGCCGACGAGGTCCGCGCGCATCTGGGCGGGCTGCCGGAGGCGTTCGAGCGGATGGCGCGCCGTCAGCCGTTCGACATCCGCTACGCGGACCGGCTGCGCTGGACCGCGGAGGAGATCGGGGGCGCCGACCCGCGCAGCGCGGTGTGGATGCGCGCGGTGGGTCCGCTGGGCGACGACCCGCTGGTGCACACCTGCGCGCTGACGTACGCGAGTGACATGACGCTGCTGGACGCGGTCCGCATCCCCGTGGAGCCGCTGTGGGGGCCGCGCGGGTACGACATGGCGTCGCTGGACCACGCGATGTGGTTCCACCGGCCGTTCCGCGCGGACGAGTGGTTCCTGTACGACCAGGAGTCGCCGATCGCGACGGGCGGGCGGGGGCTGGCCCGGGGCCGTATCTACGACCGCTCCGGCCGGCTGCTGGTATCGGTCGTCCAGGAGGGCCTGTTCCGCAGGCTCGGGGGGTGAGGCGCGACAATGGACGGAACAACGGGACCGACCGCTCCGAGGAGACCTCGATGACCCTGTACGACATCCCGCTGCGCACCCTCAGCGGTGAGCCCACGTCCCTGGCCGCCTACAAGGGCCGGGCGGTACTGGTGGTGAACGTCGCGTCCAAGTGCGGCCTCACCCCGCAGTACGAAGGCCTGGAGCGGCTCCAGCGGACGTACGGCGACCGGGGCCTGACGGTCCTGGGAGTGCCCTGCAACCAGTTCGGGGGGCAGGAGCCGGGCAGCGCCGAGGAGATCGGGACGTTCTGCTCGGCGACGTACGGCGTGAGCTTCCCCCTGCTGGAGAAGACCGAGGTCAACGGCACGGACCGGCATCCGCTGTACACGGCGCTGACCGCCCGGGCGGACGCCGCGGGCGAGGCGGGCGACGTGCAGTGGAACTTCGAGAAGTTCCTGATCTCCCCGGACGGTGAGGTCGTGGACCGTATCCGGCCCCGGACGGAGCCGGAGGCCCCGGAGGTCATCACCGCGATCGAGGCCCAACTCCCCGCGTAGCGCGCGCTCTTGAGACCGATGCCCGGCCCGTGTCAGTGGGGCCGGGCATCGGTGTGCCGGGACCCCTCATGCATGCGTCCACCACACACCCACGCTTTCATCACGGTTTCGACACAACCGGCGCGACGTCCGTACAACGGGGCAAGTCACGCCGCTACGGTCATCCCCTCACGAAGCAGTCCTTGGGGGGACACATGAGCTTTTCGCCACCTGCCGGGCCCGGTCCGAACCCGTACGTCGGCCCGCCGGCACCGCCGCCGGGCCGCCCGAAGTGGACGCGCAAGCGGGTGCTGCTGCCGCTGCTGGCGGTGCTGTTCTTCTCCGGCGTCGCGATCGGCGCGGCGGACGACACGGCGGGAACGAAGAACGCGGCCGACGCGGAGCCCGCCCCGGCGGCGACGGTGACCGCCACGACGACGGCCTCGCCCGAACCGGCGGTGACCGAGACGGTGACGGCCACCCCCGAAGCCGCGCCGACCGTCACGAAGACGAAGACCGTGCGTGTCACGGTCGCACCCGCCGCCGTGGGCAACGGCGACAACGGCGGTTCGGGAGGGTCGGGCACGGGAGGGTCGGGAGGCGGCTCGACGTACTACGCCAACTGCACGGCCGTCCGCGCGGCGGGCGCGGCCCCGATCCGCTCGGGCGACCCCGGATACGGCTCGCACCTGGACCGCGACGGGGACGGCGTCGCCTGCGAGTGACGCGGGCGCCCTCGGCCGCCGGACGGCCCTGTTCGAGGCCCGTCCGGCGGCCGGCGGCGAGTCCTACCTGATCGGCATGCCCGACAGCGTGCGCGCGATCACCAGGCGCTGGATCTCGCTCGTGCCCTCGAAGATCGTGTAGATCGCGCTGTCGCGGTGCATCCGCTCCACCGGGTACTCCCGTGTGAAGCCGTTGCCGCCGAGGATCTGCACCGCCTGCGCGGTGACCTCCTTGGCGGTCTCGCTCGCGTACAGCTTCGACATGGAGCCCTCCGCCGCGGTGAAGGGCTTGCCCGTGGCCGCCATCCAGGAGGCGCGCCAGACGAGCAGCCGGGCCGCGTCGATACGGGTGCGCATGTCGACGAGCTGGAACGCGACGCCCTGGTTGTCGATGATGGGGCGGCCGAACTGGCTGCGGGTCCTGGCGTAGTCGAGCGCCACCTCGTACGCGGCGCGGGCCGTGCCCACGGCCATGGCGCCGACGGCCGGGCGCGACGCCTCGAAGGTGGCCATGGCCGCGTTCTTCACCCGCTCCCCGCCGGTCCCCCTGGCCGCTTTCGCCTCGCGGGCGCGGGCCAGCCGCTCGTCCAGCTTCTCCTTGCCGCCGAGCAGGCAGTGGCCCGGGACCCGGACGTCCTCCAGGACCACCTCGGCGGTGTGGGAGGCGCGGATGCCGTGCTTCTTGAACTTCTGGCCCTGGGAGAGGCCGGGGGTGCCGGGCGGCACGATGAACGAGGCGTGGCCCTTGGAGCCGGCCTCGGGGTCCACGACGGCGACCACGACGTGCACGTTGGCGATGCCGCCGTTGGTCGCCCAGGTCTTGGTGCCGTTCAGCACCCACTCGTCCCGGGCCTCGTCGTACACCGCGCGGGTGCGCATCGCGGCGACGTCCGATCCGGCGTCGGGTTCGGACGAGCAGAACGCGGCGACCTTCACGTCGTCCGGGTCGCCGTACATCTGGGGGATCCAGGTGCCTATCTGTTCCTCGGTGCCGTTGGCGAGGACGCCGACCGCGGCGAGCCCGGTACCGACGATCGACAGACCGATTCCGGCGTCACCCCAGAACAGTTCCTCCATCACCATGGGTATGGACAGGCCCGTGGGGTCGAAGTACTGCTGCGCGTAGAAGTCGAGTGAGTAGACACCGACCTTGGCGGCTTCCTGGATGACGGGCCACGGGGTCTCCTCCCGTTCGTCCCACTCGGCCGCCGCCGGGCGGATGACGTCGGCCGCGAACCCGTGGAGCCAGTCACGCACCTGCTTCTGGTCGTCGTTGAGTTCGAAGGTGAACTCGGCCATCGTCTCCTCCAGCACTGCTGTTACTTACGGTAACAACAGTCTGTTACCGGCAAGTAGAGGATGTCAACCCGCGCCCGTCCGATCTGCGTCGACGGCGGGCTTGGTGTTACGTTGCCGGGGCGTCACGGAATCGCTCGGGCGGGGAGACACCCATGGGGACCACACAACAGGCCGACCAGCACCGCTCGGCCCACCGGCGCCGCCGCCAACTCCTGGAGGCCGCCGACAGGGTCGTCCTGCGTGACGGACCGAAAGCCTCCATGAACGCCATCGCGGCCGAGGCCGGAATCACCAAGCCGATCCTCTACCGGCACTTCGGCGACAAGGGCGGGCTCTACCGCGCCCTGGCGAAGCGTCATACGGACGCGCTGCTCGGCGCGTTGAAGGCGGCACTCGACGCGCCCGCCGACCGCCGCGCGCGGGTGGAGGCCACACTCGACACCTACCTCGCCGCCATCGAGGCACGCCCCCAGGTGTACCGGTTCCTGATGCATCCGGCGGACGACGCCGCCGACACCCAACTCCCCGAACAGGGCTTCGACGTGGGCCGCCACTCGGCCCCGCTGCTGCGCCGCCTCGGCGAGGAACTGGCCACCGTCATCGAGGAGCGGGTCGACCTCGGCCCCGACAGCGCCCAGCTGGCCCGCGTCTGGGGCCACGGGATCGTCGGCATGATGCACGCGGCGGGCGACTGGTGGCTCGGCGAACGCCCTTGCTCGCGGGCCCAGTTGGCGAGCAGCCTGGCCGATCTGCTCTGGGGCAGGCTGTCCCTGGTGGACGACCGCGCGGGCAGCCCGGGGCTCTGACACACCGCGCGGCGGGCTGACCGCGCGCGAGAGCGGCACGGCCGGGGCCCCGGTCAGCTCCAGGACGCGCGGCGCGCCGCCCGCAACACCTTGGCCCTGCGCCAGCCCGTGAGCCGGTCCGGGTAGACCAGCCCCTCCAGGTGGTCGCACTCGTGCTGGAGACAGCGCGCGAAGAATCCGGTGCCGTCGATCCGTACGGGTTCGCCGTCCACCGTCACCCCCTCCACCACCGCGTGGTCGGCGCGCTCCGTCCCCGCTTCGAGGCCGGGCAGCGAGAGGCAGCCCTCGGCGCCGCGCACGGAGACCCCGTCCGTGAGCACGGGACGGGGATTGACGATGTGTCCGAGATGGCGGACGTCCTCGTCGTCGGGGCAGTCGTAGACGAACACCCTGAGCGGCACGCCGATCTGATTGGCCGCCAGGCCGACCCCGCTCGCCCGGTACATCGTCGCGAAGAGGTCCTCGACGAGCCGGGCCAGCGCCGGGCCGAAGTCCGTGACGGGTTCGCAGGGCGTGTGCAGGGCCGGGTCACCGAGCATGCGCAGGGGTCTGACACGTCCGGCACTGCCGGGGATCGACTTGTTCCTCATGGTCTGCCGGCCCCGAGGTCACCGGGTTCGAAGGTCGCCATCGCGCCAGCGTACGTCCGGGCCGGGCGGCGACGGCCGCACGGGTCACATTTACCGGAACGTGATGCGCCGCATGTCTGGTTTTCATCGGTCGCCTGTGCTTAGAGTTGCGCCACCGAATTAATCTCAGAGTGAGAGGAATTGTGGCAACTACCTCGCTCCCCCGCACCTCCAACCGGAGCGCCGTGATCGCGGCGCTGCTCTCCGGCGCGGACATGGACCGTCAGCGGCTGATCGCGGACACCGGCCTGAGCCGGGCCACGGTCTTCCGCATCGTGGACGACCTGATGGCCGAGTCCCTCGCGCTGGAGGGTTCCCGGATGCTCCGGGAAGGCCCCGGCCGGCAGTCCACCGCCGTGAGCTTCAACCACCGGTCCGCTCTCGTCTGCGGAGTCGACCTCGGCGGCACCAACTGCCGGGTCGTGGTGGCGGACGCGCTCGGCCGCGCCCTCATCAGGAGCCGGGACGCCACGCCCCGCGACGCGACGGCGGACGAGCTCGCCGCCTGGGTCGCCGGCAAGGTCACCGGCCTGGTCTCCCGGCACGGCGACGGCGTGCCCCTGCACACCGTCACGATCGGCCTGCCCGGTGTCGTCACCGGCGACGGGCGCTCCGTCGTGGCATCGCACAATCTCGGCCAGATCAAGGGCACCGGATTCATCGAGAAGGTCTCCGGTCTGCTGGGCGTGGAGACGGCCGTCGGCAACGACTCCAACCTCGCCCTGCGGGGCGAACTCCAGTACGGATCACTGCCGGACCGGGAGACCGCGGTGCTGCTCGCCATGGGCACCGGCCTCGGCTCCGCCGTCTCCATAGACGGACAGGTGCTCCTCGGCCGTACGGGCCTGCTCGGCGAGTTCGGCCGGCTTCCGCTGCCCGGCCGCGACGAGCGGCTGCGCGATCTGCTGTCCGGCGCCGACCTGGTGGCGTACGCACACCGCCAGGGGGTGCGTGTCCCGACAGCGCGTGCGCTGTTCGCGGATCCGGAGACGTACGCGGCGGTGCTGGCCGAGGTGCACGGCGCGCTGGCCCATCTGGTCACCGTCGTGGCGCTCGCGTACGAGCCCGGCACGGTGGTCCTGACCGGCGGCTTCTCCGAGTCGTTCGACACCGCGCGGCTCACCGCCATCAGCGATCAGGTCGCCGACACGGTCGGCGTGCGCAGTGTCGTGCGCCGCTCCGACCTCGGCGACTCGGCGGGACTGCTCGGCTCGATGGCGACCTCGCTCGGCCGGCTCTACGACTCGCTGGGCGTGAGCGCCGAGGACGCGGCCTCCGTGGCCGTCGACCGCGATCTCGTCGTCCGCCGCCTCGCGGAGTGCCCCACGGCTCCCACGACTCCCACCGGCCCCGACGACGGCACCGCCCCCACGGACGACAACGCCCCCCACACCAGGCACGACGAGCAGATGGCAGAAGGGTGACAACGATGAACCGATCACGGATCCGGTACGCACTCACGGCGCTTCCGGTTCTCGCGCTCACGCTGACGGCGTGCGGCGGTGGCGGGGTGGCGAAGTCCGACTCCGACAACAAGCTGACGATCTGGATGATGACCGGCGGGCCCGGTGACAACCCGCTGATCAAGGAGGCGACCGCCCAGTTCGAGAAGGACCACCCGGACATGGAGGTCGACATCGAGATCCAGCAGTGGGACGGTGTGGCCACCAAGATCACCACGGCGCTGGCCAGCGGCAACCCGCCGGACATCGTGGAGATGGGCAACACCCAGACCCCGTTGCAGACCTACTCCGGCGGGCTCGCCGACCTCACGGGGAGCAAGAACTCCTTCGAAGGCTCCGACGGCTGGCTGGAGGGCCTCTCCGGTCCGTCCGAGTTCGACGGCAGGCTCTACGCCGTCCCGCTCTACGGCGGCACGAAAGTGGTCATGTACAACAAGAAGATGTTCGCCGACGCGGGCATCACCTCACCCCCCGACACCCTCGCCGAACTCCAGGACCACTGCGGCACACTCGCCGACGCCAACTCCGGCACGGCCAACTTCTCCGGCTTCTACCTGCCGGGCCAGTACTGGTTCAACGGCATGCCCTTCCTCTTCGCCAAGGGCGGCAAGATCGCCTCGCAGAAGGACGGCAAGTGGCGGGCGGAGATGTCCTCCCCCGCCAACCAGGCCGGTCTCAAGGCGTGGAAGTCCTTCCAGAACACCTGCTCCACCCCCTCGTCCGTGGGCGTCAACACCGACAGCCCCGACCAGGACCAGCTATTCGCCGACGGCAAGGCCGCCATGGCGTACGTGAAGGCGTGGGAGCCCGCCGCCGTGATCGAGAAGAACCCGGAGATGAAGGACGACATCGGCTTCTTCGCGATGCCCGGCTACACCGCCGACAGCACGATGCCCGTGATCGTCTCCGGCTCGACCATCGGCATAGCCGCGGGCAGCCCCGACCGGGACGCGGCCGAGGACTGGCTGCGGATCATCACCGGCGAGAAGTTCCAGCAGCGGATGGCGACGGAGCTGAACCTGCTGCCGATCTCACCGGCCTTCACCCCGCCGGGCGTGCCCGAGCAGCTGACCGTCGCCTCGCAGGCCAGCAGGGTGAGCCAGGCGCTGCCCAACAGCCCCGGCGAAGCGACGCTGGAGACCGAGCGCTACAACGAGCAGTTCTTCTCCAAGATCGCGAGCGGTGCGGACATCGCCTCGTCGTCGGCCGCGTACGACAAGCACGCGACGGACGCCTTCAACTCGCTGAGCGACTGACACCCCTGGACGCCTGATGGCACTCACTGAGAAGCACCGTCCGGTGCGCGCACCGGACAGGGTCCGCCGCACCGGGCCCCCGGACGGCCGCCGCCGGGCGCGGCGGTCCCGGATGCTGCCCTGGGCGATGATCGCCCCGGCGCTGGCCGCGCTCCTGCTGATCCAGGGCTATCCCCTGCTTCGGCTGCTGACCCTGTCCACGCGGGAGTTCGGCCCCCGGTCGCTGTTCACCGGGCAGTCGGACTTCATCGGACTGGACAACTTCACCCGGATCTTCACGGACGCCGACTTCCTGGCCGTCCTGCTGCGGACCGTGGTGTTCACGCTGGTGTGCGTGACGCTGCTGATGGTGCTGGGATTCCTGATCTCGCACCTGCTGATGGGGGTCTCGCCGTGGGCCCGCGTCGTCCTCACCGTGTGCCTGGTGCTGGTGTGGGCGATGCCCATGGTGGCGGCGACCCTGGTCTGGCAGTGGATGTTCCAGCCGCAGTACGGCGTCTCCAACTGGCTGCTCACCCAGCTCCGGGTCTTCGGCGACCTGTCGGTCCACGACTGGTTCTCCCATCCCACCCAGGCTCTCGGCCTGATCATCCTGCTGACGGTCTGGAAGGGGCTGCCGTTCGTGGCGCTGACCCTGTTCGCCGCGCGCGGCCAGATACCCGAGTCGCTCTACGAGGCGGCCCGGCTCGACGGTGCGGGCACGCTCCAGACGTTCCGCCACATCACCGTCCCGATCATGCGGCCCGTCCTCGCGATCCTCACCATCCTCGAAGTGATCTGGTCGGTGAACTCGTTCACCCCGATCTGGGTGCTGACCCAGGGCGGTCCGGACGGGGCGACCACCACGCTCGGCGTGTACGCGTACATCACCGCGTTCAGCCGCAACGAGTACGGCAGCGGCGCGTCGGTCGCGGTGGTGACCGTGGTGATCCTCGCCCTGTTCTCCGTCGCCTACGTCCGCAGGCTGTCCCGGCAGGGAGATGTCGTATGAGCGCCCCGACCACGTCGCCGCCCGCACGGCGCACACCCGCGCGCCGCAGGCGCACCGCCAACAACGTCATCGCGATGGCGGTCTCCGCCGTGATGGTGTTCCCGGTCTACTGGATGGTGGCCACCGCGCTCAAGGAACGCTCCGACATCCTCAGCGCCGTTCCGAAGTTCGTCCCCTGGCCGATCAGCCCGGAGAACTTCGTACGGGCGCTGGACAGGCCCGGCTTCTGGACGTTCGTCCGCAACTCGCTGACGGTCACGGTGTCCTCGGTCGTCCTGTCGCTGGTCATCTCGCTGTTCGCGGCGATCGCCATCGCGCGGTTCCGGTTCGCCGGCCGCAAGGCGGTGCTGATCATCCTGGTGCTGGTGCAGATGGTCCCGGCGGCGGCCATGGTCATCCCGGTGTATCTGATGCTCCGCTCCGTCGGCGGGCTGGACTTCCTGCCCGGTCTCGTCCTCACGTACATGACCTTCGTACTGCCGTTCACGATCTGGACGCTGCGCGGGTTCGTGGACGGTGTCCCCGTCGAGCTGGAGGAGGCCGCGCTGGTCGACGGGTGCGGGCGGTTCCAGATGTACGTGAGGGTGCTGCTGCCCCTGCTGATGCCCGGCATCGTGGCGACGTCGATCTTCGCCTTCGTCAACGCGTGGGACGACTACATCTTCGCCTACGTGATCATGAAATCGCAGGACAACTACACGCTGCCGGTCTGGCTCGTGTCGTTCAAGACATCGGAGAGCGTCGACTACGGCGCGATGATCGCGGCGTCGACCGTCTTCTCCGTCCCCGTACTCGTCTTCTTCCTGCTGGTGCAGCGCCGTCTGGTGGGCGGCATGACCAGCGGGGCGGTCAAGGGCTGACCCCCCGGGCGCCACGCCGCCGCGGGCGGCGCCCGGCCGTCCCCGTACGACCGCACGAAGACCCATCGCAAGGTGAGGAATCGAATCATGACCGAGCTGTCCCGGCTCGCCCACGGCGTGCTGTTCCCCGCGCTCGGACGCAGGACCGTCCCGAAGTGGGCACGCGCCCGGGTCGCCGAAGGACTCGGCGGCTTCGTCCTGTTCGGCAAGGACATCGCGTCCGGTGAGCAGCTGCGGGAGCTGACCACGACGCTGCACGGCCTCCGTGATCACGTACTGCTCTGCGTCGACGAGGAGGGCGGTGACGTCAACCGCCTGGAGGACCACGGCGGTACGTCCGTCCCGGGCAATCACGCCCTCGGCCGCCTCGACGATCCCGGGCGCACCCGCGAGTCCGCGCGTCAGCTCGGCCTCTCGCTGGTCGAGGCCGGCATCGACTGGGATCTGGCGCCCGCCGTCGACGCGGCCGTCAACCCGCTGTCCCCCAACGGCATCCGGACCTTCGGCGGCGACCGCGCGCTGGTCGCCGGACACGCGGCCGCCTGGGTGGAGGGGCTCCAGTCCGCCGGGGTGAGCGCCTGCGCCAAGCACTTCCCCGGCCACGGTCTCAGCTCCACCGACGCGCACCTCGGCACGCCCACGGTGGACCTGTCGCGGCAGGAGCTGGTGGACCACTACCTCGACCCGTTCCGCGCGGCCATCGCCGCCGGCGTGGACAGCATCATGGTGTCGCACGTCCTTCTCAGCCGGCTGGACGACGTGCCCGCCACCATCAGCCCCGCCGTACTGACCGGGCTGCTCCGCGACGAACTGGGTTTCGACGGCGTCGTCATCACCGACGCGCTGGAGATGCGCGGCATCGCCGACGTGGCGAGCCTGCCCGAGGCGGCCGTGCGGGCCGTCGCGGCCGGCGCGGACGCGCTGTGCCTGGGCGCGTGGGCGTTCGGCGACGACGTGGACGCGGCGGCGGCGGCGCTGGTGGCCGCCGTGGAGAACGGCACCCTGCCCGAGGAGCGGCTGCGCGAGGCGAACACCCGTCTGGCGAAGCTCGGCACCCGCCCGCGCGCCACCGGGGTCCCGCACGACGACACGGTCGGCGAACGGCTGGCACGGGACGTCCTGGAGGTGAGCGGCGACCCGGTGCTCAAGGGGCGCCGCGCCCTGGTCGTACG
Organism: Streptomyces sp. NPDC104581; assembly: GCF_055583685.1. Lineage (NCBI taxonomy): Bacteria > Bacillati > Actinomycetota > Actinomycetes > Kitasatosporales > Streptomycetaceae > Streptomyces > Streptomyces sp. NPDC104581. Next base: position 18,171 of record NZ_JBVJNN010000032.1, read on the forward strand.
GCTCGACCCGACGCATTCGCCCGCGCAGGGCGGCGCCTCCTGGGGCGTGGAGGCGCCGCTGCGCGCGGCGGGCGTCGACGTCGAGGCGCTCGCCGTGGCGGGCGACACCTACAACGCCGGGGGCATGATCAAGGCCGAAGTCGGCCTGTATCTCGATGAGTTCGGGCCGGACGCCGATGTGGTGCTGCTCGTGCGCAGCTCGCACCGGTTCCCGTGGCAGCGGCCGGTCCTGGACGAGTTGCTGGAGCGGTACCCCGGCTGCGTGGTGGTCGACATGGGGGTGCCCGGCGACGACTTCGGCGGTTTCCGGGGCTGGGTGCGCACCTTCGGCGCCTCCCGGGTCTGCGCGCGGGCCGCGGTGGACGCGCTGCTGGGCACCCGGTGACGGCGGGCCGTCCGGTGCCGGCACCCGGGGGCGGGGCGGGGGACGGACGGCTGTTCGTCGGCGGCAGGTTCGCCACACCGGACTCCGGTGTGGTGAACGGGTGGCTGCTCGTACGGGACGGCCGTATCCACTCACTGGGGACCGGCGCCCCGCCCGGCGGTCCCGACGTCACGGTGGATCTGGACGGGCGCCTGGTCGTGCCGGGGTTCGTGGACCCGCACTGCCACGGCGGGGCCGGCCACTCCGTCTACACGGGAGATCCGGACGCCGTACGCGGGGCGGCGGCGGGTCATCTCGCGCGGGGTACGACCAGCATGCTGGCGTCGGTGGCGACGGTCGAGCCGGCCGCGATGGAGGCCGCCGTACGCACGATCGCGTCCGTCATCGACGACGGGTCCGCGCCCAATCTGGTGGGCATCCATCTGGAGGGGCCGTTCCTGTCACCCGCGCGGCGCGGCGCGCAGACCCGCACCGCGCTGCGCGCCCCCGACCCGGAGCTGATGGCGCGGCTGCTCGACGCGGCGGGCGGGCACGCGGTGTCGGTGACCGTGGCACCGGAGCTGCCGGGCGCGCCGGAGCTGATCCGGCGGTACGCGGACGAACTCGTCGTCGCCGTGGGCCACACCGACGCCGACGCGGCGGGGTTCTCGCGGGCCGCCGATCTCGGCGCGCGGGCGGTGACGCACCTGTTCAACGCGATGCCCCCGCTGCACCACCGGGAGCCGGGGCCGGTCGCCGCCGCGCTGCTCGACCCCCGGCTGGTCTGTGAACTGGTCCTGGACGGGCACCACTTGGCCGACGACACGGTGCGCCTCGCCCACCGGGTCGCGGGCCCCGGCCGGCTCACGCTGGTCAGCGACGCGATGCCGGCGGCGGGCATGCCGGACGGGCACTACGCCTTCGCGGACCGCGAGGTGAGCGTCATGGGCGGGGTGGCGCGACTGCGCGGCACCGACACGCTCGCCGGGTCGACGCTGTTCGTGGCGGAGGCGTTCCGCAGGGCGGTGTCCTCGGTGGGGATCCCCCTGCCGGACGCGGTCCGGATGACGTCGGCCACGGCGGCCCGTCTGCTGGGCCTTGACGACCGGGGCGAACTGCGCCCCGGACGGCGCGCGGACCTGGTCGAACTGGACCCGTCCCTGCGCCCGGCGAGGGTCTGGCTCGCCGGCGTAACGGTGGGATGAGCGGGGCGGACGGCCCCGGGCCCGCCGGGATGTGAAGGACCGCCGGAGGCCGCGTGACGGTGATGTGCGGGCCGGGTCGGGCGGGCGGCCGGGGGGCGTACGGGCCGGTCCGGGCGCCGGGGCCGCGGGGGCGGGGGCGCGGAACCGGCGCGAAAGCCCCGTCGCCGGGGAAACAGACCGGCCCGGGACGTGGAAACCGGCGCGCGGGGCGCCCGTCCGGCGGCGTCGTTCAGGCGTACGTGTGACAACGATCAGCCCCTTCTCCGGTGCCGTGGTTCGGGCCCGTGCGCGTATCTCGATAGGCTGAGCCCGGACCCACGCGAGGAGGATCAAGGACGATGGCAGGCAACACGGACCCGCTGTCGCCACGGGCCAAGCTGGCCGTGACGGCAGGCAAGGCCGCAGCGGCGGTGTCGCGCGCTGCGGGGCGCGGCAGCGGATCGGTGATCGGCGGCAAGGTGGCGTTGCGGCTCGACCCGGATCTGCTGGCGGCTCTCGCGCAGCATCTGGACGTCGTGCTGGTGTCGGCGACGAACGGCAAGACCACCACGACACGGTTGATCGCCGAGGCCCTGCGGGCCAGCGGACCCGTGGTGTCGAACGCGCTGGGCGCGAACATGCCGGCCGGTATCACCTCCGCTCTCGCGGGCGGCTCGGACGCCAGGTACGGCGTGATCGAGGTGGACGAGAAGTATCTCGCCGGTGTCGCGCGCGACACGACGCCCAAGGCGATCGCCCTGCTCAACCTCTCCCGCGACCAGCTCGACCGCGCCGCGGAGACCCGCATGCTCGCCGAGCACTGGCGCGAGGGGCTGGCCGGCACGAAGGCCGTCGTCATCGCCAACGCCGACGACCCGCTGGTCGTGTGGGCCGCCTCGTCGTCCCCCAACGTGGTCTGGGTCGCGGCCGGTCAGGAGTGGAAGGACGACGCCTGGTCCTGCCCCGCCTGCGGCGGTGTGATGCAGCGTCCGGGCGACGACTGGTTCTGCGGACAGTGCGGTTTCCGCAGGCCCGCCCCGAGCTGGGCGCTGCACGGTGACCACGTCCTGGACCCGCACGGCTCGGCCTGGCCGATCCATCTCCAGCTGCCCGGCCGCGCGAACCGCGCCAACGCCGCCACCTCCGCCGCCGTCGCCGCCACGTTCGGTGTGCCGCCGCAGGTCGCCCTGGAGCGCATGTACCAGGTGCAGGCCGTCGCGGGCCGGTACGACGTGGTGTCCTTCCTCGGCCGTGACCTGCGGCTGCTGCTGGCGAAGAACCCGGCGGGCTGGCTGGAGACGTTCTCGCTGATCGACCCGCCGCCCACGCCCGTCATCCTCGCGGTCAACGCCCGTGGCGCGGACGGCACGGACACCTCCTGGCTGTGGGACGTGGACTACACCCGGCTGGCCGGCCACCCGATCTTCGTCATCGGCGACCGCAAGCTGGACCTGGCCGTGCGGCTGGAGGTCGCGGGCCTGGACTTCCGGGTGTGCGCGACCGTCGACGAGGCCGTGCAGATGGCGCCGCCCGGCCGTATCGAGGCGATCGCCAACTACACGTCGTTCCAGGACCTGCGCCGCCGCGTCGGCAACTGACGGCGGCCGGCCATGGACACAGAGGTACTCGGAGAGGGACGAGCGAGCAATGAGTGACAACAGTCTGCGGCTGGTGTGGATCTACCCGGACCTGCTGAGCACGTACGGGGACCAGGGCAACGCGCTGGTGGTGGAGCGCCGGGCCAGGCAGCGCGGGCTCGACGTGACACGGGTGGACGTGCGCAGCGACCAGCCGGTGCCGACCTCCGGCGACATCTATCTCATCGGCGGCGGTGAGGACCGGCCGCAGCGGCTGGCCGCCGAGCGGCTGCGCCGGGACGGCGGGCTCAACCGGGCGGTCTCCAACGGCGCCATCGTGTTCTCGGTCTGCGCCGGTTACCAGATCCTCGGCCACGAGTTCGTCAACGACCTGGGCGAGCGCGAGGGCGGGCTCGGACTGCTCGACGTGATCTCGACCCGCGGCGAGGGCGAGCGGTGCGTCGGGGACGTGCTGGGCGACATCGACCCGCACCTGGGACTGCCGCCGCTGACGGGTTTCGAGAACCACCAGGGCGTCACCCATCTCGGCCCGAGCGCGCGGCCGTTCGCTCGGGTGACCCTCGGCCGGGGCAACGGCACGGGTGACGGCACGGAGGGCGCGTACAACGACACGGTGTTCGGTACGTACATGCACGGCCCCGTGCTGGCCCGGAACCCGCTGATCGCCGACCTGCTGCTGAAGCTGGCGCTCGACGTGAACGCGCTGCCGCCGGCGGACGACCGGTGGTACGAGGCGCTGCGCGCCGAGCGCATCGCCGCCGCGACGCAGCCCGCCTGACACTCCCCGTCCGTCCGGGTGGGGCGTCCAGCAGTCGGACGCCTGGTTCGGTCCCGCCACCCCGCGCCGGTAGGGTGGCGGGGATTCAGCCGGACGACGTGGTCCGGCCGTCGGCCCACGTTGCAAAGGTTCTCCGGGCAATGCGAATTGGTGTACTCACCTCCGGGGGCGACTGCCCCGGTCTCAATGCGGTGATCCGGTCCGTGGTGCACCGCGCCGTCGTCGACCACGGCGACGAGGTGATCGGCTTCCACGACGGCTGGAAGGGCCTTCTGGAGTGCGATTACCGCAAGCTCGACCTCGACGCCGTCGGCGGCATCCTTGCGCGTGGCGGCACGATCCTCGGTTCCTCCCGCGTCCAGCCCGCGCATCTGCGCGACGGTGTGGAGCGCGCCAAGGGCCATGTCGCCGACCTCGGTCTCGACGCGATCATCCCGATCGGCGGCGAGGGCACGCTCAAGGCGGCCAGCCTCCTCTACGAGGCGGGGCTGCCGATCGTCGGGGTGCCGAAGACCATCGACAACGACATCTCCTCCACGGACGTGACCTTCGGTTTCGACACCGCCGTCGGTGTCGCGACGGAGGCGCTGGACCGGCTGAAGACGACCGCCGAGTCCCACCAGCGGGTGCTGATCGTCGAGGTCATGGGCCGCGAGACGGGATGGATCGCGCTGCACTCGGGCATGGCCGCCGGTGCGCACGCCATCGTCGTCCCGGAGCGTCCCTTCGACATAGGGGAGCTGACCGAGCTGGTCGGCAAGCGCTTCTCGGCGGGCAAGCGCTTCGCGATCGTGGTGGTCGCCGAGGGCGCCAAGCCCCGTGAGGGATCGATGGAGTTCGACGCCGGCGGCAAGGACATCTACGGGCACCAGCGCTTCGCGGGGGTGGCCCGGCAGCTCTCCGTGGAGCTGGAGGAGCGCCTGGGCAAGGAGGCGCGGCCGGTGATACTCGGGCACGTCCAGCGCGGCGGGACGCCGACCGCGTACGACCGGGTGCTGGCGACCCGCTTCGGCTGGCACGCGGTGGAGGCGGCGCACCGGGGCGAGTTCGGCATGATGACGGCGCTGCGCGGCACGGACATCCTGATGGTGCCGCTGGCGGAGGCCGTGGAGACCCTCAAGACGGTGCCCGCGGAGCGCTACGCCGAGGCGGAGTGCGTGCTCTGAGCGGCTGAACAGTCGCGTTGGTACGACGAACCGCCCCCGGCCGCGAACGGCGCCGGGGGCGGTTCTACTCTGGTCCCGGGTGCGGACACTTCGCACCATTCAGGATCGTCTCGGAACGTCCCAGCGGGAGCGCACGTATGGATCACGGCGAGCACGGCACGATGACGGAGCTGCCGCCGTTCACGCTGAGCCGCGCGCTGGAGTTCTCACCCGACGCCTTCTTCGTCGTCGGCTGTCTGCTGGCCCTCGCGCTGTACGGCTGGGGGGTCGTGCGGCTGCGCTCGCGGGGCGACGGCTGGTCGCCGGGGCGCACCGTCGCCTTCGTGCTCGGGGTGCTGAGCGTGGCGCTGATGATGTGCACCGGGCTGAACGACTACGGCATGGTCATGTTCAGCGTGCACATGGTCCAGCACATGGTGATCAGCATGGTCTCCCCGATCCTGCTGCTCCTCGGCGCGCCGGTGACACTGGCGCTGCGGGCGCTGCCGGTCGCGGGACGGGGGCGCAGGGGGCCGCGTGAGCTGCTGCTCGCGGTGCTGCACAGCCGGGTCGTGCGGTTCGTGTCGCACCCCGTCTTCACGATCCCGCTGTTCATCGCGAGCCTCTACGGCCTCTACTTCACCCCGTTGTTCGACTTCCTGATGGAGTCGAAGCCGGGGCACGTCGCGATGATGGTGCACTTCCTCACCGTCGGGCTGGTCTTCTTCTGGCCGATCATGGGTGTGGACCCGGGGCCGCACCGTCCCGGTTATCTGATGCGCATGCTGGAGCTCTTCGCCGGGATGCCGTTCCACGCGTTCTTCGGGATCGCGCTGATGATGGCGAGCGAGCCGATGGTGCGGGCGTACGAGAATCCGCCCGCGTCCCTGGGCATCGACGCGCTGTCCGACCAGAACGCGGCGGGCGGCATCGCCTGGGCGTTCAGCGAGATCCCCTCGGTCCTGGTGCTGATCGCGCTGGTGTACCAGTGGTACCGCTCCGACCAGCGCCAGGCGAAGCGCTCGGACCGGGCCGCCGACCGGGACGGTGACAAGGAGCTGGCCGCGTACAACGCCTACCTCGCTTCGTTGCAGGCGCGCGGACAGTAGCGCGGACGGTAGCGCGGAAGCCGCCTTTCGGGTGACGATGGTCTTTACGGCCACGGCCAGGAGGAGGACGTACATGTCCGGATCCGGATCCACGAAGGCGATGGGGATACTCACCGTCGGTGCGCTGGTGGTCGTGACGGCCTACACGGCGGCACTGGGGAGCAGCGGCTGGCTCTGGTTCGGCTGGGTGGTGCTGGGGCTCGTCACGGTCGCGATGGTCGCCTCACGGGGCAACTGACGCGGCTCCGGGGTCCGTGTGTCGTCGAGGTTGTTCTCGACCCAGGCGCGCAACGCGCCGAGCGGCACGGCCACTCCGCGTCCCAGCGGCGTCAGTTCGTACTCGACGTGCAGCGGGACCGCCGGGTAGACGGTGCGGTCGACGAAGCCGTGGTCGGCCAGCCGGCGCAGGGTGCTGGTGAGCACCTTGGGGCTGACCCCCTGGAGCCGCCGCTGGAGCGCCCCGAAGCGTTGCGGTCCCTCTTCGAGCGCGCCGATGGCGAGCGCGGCCCATTTGTTGGCGAGCAGGCCGAGTACGTCCCGGCAGGGGCACTGGGCGGCGTACACGTCGTGCCTGTCGTGCCGGCCGGTCGTACACGGGTGGGCCATGGATCCGTCTCCTCGCACCGTCCGGACGTCACTTCCCTTTGGATAGTAGTGTCCCTTGTGGGTTACCGGTACCCGGAGGGTACGTTTCCGGTGTCGAAGATCCACCGCACTCTTCCAGGGAGCCCTGACCCATATGAGCAGTGAGCCGACGATGCGCGCGATCACCCAGGACTCCCTGGGCGGGCCCGAGGTACTGCGTCTCTCCGAGCGTCCGCGACCCCGGCCGGTGCCGACGGAGGTACTGGTACGGGTGCACGCGGCGGGTGTGAACCCGGTCGACTGGAAGTCCCGTGAGAGCGGCGGCATCGCCGGGCTCCTCGGCGAGCCGCCGTTCGTCCTGGGCTGGGACGTGTCGGGCGTCGTGGAGGAGGTCGGTTTCGGCGTCCACACGCTGAAGCCGGGCGACGAGGTGTACGGGATGCCGTGGTTCCCGCGGCCGGCCTCCGCGTACGCCGAGTATGTGACGGCGCCGTCGCGGCAGTTCGCGCTCAAGCCGCGCTCGGTCGGCCACGAGACCGCCGCCGCCGTACCGCTGGCCGGGCTGACCGCCTGGCAGTCGCTGGTGGACGCGGCGCGCGTCGAGGCGGGACAGCGGGTGCTGATCCACGCGGCGGCCGGCGGAGTGGGGCATCTGGCGGTGCAGTTCGCCAAGCACCTCGGGGCCCACGTGATCGGCACGGCGAGCGCGGCCAAGCACGACTGGCTGCGGGAACTGGGCGCGGACGAGGTCGTGGACTACACGAAGGTCCGCTTCGAGGAGGCCGTGAACGACGTCGACGTCGTGATCGACCTGGTCGGTGAGGGCCACGAATCGACGACCACGCGCTCGCTGGAGACCCTGCGTCCGGGCGGCACGATCGTCGCGGTCCCGTCCGGGGTCGCGCCGGAGGTGCTGGAGGGCGCCCGCGCCCGGGGGCTGAACGCGACCGCGTTCCTGGTGGAGCCGGACGGCACCGCGCTCACCCGGATCGCCGGGCTGATCGACCGGGGCGCGGTGCGCGTCGAGGTGGCGGACGTACTGCCGCTGGCGGAGGCCGCCGAGGCGCACCGCCGGGTCCGGGAAGGGCGCACACGCGGGAAGATCGTGCTGAGCGTCACCGGCTGACAGGGCGTCAACCGCTCCTGCGGTGGGGCACGCGGACCCGTCAGCTGAGCAGCGGCAGCTGCCGACGAGCTTGCCGATCCGGTTGCGCGGGCCGACGAGGGCGACCGCGTGGTACGTGAGGTCCTCGTGCCTCGTACCGGCGAGCAGGCCGAGGTACTCGTCGTAGATCCGTGACGCCCGGGCGGCCTCGGGCATGTCGACCACGAGGACGTCCTCCCGCGCGGCGGCCCTCTCCCGCAGGGCGTGCAGGGTGGCGGTGTCGGCGGCCAGGACGGAGCAGCCCGCCCAGGGCAGTCCCGGGGTGCACCTGACCCGACCCGCACGGCCGTCGCCGCCGGGCAGGTCCGGCAGGGCCCTGCCGACGGCGGCGGCCGTGCGGGCCGCCGCGTTCACCGCGCGCCCGGCGGGCAGGTCCCGGTCGATGACGATGACCCACTTGAGGGGAGCCCGGCGGGTGGAGAGGTCGGTCCGTACGGTGACGGGGGGCCGGCCGCCGGCGGGAGGCGTAGCGGACGGGCGCGCCGCCGAGGGATCAGGCGGCCCTGTCCACCCGGGCCGGGGCCTTTCCGTTCATCCGCCGGGTGCCGCCCTGGTCCTGCTCCACCGGCGCACGGGTGGAACCGGTGTGCTGCTGGAGCGAGTTGAGGATGGTCATGCCCTGGCCGACCAGCCCTGCCGCGACCTCGTTGACACCGTCGGTGCCGTTGAGGACGGTGAGGTGGGAGTCCGCCAGCCCCTTGGCCGCCGAGTCCACCAGCTCCGGCAGCACCTCCACGACCCTGTTGGCCGCCAGGAGCTCCTGGTTGCCGTCGCGCAGCGAGACCGCCCGCGCGGTGTTCGCGTCGGCCTGCGCCCGCGCGAGGGTCCGCCTGCGGTACGCCTCCGCGTCCGCCGGGCGCCTGACCTCCGCCTCCAGCCGCTGGGCCGCCAGCATGGCCTGCCGCTCCGCGAGCGCCGTCTGCTCCTCGGTGACCTCCTGCGACGCCTTGGCGCTCGCGAGCGGTCCCGCCTGCGAGGCGCGCGCCCGTACCTGCTCGGTCTGGGCCTCGAAGCCGGCGCGCTTGATCGAGGTGTCCCTCTCGTACTCGGCCTTCAGCGCCGCGGCCTGCTGCTCGCGCTCGGTCGCCTCCTGGTCCGCCCTGGCCGCCGCGATGCGGGCCTGGCTCGCGACAGCCGCGGCGTGCGGCGCCGCCAGGTTGTTGATGTAGCCGGTGGCGTCCTCGATCTCCTGGATCTGGAGGGCGTCCACGACGATGCCGAGCTTCTCCATCTCGCTGTGGCTGCCCGCCTTCACCTCCTGGGCGACCCTGTCCCGTTCACGGATGATCTGTTCGACGGTCAGTCCACCGATGATGGAGCGCAGGTGACCGGCGAAGATCCGCCCCACCAGGTCCTCCATCCGGTCCTGCTCGGCGAGGAAGCGCCGGGCGGCGTTGGCGATCGACACGGCGTCGTCACCGACCTTGAACACGGTCACCGCGCGCACCGTCAGCCGGATGCCCTGCTGGGTGACGCAGTCCTCGGCTATCTCCGCCTCCCGCAGCGCCAGCGACAGCATGCGGGCCTTCTGTTTGATGGGCAGAACGAAACTGCCGTGACCGGTGACGATCCGGAACTGGGTGTCCTGGACCTGTCGTTTGGAACCGGAGATGAGCATCGCCTCGTTCGGTGCCGGAACACGCCAGAACAACATGAGGGAACTCCTGTCCTTCTACACACTCGACACGGCACACGCCGCGGGAGGGCTCGCGACGCGCGCCACCGGCTCCGAGGGGGCCTCACTCGGGAAGGGGCTCCACCACCACCGAGCGGGCCGAGACGCGGTCCGTCACCAGCACCCGGACATTGGTGCCGACCGGCCGGTCGGACCAGGCCGCGTACGCCTCCGAACCGCCGCGCACGGCCACCAGGACTTCTCCCGGGCCGTTGAGCGGGATCGGGACGGTGATCCGTCCCACCGCTCCCACCGGGCTCTGCGCGGAGTCATCTGTGGCGGACATGAATCGTCGCCCTCACCTCCACGGCTCAGCACGCCCCCGCTCACTTCAGATTACTCCGGGGACGGAAAACCAGCAGAAACGCCGTGGTGATTACGGCGACCGCCTCGACGACCACGGTGGCCTGCTTCTCGCCGTACCAGAACGGCTCGTACATGTTCGGGATCGGTCCGAGATCGCCGACGTTCACATAGCGGTACACGAGCAGCAGCGCGAGTCCGCCGGCGGACACCGCCCAGGCGAAGGCATCGCCCGGGACCCGGCGCCAGACCAGGACGAGGAGCGCCGCGAGCGCGGCGAGACCCGCCTCGATACGGAAGAGATCGCCCTGGCTGACGCTCTTCGTCACCTCGTCGTACCCGGGGGCGAGATCCGCGTGGTAGTACGCGTCGAGGGCCAGGGCCGCCGCGGCGACCACCCGTACGACGCCCCGCACGGTACGGCCGGCGCCGCCCCGGTTCGAGGGCGCGGCGTGCGAGGCGGTGGAACGTGGCGACATGAGGGGTCTCCCTTCGCGCCGAGGAGGTGCCGCCGGCGGACGGGGCGAGGATCAGTAACCGCCGCCGTTGTTGTTCTGCGGCTGGGTGGTGACCTTCTTGCCCTCGGGGTTCATGATGAACCACTTGGCGCCGAAGGCGTTGACGTCCTGGCCGTTGACGTCACCGGCCTTCTTGTCCGCCTCGAACCGGTACAGCGGGCGCCCGTTGTAGGTCACCTGCTCGGACCCGTCGTCGCGCTTCGCCGTGCCGAGCAGACCGGCCTTGACGCCCTTGCCGGCGGCCGGCTTCGACTTGACGGTGAACGGCGGCCAGGCGGTGGCACAGGAGCCGTTGCACATCGACTTGTTCTTGGTGTCCTTGTCGAACTCGTAGAGCGTCATGCCCTTCTCGTCGACCAGCATCTTGCCGAACTTGCCGTTCTTCACGTCGACGGAGGGCGCGGCCGACGAGGACGCGGCCGGGAGGGCCTCGGCCTCCTCGCGGACGGTGACGTCACTGCCCCGGTCCGTCCCGGCGGCGCCGTTGTCGCCACCGCCGTTCGAACACCCGGCCGCCGCGGTGACGATCAGCAGGGCGGAGGCCAGTGCGGTCACTGTCCTGGTGTGCCGTGTCATCAAGGACTCCTCGGTCGTCGGCCGCCCGCGCGGGCGGCACGCGGCCCGCCGGTCGGAGCCGCCAGCCCCAGTGCACAGGAGGGCCGGCGGACCGGCCACCCGGGCGGGGCCGTCCGGAGTGCGGTCCGGACGGGACCGAGGAGTACGGGGCTTACGGGCGGGGCCGGGCGCCGGTCAGGTCTCTTCGAAGTAGGCGTCCAGCACCACGTCGAGTTCGGCCGTCCACTCCTTGAGGCTGCTCCGGGAGGGTGCGTCGACCTCCGACTGGTAGTGGCGGCGGCCGGTCGTGTGCAGGGTGACGGTGAACCGGCGGCCGAACCGGGGGGTCTCGACCTCCACGGCGCCGATCTCGTCCCAGCCGAACTCCGCCTCCTCCTCGTCCAGGGTGAGCCGGATGCCGGTGCGGTCGGCGGTCATCGAGGCGCGGCGGTCGCTGACTTCGAAGACGGGGCCCTCGGTGCCGGAGTCCGGGTCCTGGTCGTCGGAGGTGGCGTCCTTCGTGAGGGAGACCTCCTCGTCCGCCCCGTCGCCGGCCTCCGCGGCGGTCTCGTCGAGGGTCTCGTCGTCGGCCCGCGCGCGAGACGTCCGCGCCCCCTCGGCCGCTTCGGGTCCCTCGTCGGTCACCTCTTCGCCGGCGGCCTCCTGAGCGGCGTCCTTGGCGTCGTCGGTCTCCTCTGCGAGGCGGGGTGCCATGAGCCCAGGGATGTATCCGGGATCGGTCCCCGCGGCGGGTACGGGCTGGATTATCGGATCGATGCGCTCCACGGCTGGCAGTATGGCCGATAAACCTGTGCGAGGAACACTCGGTCCACCGACTGTCACGGGATCCGCGCGGTCCCCGTCCGGAAAGCGCGCGCCCGGACCGGCCGCGGGCCGCCGTGCGAGGAGCGGGAGCACGAGAGGCGACGAATCCCGCGACGCCGTGACGAGTCATGAGTTCATGTCGGCAACACCGGTGAAGACAGGGCGATTTGCCGGATATCGGACGGAAAACAGTGAGTGCGGCCGCGGCCGGGATAGCGTCACGAGCTCCCGCCGGTGCGGGGGCCCGGAGAGGGAATATTCTCTCCGGGGCCTGGACACCGCTACCCCAGAGCCGTCCGGAGAGTTGGGAGCGACACCGTGTTCTACTACGTCCTGAAATACGTCTTGCTGGGTCCGCTGCTGCGACTTCTTTTCCGGCCGAGGATCCAGGGGCTGGACAATATTCCGGCGGACGGTGCCGCCATTGTCGCGGGAAATCACCTGTCGTTCTCCGACCACTTCCTGATGCCCGCCATCATCCGGCGGCGCATCACCTTTCTCGCGAAGGCCGAGTACTTCACCGGACCCGGCGTCAAGGGACGCCTCACCGCCACGTTCTTCCGCAGCGCCGGTCAGATCCCCGTCGACCGGTCCGGCAAGGAGGCCGGCCAGGCGGCGATCCGGGAGGGGCTCGGGGTGCTCGGCAAGGGCGAACTGCTGGGTATCTACCCGGAGGGCACGCGCTCGCACGACGGACGGCTCTACAAGGGCAAGGTCGGGGTCGCGGTGATGGCCATCAAGGCGCAGGTGCCGGTGGTGCCCTGCGCGATGGTCGGCACGTTCGAGATCCAGCCTCCCGGCCAGAAGATCCCGAAGATCAAGCAGGTGACGATCCGGTTCGGCGAACCGCTGGACTTCTCCCGGTACGCCGGTCTGGAGAACGAGAAGGCGGCCGTCCGCGCGGTGACCGACGAGATCATGTACGCGATCCTCGGTCTGTCGGGTCAGGAGTACGTGGACCGGTACGCCGCCGAGGTGAAGGCGGAGGAGGCGGAGCGCGCGCCGGCGAAGAAGTTCCCGCGCCTGCGACGCTGACGTACGCCGGAGATCCGACGGCGAACGACGGTGTGCGGGAGGGGGCGGCGCCCCGTTCGGACCGCCGCCCCCTCCCCCGTCGACCGGTGCCGCTCCCCCCGCCCTACGGCTTGGGCGTGGCGTGCGGCGCGCACGTCACGTCGCGGCGGTCGAGCTCGCCGCTGAGCAGATACGACTCGACACGGTCGTTGACGCACGGGTTCGCCACATTGGTGATGCCGTGCGAACCGGCGTCCCGCTCGGTGATCAGGCGCGAGCCCTTGAAGCGCTTGTGGAGCTCGACGGCGCCCCCGTACGGGGTGGCGGCGTCGCGCTCGGACTGCGCGATCAGCACGGGCGGCAGGCCGCGGCCGGTCCTGACCTCGACCGGTGTCTGCTGCTCCACGCCCCAGGTGGCGCAGGGCAGGTTCATCCAGGCGTTGGCCCAGGTGAGGAACGGGTGGTCGCGGTGGAGCCGGGTGTTGTCCCGGTCCCAGGTGCGCCAGCTCGTGGGCCACTTGGCGTCGGCGCACTCGACGGCGGTGTAGACCGCGTTGCTGTTCTCGGCGCGCGCGTTGCCCGCCGTGTCGGACGGGTCGGGTGCCGCGGCGTCGACGAGCGCCTGGGTGTCACCGGCCAGGTACTTGCTCCAGGTGTCGGCGACCGGCACCCAGCTGGAGTCGTAGTAAGGAGCGCTCTGGAACAGGCCGATGAGTTCCGCCGGCCCCACGACGCCGCCGATCGGGTCCTTCTTGGCGGTGGCGCGGAGCTTGTCCCACTGCTTCTCGACCTTGGCGACGGTGTCGCCGACGTGGAACGACGCGTCGTTCTCGGCGACCCACTTCTTCCAGTCGTCGAAGCGCTTCTCGAAGGCGACGTCCTGGTCCAGGTTGGCCTGGTACCAGATCTTCTGCCTCGACGGGTTGACCACGCTGTCCAGCACCATGCGCCGCACATGGGACGGGAAGAGCGTGCCGTAGACGGCGCCCAGATAGGTGCCGTAGGAGACGCCGACGTAGTTGAGCTTCCTGTCGCCGAGCGCCGCCCGCAGGACGTCCAGGTCACGCACGGTGTTGGGCGTCGTCATGTGCGGCAGCATCCAGCCGCTGCGCTCCTTGCAGCCGTCCGCGTACTCGGCGGCGAGCTTGCGCTGGGCGCGCTTGTCGGCCTCGCTGTCGGGGACGGGGTCGGCCTTGGGCGCCTTGACGAACTCCTGCGGGTCGACGCACGAGATGGGCGTCGAGCGGCCCACTCCGCGCGGGTCGAAGCCGACGAAGTCGTACGCCTTCGCCGCGTCCGCCCAGATGGCGTTCTTGGTGACGACACGGCGCGGGAAGGCCATGCCGGAGCCGCCGGGGCCACCGGGGTTGTAGACGAGGGAGCCCTGGCGCCCGCTCGCGCCGCCCGTGTTGGCTATCCGGTCGACGGCTATCTTGATCTGCTTGCCGCTCGGACGGGCGTAGTCGAGCGGAACGCTCACGTAGCCGCACTGGATCGGCTTCTCCAGGGCCCAGTCGGCCGGGCAGTCCGCCCAGTCGATGCCCTTCTTCGCGGCCCGCTCGGCGGCGATCGCGGCGCCGTGTGCCTGGGCGTCGCGGGTCTTCCGCTCCTCGCTCCGCGTCTTCGCGCCGTCGGCGGTGCGGCCGTCGGCGCTCGCGGACGTGGCCGCGAGTGTGGTCGCGATGAGCGTGCCCGCGAGCAGGGCGCCGGCCGGGCCGAGTAGTGCTGTGCGTCTCACGTGGTCCCTCCCCCTGTGTGGCGCGCCGCGTGCTGCGGCGCTGTTCGTAGGGTTACCGGGAGGATCCTTTCGTCTCCGGGCGGGCCGGGAACAGGTCATGGCGCCGATTCTTTGCCGAACCGATAGCCGGTGAATCCGGTTCCGCTCAGCGGTACATGTCCGCCAGGGCGTCGTCCAGGACCCGTCGCAGCTCCCGGGCGTCCGGCGCGAGAGCGGTCACCAGTGCGCCGGGGCCGCTGAGCGGGGTGAGTGCGGCGGTGTCGCCGAGCAGCCGGGGCGTCACCGGTTTCTCCTCGAACTCCGGTGCCACCACCAGGAGCTGGCCGACAGCGCGGTGGCCGCCGATGACCGCGCCGCCGTCCCAGCCGCCGGGGGCGCCGGGTCCGAGGGCGAGTTGCTGGTCCAGCAGGGGGCGGCCCGCGCGGTTCACGGTGAGCCGGGAGGTGACGGTGCCGGGCGCCTCCCCGTGGCGGCCGAGGATCAGTTCCTCGCGCAGGACCAGCCGGGCGGTGGGGCTCAGCTCGACACGGGTGCGGGTGCGCAGGTCGCTGCCGGTGACGGAGATGAGCTGCTCGGGCAGCCAGTGCAGTACGGCGCCCGCGCCGGCGGTCAGCCGCACGTCGTAGCCGGCGTGGTCGGCGGGTGCGCCGTCGGCGCGGCGGCCGGGCAGCGCGATCATGGCCGCCGCCGCGTCCACGGTGAGGGCGGCCCCGTCGCGGACGTCCGCCTCCAGGGCGAGCCGGTCGCCGCCGAGCGGTGCGCTCATCGCGCCGACGACGGTGACGCGGGCGTGGGCGGCACCACGGTCGCCGGTTCCGCCGGGGCCGCCGCCCGGAACGGGGCCCACGGCGGTGGTGACGGCCGCGCGGGTGCGGCGCAGGGCCAGCGGGCCGGCGCTCTCCAGTACGGGCAGGGCGGTGCCGCCGCGCCCGTCGGGGGCGGCGGTGATCCGGGCGGTGGCGTGGACGCTCATGCGGTCCAGGCGGTGAACCGCTCGCGGACCCAGCCGGCCACCGGGGCCACCCCGTCGGGGCCGGTGAGCGAGGTGAACAGGACGGGCAGTTCGCCGCGCTGCTCCTTGGCGTCGGAGGCCATGCGCCCGAGGTCCGAACCGACGTACGGCGCGAGGTCGGTCTTGTTGATGACCAGCAGGTCCGAGGTGGTGACGCCGGGGCCGCCCTTGCGGGGGATGTCGTCGCCGCCCGCGACGTCGATGACGAAGATCTGCGCGTCCACGAGGCCCTTGGAGAACGTGGCGGTGAGGTTGTCCCCACCGGACTCGACGAGGATCAGGTCGAGCGGTCCCACCGCGTCCTCCAGCTCCTCGACGGCTTCGAGGTTGGCGGAGATGTCGTCGCGGATCGCTGTGTGCGGGCAGGCCCCGGTCTCCACGGCCCTGATCCGCTCGGCGGGCAGCACGGCGTTGCGCAGCAGGAACGCCGCGTCCTCGCGCGTGTAGATGTCGTTGGTGACGACGGCGATGGACAACTGGTCGCGCAGCGCCCGGCAGAGGGCCGCGACGGTCGCGGTCTTGCCGGAGCCGACGGGCCCGCCGAGGCCGATGCGCAGGGCCCGCCGCGTGCCGTCGGGGCGGGCCGCCCCCGTGCCGTGGCCGTGCGGGTCGGGACGGGGGTCGGTGTACGGGTCGCCGTGGTCGAGGTGCACGGTGCGGCTCCTTCGTGGTCGTGCGGGCGTCGGGGGCGGGCCGGCTGGTGTCGGGGGCTACGAGGCGAAGAGGCGTACCGCCCAGGCCGCGTGCGCCTCGGCGGTGACGTCGAGCAGTGGCGCCGAGGCGGCGGGCAGGGCGCCGGGGCCCTTGCGTACGGCGCGGCGCGCGGTGGCCACGGCGTGCAGCGCGGTGGCGTCGATGTCGGGCGCCAGCCGGGCCAGGACGGCGGTCGCGTCGAAGGGGTCGAGGCTCAGCAGCCGTACGGCGGCGGTGGCCGGGCCGCTGACGGTCTCGTACAGGACACAGTGCGCGGCGTCCTCGGGTCCGAGGCCGGCCGTGCGTGCGGCGAGGCCGAGGACGACCGGCTGGTGGGCGCCGCGCGGGCGGGCCCGCGCCAGCGCGTCGAGTTCGGGGCCGGGCCAGGTGGCGCGTGCGGCGCGCATCATCTGGCGGCCGAGTCGGCGGGCGGTGGCGCGCAGGGCGGGTGAGGGGGTGCGCGCGTCGGCGGCCTCGTCGAGCAGGAGGGGGTCGACGCCGAGTACGGCCGCCGCGGCGAGGGCGGCGGCGGTGAGGCCGGTGGTGTGGAGCCGGCCCCGGCAGAACGAAGCCAGGTCGCGGGCGTCGGTGAGCCGCCCGGCGCGGACGGCCGCCTCGGCGCCGCCCGAGTGGGCGTGGCCGCCGGCCGGAAAGCGTCCGTCGGCGAGGACGAGCAGTGCGGCGCGGCTCATCAGAAGAGGAAGTAGCGCTGCGCCAGCGGCAGTTCGGCGGCGGGCGCGGGTTCGACCACATCGCCGTCGATCGTCACCGTGAAGGTGTCGGGGTCGACCGTGACCCGTGGCAGGGCGTCGTTCTGCCGCATGTCGGCCTTGCCGACGGAGCGGGTGCTGCCGATGGGCGCGAAGCGTTTGCCGAGGCCGAGGCGTTCCGGCAGGGCGTCCTCGATGGCCTCCCGTGCGACGAAGTTGACGGAGTTGGCGGCCGGGGCCGTGCCGGTCGCGCCGAACATGGGCCGGGGCATGACGGGTTGCGGGGTGGGGATGGACGCGTTGGCGTCGCCCATCTGCGCGTAGGCGATCTGGCCGCCCTTGATGACCAGTTGGGGCTTCACACCGAAGAACGCCGGGTCCCAGAGCACGAGATCGGCGAGTTTGCCGGTCTCGACGGAGCCGATCTCGTGGTCGAGTCCCTGTGCCACGGCCGGGTTGACGGTGTATTTGGCGACGTAGCGGCGGACGCGGTGGTTGTCGGCCCGGCCGTCGCCGGGCAGCGCGCCCCGGCGCTTCTTCATCACGTGCGCGGTCTGCCAGGTCCGCAGGACGACCTCGCCGATACGGCCCATGGCCTGCGAGTCGGAGGAGATGATCGAGATCGCGCCGAGGTCGTGCAGGATGTCCTCCGCCGCGATGGTGGAGGGCCTGATCCGTGACTCGGCGAACGCCAGGTCCTCGGGGACCGCGGGGTTGAGGTGGTGGCAGACCATCAGCATGTCGAGGTGTTCGTCGATGGTGTTGACGGTGTGCGGCCGCGTCGGGTTGGTCGAGCTGGGCAGGACGTAGGGCTCGGAGACGACGGTGATGATGTCGGGGGCGTGACCGCCGCCCGCGCCCTCCGAGTGGTACGCGTGCAGGGTCCGCCCGGCGACGGCGGCGAGCGTGTCGGCGACGAATCCGGCCTCGTTGAGTGTGTCGGTGTGGATGGCGAGCTGGACGCCGGTCTCCTCGCAGACACCGAGGCAGGCGTCGATGACGGCCGGGGTGGCCCCCCAGTCCTCATGGATCTTGAACCCGAGCGCGCCGCCCCGCAGTTGGGAGTACATGGCGTCGCGCGACATCGTGTTGCCCTTGCCGAGCAGCCCGATGTTGACGGGGGCCGAGTCCAGGGCGGCGAACATCCGGGCCAGATGCCAGGGGCCCGGGGTGACGGTGGTGGCCTTCGTCCCCTCGGCGGGTCCCGTGCCGCCGCCGACGAGCGTGGTGATGCCGGAGGAGAGGGCCTGGTCGACGAGGGTCGGTGAGATGAAGTGGACGTGGGCGTCGACCGCTCCGGCGGTGAGGATCTTCCCGTTGCCCGCGATGATCTCGGTCTCGGGGCCGATGACGAGATCCGGGTGGACGCCGTCCATGGTGTCCGGGTTGCCGGCCTTGCCGATACCGGTGATGCGGCCGTCCCGGATGCCGACGTCGGCCTTGACCACGCCCCAGTGGTCGATGATCACGGCGCCGGTGAGCACGGTGTCCGGGGCGCCGTCGGCCCGCGTCGCACGCGACTGGCCCATCGATTCGCGGATCACCTTGCCGCCGCCGAACACCGCCTCGTCCCCGGCGAGTCCGGGGCCGCCGGAGCGGTCCTCCTCGATCTCGACGAGGAGATCGGTGTCGGCGAGCCGGATCCGGTCGCCGGTGGTGGGGCCGAAGAGGTCGGCGTAGACGGCTCTGTTCAGCTCAGGCATCGAGGGGGCCTCCGGTCTCGCCGCGCAGGCCCGGTACGACGCGGTGTCCGGCGAGCGGGACGAGTTCGACGTCGACGGGAACACCGGGCTCGAACCGTACGGACGTGCCGGCCGCGACGTTCAGACGCAGCCCGTGCGCGGCGGCCCGGTCGAACCGCAGGCCGGGGTTGGTCTCGGCGAAGTGGTAGTGGGAGCCGACCTGGACGGGCCGGTCGGCGGCGTTGAGCACGGTGAGACGTGTGACGGGGCGGCCCTCGTTGAGGGGAACGGCGTCGTCGGCGTGGAGGATCTCTCCGGGAATCACGGCGGCGCTCCCCCGTCAGACGATCGGGTCGTGGACGGTGACGAGCTTGGTGCCGTCCGGGAAGGTGGCCTCCACCTGCACGTCGTGGATCATCTCGGGGATGCCCTCCATGACGTCGTCCCGCGTGAGCACCTTGCGTCCGGACGCCATGAGTTCGGCGACGGTGCGGCCGTCCCTGGCGCCTTCGAGGAGGTGCGAGGTGATCAGGGCGACCGCCTCGGGGTGGTTGAGACGCAGCCCGCGCGCCAGCCGCCGGGTGGCCACGTCGGCGGCCACATGGATCAGCAGACGTTCCTGCTCGTGCGGGGTCAACTGCACGTTCCCACCTCACTGTCGCGGCCCGGTCCGGCGTGGAGCCTGTCGGCCACCCGTACCGAGTCAACACTCTGTTCACCACGGACGGGGGCCGCACGGAGAGACATCGCACGTTACGGCGGAAGTTTTTCCGGCAGGTTAACCGGGCTTCTGCGCGCCCATGGACATCAACCCGCGCAGGCCGTCCTGGAGGATCTCCACCGGTGCCTCGCCGAACAGCGCCCGCTGGGCGGCGAAGCCCTGCACCAGGGCGATCATCGTCCGGGCGACGTGCTCCGCCGGCAGATCGTCGCGCATCAGCCCCGCCGTCTGGTACGCCTCGACGACCTTGACCCAGGCGACGCGCACCGCGTCGTAACCGGTCCGGAGCAGCGCCGCGAGCGATTCGTTGCGCAGGGTCTCCCCCCAGACCTGGATCAGCAGCCGGGGCATCTCGACGCCGGTGGCGGGGCCCGGGACGTACTCACCGCGCAGCACACGCCCCATCACCTCGCCGACCAGCACGTCGGGCGGGTCGGGCGGGCTCTGGAGCGCGGCCTCCTCGAACGCCTGCCGGACGCCGTCGAGCACCTCGGTGACGATCGCCCCGATCAGCTCCTCCTTGCCGCCGAAGTAGCGGTAGACGGCGCCGGCGGAGAGGTCGACCTCGCGCAGGACGTCCTGCATGGACGTGGCGTGGAAGCCGTTGCGCGCGAAACAGCGCGCGGCGCCGTCGAGGATCTGACGTCTGCGGGCGTCCAGGTGCTGCTGCGATACGCGGGCCATGCGGAGCAACGTAGAACGAGCATTCCTTCTTGACAACCTCCGGTTCCCCGGTGACAGTGACGGGGAACCATAAAACGAACGATCCTTCTTTTTTATTCGCTCCTGTGGACCGAAACGAGGACACGATGTCCGCCACCCCCACCCGCCGCATGATCGGCGTCATGCTCCTGATCCCGCTGGTCGCCGCCCTGGCGCTGTGGGCCTTCGCCTGGCCCGCCGCCCGGGTGGCCCCGCACGACCTGCCGGTCGGTGTCGCCGGACCCGCATCGGCGACGGCGCAGCTCCAGCAGGGTTTCGAGCGGCGTCCGGGCGCCTTCGACGTGCACCGCTACGGCGACGAGGCCGCCGCCCGCACGGCGATCGGCGAACGGGAGGTCTACGGGGCCGTGGTCGCCACCCCCGAGGGTCCGCACCTGCTGACCGCGTCGGCGGGCGGCCCGGTGGTCGCCCAGCTGCTCAGGGAGGCGGTGACCGCGCAGGCGCCGGCGGGCGCCCCGGTGCGCGTGACCGACGTGGTCGCGACGCCCGCGGGGGACCCGCGCGGCGCCGCGTTCGGCGCGAGCATGCTGCCGCTGTCCCTGGCGGGTGTCGCCACCGGCGCGCTGGTGAGCCTGCTCGCGCTGCGCGGGGTCCGCGCGCTGGGCGCCCTGTTCGGCGCGGCGGCGCTGGCGGGCCTCACCGCCACCGCCATCGCCCACAGCTGGCTGGGCGTGCTCGCGGGCGACTGGTGGGCGGAGGCAGGGGTGTTCGGGCTCGTCGTACTGGCCGTCGGGGCGACCGTGGCGGGGCTCGCCGCGCTCCTGGGCCGGGCCGGTATCGGCGTCGGCGCGCTGCTGGTGGTGCTGCTCGGCAATCCGCTCTCGGGGGTGTCGAGCGCGCCCGAACTCCTGCCGGAGTCGGTCGGGGCGATCGGCGGGTGGCTGCCGCCGGGGGCCGGCGGTTCACTGCTCCGCTCGGTCGCCTACTTCGACGGGAACGCGGCGGGGACGCCCGCGCTGACGCTCACCGTGTGGGCCGTGCTGGGGCTGGCCGCGGTACTGGTGGGAGCGCGCCGTACGGCCGGGGCGCCGCGGCCACCGGCCTCGCCCGGCGCCCCGGCCCTCGCGCGGGAGTCCGCGCCGGCCGCCTGACCCGCCCCGCAGCTCTCTTCTCTCTCGCACCGCGCGGGCCCGGACGCCCGGCGCCTCGCGAGCCCCGGTGACCAGCCGCCAGGGGGGCGTCCGCCGCCGTGCGGTGCCAGGTCGCGCCTTCGAAGTCCCGTCCGGCCCGCGACGCCCGGCGCGGCGCCTCGCCGCGTTGTCGTGAGCCGGCCGGGTACGCGCCGTACGAGAGCGGTCCTCCGCCTCGCGACGCACCGCCCCGGCCGCCGCGGTCCCCGCCCTGCGGGCGGACGGCGCCACTTTTGAAGACACGACCAAGGTGGAGGCGCGGCCTCGGGGGGGGGGGGGGGGGGGGGGGGGGGGGGGGGGGGGGGGGGGGGGGGGGGGGGGGGGGGGGGGGGGGGGGGGGGGGGGGGGGGGGGGT
>NZ_JBVJNN010000032.1:39761-83216 GCF_055583685.1 Streptomyces sp. NPDC104581
ACCCCCCCCCCCCCCCCCCCTCCCCCTCCCCCCCCCCCCCCCCCCCCCCCCCCCCCCCCCCCCCCCCCCCCCCCCGCTCCGGCGGCTCGTGCTTGGCCACGATGCCGAAGTCCGCGCGTTCGCCCGGAGCGGACGCGGACAGCACCGGCCCGATCGCGCTCACCGCAGCAATCACGCGCTCCTCGGCGGCGGCCTCCTCGGACTTGAGGTTCTCCAGTCGTTCCAGGTCAGCGGCCGATACCAGGGCCACGAGCGGCTTGCCGTGACGCGTCACGACGACGCGCTCCTCGCCGTACACGACCCGGTTGATCAGGTCCGCGAGTTCCGCCCTCGCCTGAGTCACCGGAATTTCGTAAGCCATGCTCACCATCTTACGGTCTGTACGTCCTGTACATTTTTTTGGACGGACGTGAGCCGCGTCCGGCACGCGAGGAGAGGCACACCATGAACCGTCCTTCCGCCCGCCACGTCCTGCCCGAGTTCACCGAGCGGACCACCACCGGGACCCGGTCCCTCGACCCGTACTCCAAGCTCTTCGAGGGCCGGATCGTCTTCCTCGGCACCGCCCTGGACGACACCTCGGCGAACGACGTGATCGCCCAGCTGCTCCAGCTCGAATACTCGGCCCCCGGCCAGGACATCGCCCTCTACATCAACTCCCCCGGCGGCTCACTCGGCGCGATGTCCGCCGTGTACGACACGATGCAGGTCGTCGGCTGCGACGTGGCGACCACCTGTCTCGGCCAGGCGGTGTCGACCGCCGCCGTCCTGCTGGCCGCCGGGGCTCCCGGCAAGCGGATGACACTGCCCGGCGCGCGCGTCGTGCTCCAGCAGCCGGGGATCGAGGAGCCCGTACGCGGCCAGCCGTCCGATCTCGCCATCCACGCCGAGGAGTTGCTGCGGCTGCGCGCACTGATGGCGGGCATGCTGGTGCGGCACACCGGCCGGAGCGCCGAGCGGATCGAGGCCGACATCGACCGGGACACCGTCTTCGACGCGGCCGGCGCCCTGGAGTACGGCCTGGTGGACCAGGTCGCCCAGGACCGCAGGGCGGCACTCGGCCTCAACTCCCCCCGGTGAGCGTCCGATGCTCCCACCGGAACTGCCGCCGCTGCCCGCGCTGACCCGCGCCGAGGGCGACTTCGTCGACAGCTATCTCCGGGTCGTCGACCTGGTGGGCCGGATCAACCCGTCGCGCGGCGACGACACGTACGGCGCGCTGCGCGCCGCACAGGCCCTGGTCGCCGGGGCCGCCGAACTGCGCGACGCGCTGACACTGATGCACGCCCGGGGCGAGCGCGAGTTGCACACCCCGACCCTGGACCGCGCGCTGCGGGTGCTCGACGGGGAGCGCAGGGCCGGGCGAGTCACCCTGCCGGCCGGCCCCGCGACTTGATACGGGCCGGACCCCACGCACCGGTGGGACGAAGCGAACAGACGCTCCGTCGCCCCGTACGGACGCGTCCGTACGGGAATCGCCCGCCCGTTCGGCGTATCGGCGTGTCCCTCGCGTCCGCGGCGGCGACTTGCGAGGGGCGATCGGCCGTCCGGCCGAAATGCGGCGCTGCGTCGCAGGTACAGCGCATGAGTGGTCATATCAGCCGTTCACCCAATCGCCCATGGCGACCCATACAGCCCAAGAGTGACGAGAGTCACATACCGTCGTTTCGGCTCGGAATTTCACTGAGGCCGCGTCAAGATCCCTGGGACGACAAGCCCCCGCCACCTCGGCGGGGCGGTCCGGGTGGACGCCGAGTCCTGCCGCCGCTCCGGATGACTGGTCGACACGAGTGGATCGGCAGGAGTGGAGGACCCGAGCAGTTCGGGGCGTTCCGAGCATGGACCGCCCCTCGGGGTGAAGCCGCGCACGCGGCCGGACATCTTCGCCTGTCCGAACCCGACAGGTCATCCTTCACAGGCGGCTGACGAAGGGTTGCGCATGTCCGCGCAGACGCATGTCCCGTCGCTGTTCTCCCGGGCCGGTACCGCATCGGCCCTCCTCGCCACCGTCGGTGGCGCGATGCTGGCGCCCGGCGCCGTGTCCGAGGCCCACGCCCGGCCCGCCGCCGCCGAGGCCCTCCATGTGGCCGCGTCCAAGAAGGGCGCGCCGTACAGGCACGGGGCGGCGGGACCGCACCGGTTCGACTGCTCGGGCCTGACGGTGTTCTCGTACAAGAAGGCGGGCAAGTCACTGCCGCGCACGGCGCAGCAGCAGTACAACACCTCGCGCCACATCCCGGCCGCCGGCCGCGAACGGGGCGACCTCGTCTTCTTCCACCAGGGCAACAGCGTCTACCACGTCGGGATCTACGCCGGGGCCGGCAAGATCTGGCACTCGCCGAAGTCGGGCCAGGTGGTGCGGCTGGAGCGCATCTGGTCCAAGGGCGTCTGGTACGGCCGCGTCGGCTGACACCGGTCGGCGGGTGCGCGACCCGCGCCGGCCCTCGTGCGGTGGGCGCGGTGGCCCGTTACGCGGTACGGCCGCCGGTCAGCCCTGCGCGGGAATCGTCCAGGGCAGGGTGATCCAGACCGTCTTGCCGCCGTCCGCGGTGGGCGTGACGGCCAGCCGGCCGCCGTACTCGGCGGTGAGCGCCCGGATGATGACCATGCCGCGGCCGTTGTCCTGCTGGACCGCGGCCGGGAGCCGGCGCGGCCACCGCGGATGGCTGTCGGTGACCCCGACGCGCAGCTGTTCGTCGCGTTCCAGGGTGATGTCGACGGTGAAGGTCGGTGATCTCCCGAAGGTGTGCTGCACGGCGTTGGACGCGAGTTCCGAGATGATCAGGCGAACCGTTTCGGCGGTTTCGGCTTCGCCGGGCAGACCCCACTCCGCGAGGACGCGCGCGACATATCTGCGGGCCTCCGGTACCGAGGCGGGATCGCTCGGCAGGGTGACGGATGCTTCCTGATGGTCTGCCATGGCGACGCTGTCCCTTTCCCACCGGGACGCAGACCGACCTACGGCAGATGCCCGCGAGTACGTCCCCGGATTGCGCTTCGCGACACACTGCCATCAACGGCACCCGGCGCACGGCCGATCCGCCCGGATACGGGCCCCGTTGTCGCTCTAAGCGGTGAACCCTGCTACGCGCAAACGTATTTGAGCGGGCTCAAGTATCCGGTCCCGGTGACCGAGGGGGGCAACTCGCGCGCGGGGAGGTCCCCCATGGGTCAGCCGGCCCGCCGGACGGCCCCGTCGGGCGCGGTGGCGGCGATCGTCGCGAGCGCGACGGCGATCTGCCGGTCCGTCAGGTCGGCGCGGGCCGTGAGCCGGATCCGGGAGATGCCGTCCGGCACCGACGGCGGCCGGAAGCAGCCGACCACCAGCCCCGCGGCCCGGCAGTCGGCGGCCCAGCGCACGGCCGCGTCCGGGGACGGAGCGCGGACGGAGACGACGGCCGCGTCCGGGCGTACGGCGGTCAGCCCCGCCCCGGTCAGCCCCTCGTGCAGCGCGTGGGCCACCGCACGCGCCCGGTCCGCCAGCGACGGGTCCGCGCGCAGCAGCCGCAGGCTCGCGAGCGCGGCGCCCGCGGCGGCCGGCGCCAGACCGGTGTCGAAGATGAACGACCGCGCGGTGTTGACGAGTTGGTCGATGACCCTGGCCGGTCCCAGGACCGCGCCGCCCTGGCTGCCGAGCGACTTGGAGAGGGTGACGGTGGCGACGGTCCCCGGATCGCCCGCCAGGCCCGCCGCGTGGACGGCGCCCCGGCCGCCCTCGCCCAGCACCCCGAGACCGTGCGCGTCGTCCACGAGCAGGGCGGCTCCCCGCGTGCGGCACACCCCGGCCAGCCGCGCGAGCGGCGCCGCGTCCCCGTCCACGGAGAACACCGAGTCGCTGACGGCCAGGGCCCGCGAGCCCGCGCGCGCTTCGAGCGTCTTGTCCACGGCCTCCGGGTCCGCGTGCGCCACGACGACGGTCTCGGCGCGCGAGAGACGGCAACCGTCCACGATGGAGGCGTGGTTGGCGGCGTCGGACACGATGAGCGAGCCGCGCCCGGTGAGCGCGGTGAGCGCCGCGAGGTTCGCGGCGTAGCCGGACGACAGGACCAGCGCGGCCTCGAAACCGCAGAACTCGGCCAGTTCGCGCTCCAGTTCGGCGTGCAGGGCGGTGGTTCCGGTGACCAGCCGGGAGCCGGTGGCGCCCGCGCCCCAGCGGCGTGCCGCGTCGGCCGCCGCGCCCGTCGTCACGGGGTGGCGCGTCAGCCCCAGATAGTCGTTGCTCGCCAGATCCAGCAGCGCCGAGCCGGATTCGCGGGGCCGCAGCGCGCGGACGAGACCGGCGCGCTCGCGCCGGCGGGCCTCGTCGTCGATCCAGCCGAACGGGTCGGCCGCGGTCGACGCGGCGGGCGTGCCCGGCACGGGCGGCGGCTCGGTCGGCACGGCTCAGGTCCTTTTGTAGGCAGCCCACAGACCCTAACCGTGGTGGAACCCGGTTCGAGTGTGGTCATACACACACCTGAATGCACCTGTCTTGTAGGATTCATCCTTGGCCCCGAGGCCCGCCGTAGGCCAGGATCGGCGCCATGGACCTGCTGAACACACTGGTGGAGAAGGGCCTTCGGCGCGAGCTGCCGTCGCGCGAAGAAGCGCTCGCTGTGCTGGCGACCTCCGACGACGATCTGCTCGATGTGGTGGCCGCGGCCGGGAAGGTGCGCCGCCAGTGGTTCGGGCGGCGGGTCAAACTCAACTACCTGGTCAACCTCAAGTCCGGGCTCTGCCCCGAGGACTGCTCGTACTGCTCCCAGCGCCTGGGGTCCAAGGCCGAGATCCTCAAGTACACCTGGCTGAAGCCCGACGAGGCGTCCAGGGCCGCCGCGGCCGGAGTGGCCAGCGGCGCGAAGCGGGTCTGTCTGGTGGCGAGCGGCCGGGGCCCGACGGACCGGGACGTCGACCGTGTCTCGCGGACCATCGGCGCGATCAAGGAGCAGCACGCCGACGTCGAGGTCTGCGCCTGTCTCGGGCTGCTCTCGGAGGGGCAGGCGGAGCGGCTGAAGGAGGCGGGCGCCGACGCGTACAACCACAACCTGAACACGTCCGAGGCGACGTACGGCGACATCACCACCACCCACACCTACGCGGACCGGGTGGAGACCGTGCGGCACGCGCAGGGCGCGGGTCTGTCGGCCTGCTCCGGGCTGATCGCGGGGATGGGCGAGAGCGACGCGGACCTGGTGGACGTGGTCTTCGGGCTGCGTGAGCTGGACCCGGACTCGGTCCCGGTCAACTTCCTGATCCCCTTCGAGGGCACCCCGCTGGCCGACGAGTGGAATCTGACCCCGCAGCGGGCGCTGCGCATCCTGGCGATGGTGCGGTTCGTCTGCCCGGACGTCGAGGTCAGGCTGGCCGGGGGGCGTGAGGTGCATCTGCGGACGATGCAGCCGCTCGCGCTGCACCTGGTCAACTCGATCTTCCTCGGTGACTACCTCACCAGCGAGGGCCAGGAGGGCAAGGCGGACCTGGACATGATCGCGGACGCCGGGTTCGAGGTGGAGGGCACGGACACGACGACGCTGCCCGGCCACCGCGGCGGCGGCTGCGACAGCCCGTGCGGCGGCACGCCGGCGGACGGCACCGTGGACGGTGCCGAACCGGCCGGATCCGCCGTGCCGGACGCCGCGTCCGCCCGCACGGACCTGGTGACCGTACGGCGGCGCGGGGCGGGCACGGACCTGGCGCCCAATGCCTGACACCGAGGACGCCGGGGGCGGGACCGCTCTCGGCCCGGACGCGCTGCTGGCGCTGGACCGGGCCCATGTCTGGCATCCGTACGGCCCGATGCCCGGCCGCACGGACCCGCTGGTCGTGGAGTCCGCCTCCGGTGTCCGCCTCCGGCTCGCCCGGCCGGCCGAGGGGCGGGACGAGCTGGTCGACGGCATGTCGTCCTGGTGGTCGGCGATCCACGGCTACAACCACCCGGTGCTCAACGAGGCGGCTCGGGGCCAGCTCGACCGGATGAGCCATGTGATGTTCGGCGGGCTCACCCATGAGCCCGCCGTCCGGCTCGCGGCCCGGCTGGTGGAGATCACACCCGGACCGCTGCGGCACGTCTTCCTCGCCGACTCGGGTTCGGTGTCGGTGGAGGTCGCCGTCAAGATGTGCCTCCAGTACTGGCGTTCGCTGGGCCGCCCGGCCAAGACGCGTCTGCTGACATGGCGCGGCGGGTACCACGGGGACACCTGGCAGCCCATGTCCGTGTGCGACCCCGACGGCGGTATGCACGGGCTCTGGTCGGGTGTGCTGCCGCGCCAGATCTTCGCCGACGCGCCGCCGGCCGGCTCCGGGCCGTACGACGAGGGTTACGCGGACGGGCTGCGCGCGCTGGTCGCCCGTCACGCCGACGAGCTGGCCGCGGTGATCGTGGAGCCGGTGGTGCAGGGCGCGGGCGGTATGCGGTTCCACTCCCCCGACTACGTACGGGTGCTGCGCGAGGTCTGCGACGAGTACGGCGTCCTGCTCGTGCTCGACGAGATCGCGACGGGGTTCGGCCGCACGGGGGCGCTGTTCGCCGCGGAGCACGCGGGCGTCTCGCCCGATGTGATGTGCGTGGGCAAGGCGCTGACCGGTGGTTATCTCACCATGGCCGCGACGTTGTGCACATCCGCGGTGGCCGAGGGCATCTCGCGCGGCGAGGTGCCCGTCCTGGCCCACGGCCCCACCTTCATGGGCAACCCGCTGGCCTCGGCCGTGGCGTGCGCCTCGATCGACCTGCTGCTCGGGCAGGACTGGCGGGGCGAGGTCGCACGCATCGAGGCGGGGCTGCGCGACGGTCTCGCCGATACGGTGTCCCTGCCCGGTGTGAAGGACGTGCGGGTGCTCGGCGCGATCGGCGTCGTACAACTGGACCGCGAGGTGGACATGGCGTCGGCGACACGCGCGGCGGTGCGCGAGGGGGTGTGGCTGCGGCCGTTCCGCGACCTCGTGTACACGATGCCGCCGTACGTCACGGACGACGACGACGTCGCCCGCATCTGCCGCGCGGTGGCGGCAGCGGCACGGGAGGCTTGAGATGCCGGTACTGATCGTCTCCGGGACCGGGACGGAGATCGGCAAGACCGTCGTCACGGCGGCCGTGGCCGCGACCGCCCTGGCCCGGGGCCATGGCGTCGCGGTGCTCAAGCCCGCGCAGACCGGTGTCGGGGCCGGTGAACCGGGCGACGTGGACGAGGTCATCCGCCTGGCCGGCGGTGTCACGACGGTCGAACTGGCCCGGTTCCCCGAGCCGTTGGCGCCCGCCACGGCGGCCAGGCGGGCGGGCGCGCGGCCGGTGCGGCCCCACGAGATCGCCGAGACGGCCGGGAAACTGGCCACCGAGCACGACCTGGTGCTGGTCGAGGGCGCGGGAGGGCTGCTCGTACGGTTCGACGAGGAGGGCGGCACCCTCGCGGACGCCGCCCGGCTGCTCGCCGCCCCCGTCCTGGTGGTGGCGCCCGCCGGGCTGGGCACGCTCAACGCGACCGCGCTGACGGCCGAGGCGCTCAGGACGCGCGGACTGGCGGCGGTGGGAGTGGTGATCGGGAGCTGGCCGGCCGCGCCGGATCTGGCGGCTCGGTGCAATCTGGCCGATCTGCCGGACGTGGCGGGTGCGCCGCTGCTCGGAGCCGTACCGCACGGCGCGGGCGCGCTCACCCCGGCCCGGTTCCGGACGGGGGCGGCCGGCTGGCTGGCCCCGGTGCTCGGGGGGAGCTGGGACGCGTCGCGCTTCACCGCGGACGCGGTGTCGGCGCCGGGCCGCGCGCCGAGCGGGGTGGCCGGTCGCGGGCCGGGCCGGCCGGACGGTGACGCGATCCGGCCCATGATCTGCTGAGCGGGCCCGTACGGGGAACAATCGCGGTGTCGCCCGCCCACCGGAGGAGCCCCGCCCCATGCATCTGCGCAACCGCATGCCCCGCGAGGACTCGGTGCACCACCCGGTCTTCGCCCGCTTCTACGCGCGGACGAGTGTCGCCGCCGACACCAGGGGCGGCGTGGCCGCGCTGCGCGCGGAGCTGCTGGAGGGTCTGTCGGGGCGGGTGCTGGAGGTCGGCGCGGGCAACGGGCTGAACTTCGCGCACTACCCGGCCGCGGTCGGCGAGGTCGTGGCGGTGGAGCCGGAGCGCGGTCTGCGGCAGCTCGCGGTCCGGGCGGCGATGCGGGCCGAGGTCTCGGTGGACGTGCGGCCCGGCACGGCGGAGGCGCTGCCGGTGGAGGACGAGGGGTTCGACGCGGCCGTGGTCTCCCTGGTGCTGTGCACCGTACGGGACGTGCCACAGGCGCTCGCCGAGGTCCGCCGGGTGCTGCGGCCGGGCGGGGAGCTGCGCTTCCTCGAGCACGGGCTGGCGCGGGAACGTGGTCTGGCGACGGTGCAGAAGGCGCTCCAGGCCACGGTGTGGCCGGCGCTCTTCGGCGGCTGCCATCCGGCGCGGGACCCGCTCGCCGCGATCCGCGACGCGGGTTTCGAGTCCGGCACGCACCGCGCGCTGCGGGTGCCGGACCCCGGCCCGCGGACGCCGACCTCGCCGTGTGTACTGGGCGTGGCGTACCGACCGCGGGCGGACCTGGTCTGACGGGGGCGTGGCCCGGCCGGACGACGTCAGCGGTTCACAGGCTCCAGCCGCGCAGTTCCTCGGCGATGGCGCGTACGTCGGCTCTGCCGTCCTTGACGAGCTTGGCCAGATCCCTGACCTGCTCGGGCGAGGTGACGACCTTCAGGCCGCTCGCGACGAGATAGCCGTACGCGACGGCCGAGGCGTACATGGCGTTCGAGCGCTCCAGCGCGGGGACGTGCAGAAGGCTCTGGAGGAGGGCCGCCGCGCGGCTGTGCGGGTCGGTGTAGACGGGGGTGCCGAATATCTCGGCCTCGTGCCGGCTGACGGCGGCCACGAGCGCGCCCCAGTCGGTGACTTGGGGATCACCGGGCATCTTGCTCTCGGCGACCATGAGCAGCCATGACAGATCGATCCGTAACGTGAGGTTGGCATGTGACGGTGAGTCAGAAGAATCGGCGTTTTCCATGTGGGCAGCTGTCTCACTAGGGGGCGGAGGTGGGGAGTTGGCGATGATCAGTATCCCCGACCTGGATGAGCAGTGCGGTGATGTTGTCCTGCCCGCCCGCGTCCATGGCGTACCCGACCAGCGTTCGCGCGTCTTCGAGAAGGCGGCGGTCAGGTGGTGCCGAGGGGCCGCGCCGGGTGAGTACGGCACGCAGCCCGTCGGCCTCGGGGCGATGGCGCGTCAACCCGTCGGTGCACAGGAGCAGTCGGCCCGGTCCTCGTGGTCGGAAGCTCGTGACGCGTGCGACCGGTTCGCCGGCGTCGGCGCCCAGCCAGGCGGTGAGCGCGTCGTGCCGCCCCGAGTCGTCCTCGGTCAGCGCCAGGCACGTCCCGTCGTCGGGCAGCCAGTACGCGCGGCTGTCGCCGATCCAGGCGCACCAGAGGCCCTCGGGGCCGGCGATGCCCGCGACATACGTACAGGCCGGGGCCTCGTCCGCCGAGGCGGTTAGGGCACCGACTGCGCGGCCCGCGCGGGCGGCGGCCTCCACGAGCACGGTCTCGGGCAGGATCCCCTCCCGCAGGCCGGCCCTCAGACGGGCGGCCCCGACGTCGGCGGCGACGCGTGCGGCCCGTTCGGCACGGGGTGACATGGACACTCCGTCGCACACGACGCCGATCGTCCAGTCGCCGGCCTCGGTCAGCGCCATCGCGTCCGCGTTGACGCCGCGGCGCCTGCCCCGGTCACTGACGCCGGCGGCGCGGGCGAGGGTGGTCTCGATGTGCGAGCGGTAGGGGGGCTGGGGCTCGCCGCAGTCCCAGCAGTGGCCGTCGGGGGCGACGGTCCCGCCGCAGACGACGCAGGGGGTCGGTCCGGGTGGTTCGGGTGTTCCGGTCATCGGTCGCGCACCCTGCCGGACCGGGGGCCGGACCGGGTCGTCACCGGAACCACGGCCGGGGTCCGGGACCGGGGCTCAGCGTGGGCTGTCGTGGCCCTTGCCCCGCCGCGCGCCGCGGTCGGTGGTGACGGTCTCGGTGTCGAACTCCTCGGCGAACACCGACTCGTACTGCTTCATGAAGTCGGCGGCGGACTCGACGAAGGTCTTCCCGATCTCACCCGCGTCCTGCTTCACGAGCTCCTCGATGTAGCGGTTCACACTCATCCCGCGCCGACCCGCCTGCCGCCGGGCGGCCTCCGCGGTGGTCTCGTCCACGCGTACGTTCAACTGAGTCTTCGCCACCCCAACAAGCTAGCGCGGACACGCTAGCGTCGGCAAGTGGGCAGTCGGCGGCGCGGAACACCGTGGGGCCGGGGCGGAAGCCCGGGGCGACCACATCGCGGAATCCGTTCGACGGCGCGGGAGGCGCGGTGCTGGGATCGGCCCCATGGACGAAGCCATGACGAACGGGTCCGGTACGGACGACGAGCCGCGGATCCGGGCCGCGACGCGGGCCGATCTCGACTCCGTGCTCGCCTTCTGGAAGATCGCGGCCGCGGGTACCGGCATCAGCGACGACCACGAGGGGGTCGAGCGCCTGGTGGCCCGCGATCCGGGTGCGCTGATCGTCGCCGAGCGGGGCGGGGAGCTGTGCGGCACGGTGATCGCCGGTTTCGACGGGTGGCGCTGCCACCTCTACCGGCTCGCCGTCCATCCGGACCGGCGGCGCCGGGGCATCGCGGCGGCGCTGCTCGCCGCGGCGGAGGAGCGCTTCGCCGGGCTGGGCGGACGACGGGCCGACGCCATGGTGCTCGACCGCAACACGCTCGCGCACCGGGCGTGGGAGGCGTCCGGTTACGGCCCCCAGGAGCAGTGGCGGCGCTGGGTGAAGCCACTGGCCGGCTGACCGGCACCGGGCGGGAAAACCGGTGGCCGGGGGCGGAACGCCGCGTCTACGGTCCGCGCCATGCCGAGCGCCGACCGCCTCCTTGCCTTCGCGGCCATGTCGTTCCTGCTGATCGTCGTTCCCGGCCCGAGCGTGCTCTACGTGGTGGGGCGGGCCCTCGCGCAGGGTCGGCGCGCCGCGCTGACCACGGTCGCGGGGAACACGCTGGGGGCCTGTGTGCTCGTCGTGGGCGTGGCTCTCGGGGTGGGGGCCGTCGTCGAACGTTCCGTCGTGGCGTTCACGGCACTGAAGCTGGTGGGCGCCGCGTATTTGATCCACCTGGGGATCACGGCGATCCGCCGGCGTGGTTCGCCGCAGCCGTCGTTCGGCGGCGGGGACGATCCCGCGCGCCGCGGCCTGCGCACCTTCTGGGAAGGGTTCGCCGTCGGGGTGGCCAACCCCAAGACCATCGTGTTCTTCGCCGCCGTGCTCCCCCAGTTCGTCGAGCCCGGCAGAGGGCACGTGACGGCCCAGATGCTCCTGCTCGGTCTGGTGTTCAACGTCATCGCGGTGGTGTGCGACAGCGCGTGGGGGCTGGCCGCCGCCACCGCGCGGGGCTGGTTCGCCCGCTCGCCGCGCCGGCTCGCCGTGGTCGGCGGAGCCGGCGGAATCGCGATGATCGGACTCGGAGTCACCGTCGCCCTCACTGGGCACAAGGAGTAGGCCGGTGGGCGTCGGTGATCCCGACAGCGGCACTGAGCTGTGCCGTTCGCCCAGGACATGACACAGACGTCTTCACCGACAGCGGCGGAGAACGCGCCGCCCACCGGCCCTTGACCGATCATGGGACGGAGGTGAACCGATGACCGAAGTGCTCCTGCTCCTGGTGGCCGTGCTGCTCGCGCTCGCCTGCGGGGCCTTCGTCGCCGCCGAGTTCTCGCTGACGACGGTGGAACGCAGCGACCTCGAACTGGCGGTCGAAAAAGGTGAGCGTGGCGCGTCGAGCGCCATGAAGGCCGTACGCAGTCTCACCTTCCAGCTCTCCGGCGCCCAGTTGGGCATCACGGTGACCAATCTGGTCGTCGGTATGCTCTCCGAGCCCTCGGTGGCGAAGCTGATCCGCGGCCCCGTCGAGGCGGTCGGCTTCTCGCCGTCCGTGGCGTCGTCACTGGCCCTGGTGATCGGTACGGCGCTGTCGACGGTCGTACTGATGGTGGTCGGCGAGCTGGTGCCCAAGAACTGGGCCATCTCGACGCCGCTGACGGTCGCCAAGGTCGTCGCCACACCGCAACGGGTGTTCACCGCCGCCTTCCGGCCGTTCATCAGCCACCTCAACAACACGGCGAACCGCCTGGTGCGGCGGCTGGGCATGGAACCCGCCGAGGAGCTGGCATCGGCCCGCGGTCCGCAGGAGCTGGTCGCGCTCGCCCGGCACTCCGCCAAGGAGGGCGCGCTGGAGCCGGACACCGCCGAACTGTTCGTGCGCACGCTCAACCTCGCGGAGCTGACGGCGGAGAACGTGATGACACCGCGCGTACAGGTCACCGCGCTCGACGTACGGGCCACGGCCGAGGACGTCGCCAACGCCACGCGCGCCACCGGGCTCTCCCGCTTCCCCGTCTACCGGGAGAGTCTCGACACCGTCGTGGGCGTCGCCCACATCAAGGACGTGCTGACCGTCCCCGACGAGCGGCGCACCCGCACGACGGTCTCCGAGCTGATGCGCGACCCCCTGCTCGTACCGGAGTCGCTGACCGTGGACCGGCTGCTGGACCGGCTCTCCGGCAACCGCACCATGGCGGTGGTGATCGACGAGTACGGCGGCACGGCGGGTGTCGTGACGCTGGAGGACATCGTCGAGGAGGTCGTCGGCGAGGTGCGCGACGAGCACGACCCGCACGAGACGTCCGACCTCGCCCGCGCCGGCGAGGACGCCGACGGGCGCGACCTGTGGTCGGCCGACGGCGCCACCCGCTTCGACCAGCTGTGGAACATCGGGATGCGGGCTCCCGAGGGGCCGTACGAGACGCTGGCCGGCCTCGTCGCCACCGAACTCGGGCGGATCCCCGTCGAGGGCGACCGCGTCGAGCTGCGCGGCTGGCGCGTGGACGTGGTCGACGCCTCGGGACGGCGGGCCGCCCGCGTACTGCTGCACGCGCCGCTGCCCTCACCCGACGAGGACGAAGAGGACGACGACCACGGCAAGGGGGCCGCACGATGACCGTGATCCAGCTGTTCGTAGGGCTGCTGACCCTGGTCGCGAACGCCTTCTTCGTCGGGGCGGAGTTCGCCCTGATCTCGGTGCGCCGCAGCCAGATCGAGCCCGCCGCCGAGGAGGGCGACCGGCGCGCGCGCAGCGTCCTGTGGGGCCTGCGGCACGTCTCGGCGATGCTCGCCGCCGCCCAGCTCGGCATCACCCTGTGCACGCTGGTGCTCGGCATCGTCGCCGAGCCGGCCATCGCCCATCTGCTGGAGCCCGTCTTCGACGCGGTCGGTGTGCCGCACGGGGTGGTGCACCCGATCTCGTTCGTCATCGCGCTCACCCTGGCGACGTATCTGCACATGCTGCTCGGCGAGATGGTGCCCAAGAACATCGCGCTCGCCGAGCCGGTGCGTACGGCGCTGCTCCTCGGCCCGGTGCTGGTGGGGCTGGCCCGTGCGCTGCGCCCCGTGATCTTCGCGGTCAACGCCTTCGCCAACGTGCTGCTGAAGCTGCTGCGCGTGGAGACCAAGGACGAGGTGTCGGCGACGTTCTCCGACGCCGAGCTGTCCCGGATGGTCACCGACGCCGGTGACGCCGGGCTCCTCGACGACCGCGCGGCCGAGCGGCTGCACGACGCGCTGGAGCTGGGAAGCAGGCCCGTGCGCGACGTGGTCATGCCACTGGACCAGGTCGTGACGGCACGGGTGGGGATCACCCCTGTCGCGCTGGAGGCGCTGGCGGCCGAGTCCGGGTTCTCCCGGTTCCCGGTCGTGGACGAGTCCCGGCGGATCCTCGGCTACCTCCATGTGAAGGACGCGCTGGACGCCATGCCGCGCGACGAGCCGCTGCCCGTCTCCGGGATGCGGGCGATCGCCCAGGTGCGGGCGGACACCCCGCTCGACGACGTGCTGACGGCGATGCGCCGCAGCCGTACGCATCTGGCCGCCGTGCTGGACGAGGACGTCAGGCTGGAAGGTCTGGTGACCATGGAGGACGTGCTGCGTGAGCTGGTCGGGAGGCATTCGCAGGGAACCTGAGCCCCGTCGGGGAGGGGCCGGGGCGCGCGATACGATCGCCCGGCCATGGAGAACAACGCCACGTACACCAGCCTGGTCGCCGTCGGGGACTCGTTCACCGAGGGCATGTCGGACCTCCAGCCGGACGGGTCGTACCGGGGGTGGGCGGACCTGCTCGCGGCCCGTCTCGCCGCCCGTACGCCCGGTTTCCGCTACGCGAACCTCGCCGTGCGCGGCAAGCTCATCGGCCAGATCCTCGACGAGCAGGTGGACGCGGCCGCCGCGATGCGCGCGGACGTGGTGACCCTGGTCGGCGGACTGAACGACACGCTGCGGCCCAAGTACGACCCGGCACTGGTGCTCGGGAAGCTGGCGGAGTCGGTCGAACGGCTGGCACCGTCCTGCGGGCGGCTGGTGCTGATGCACAGCCCCGTCCGCCGGGGCCCGGTGACGGAACGTTTCCGGTCACGCTGGGAGAGCCTCTACACCTTCATCGACGAGCTGGCCGAACGGCACGACGCGGTGGTGGTCGATCTGTACGGGGCGCGGGTCCTCGGTGAGCAGCGCATGTGGGACGAGGACCGGCTGCATCTGACCGCCGACGGCCACCGCAGGGTCGCCGAGGCCGTGTGGCAGGCGCTGGGCCTGGAGCCGGCGGACGACTGGCGCGCGGAGCTGGCGCCCGCGCTGCCCACGGGCTGGCTGATGCGGCGCACCGGAGACGCCCGGTTCGCGCGGCAGCATCTGGGGCCGTGGATCGGCCGCCGGCTGACGGGCCGGTCGTCGGGGGACGGCAGGCCGCCGAAGCGGCCGGAGCTGCTGCCGTACGAGCCGCTGCCCGGTGACGCGGGCGTACGGCACGAGCGGGCGTAGGGCCTCGGGGCGCAGGCGGGGTGGTCCGGGGGGGGTCCGGCGGTCGTGCGGGCCGGGTGGTCGTGCGGGCCGGGTGGTCGTGCGGGCCGGGTGGTCGTGGGGGTCCGGCTGCCGGGGGCCGTCCTCCGTATCCCGCCGCTCCCCCTGCGAACGAGGGCGCGGCTCGGACCAGCGGGAACGGCCACGTAGAATCCGGCTACGTGACTGCTGCGTCTGTGAAGCCCCGTATCCCCAACGTCCTCGCCGGCCGCTACGCCTCGGCGGAGCTGGCCGTGCTCTGGTCCCCCGAGCAGAAGGTGAGGCTGGAGCGGCAGCTGTGGCTCGCCGTGCTGCGGGCCCAGCGGGATCTCGGCATCGAGGTGCCCGAGTCCGCCCTCGCCGACTACGAGCGGGTGCTCGACCAGGTCGACCTGGCGTCGATCGCGGAGCGCGAGAAGGTCACCCGGCACGACGTGAAGGCGCGCATCGAGGAGTTCAACGCGCTCGCCGGCCATGAGCAGGTCCACAAGGGCATGACGTCGCGCGATCTGACGGAGAACGTCGAGCAGTTGCAGGTCCGGCTCTCGCTGGAGCTGATGCGCGACCGCACGGTGGCGGTGCTCGCGCGTCTGGGGAGGCTCTCCGGGGAGTACGCGGAACTGGTCATGGCGGGCCGCTCGCACAATGTCGCCGCGCAGGCGACCACGCTCGGCAAGCGCTTCGCGACGGCGGCCGACGAGCTGCTGGTCGCCCACGGCCGCCTCGAGGACCTGCTCGCCCGTTACCCGCTGCGCGGGATCAAGGGGCCGGTCGGCACGGCGCAGGACATGCTCGACCTGCTCGGCGGTGACCCGGCCAAGCTCGCCGACCTGGAGTCCCGGATCGCGGGGCACCTGGGCTTCGGCCACGCGTTCACCTCGGTCGGCCAGGTGTATCCGCGGTCGCTGGACTACGACGTGGTGACCGCGCTGGTGCAACTGGCCGCCGGTCCCTCCTCCGTGGCGAAGACGATCCGGCTGATGGCCGGGCACGAGCTGGTCACCGAGGGGTTCAAGCCCGGCCAGGTCGGTTCGTCGGCCATGCCGCACAAGATGAACACCCGCTCCTGCGAGCGCGTCAACGGTCTGATGGTGATCCTGCGCGGCTACGCGTCGATGACGGGCGAGCTGGCCGGTGACCAGTGGAACGAGGGCGACGTGTCGTGCTCCGTCGTCCGCCGGGTGGCGCTGCCGGACGCGTTCTTCGCCTTCGACGGGCTGCTGGAGACGTTCCTGACGGTCCTCGACGAGTTCGGCGCGTTCCCGGCGGTGGTCGCCCGTGAGCTGGACCGCTACCTGCCGTTCCTGGCGACGACGAAGGTGCTGATGGCCGCCGTGCGCGCGGGGGTCGGCCGGGAGGCCGCGCACGAGGTCATCAAGGAGCACGCCGTCGCGTCGGCCCTCGCCATGCGCGAGCGCGGAGCGGAACGCAACGAGCTGCTCGACAAGCTCGCGGCGGACGAGCGGATGCCGCTGGACCGGGCGCAGTTGGACGGCCTGATGGCCGACAAGCTGTCGTTCACGGGGGCGGCCGGTGACCAGGTGACCGCGGTGCTCGCCCGGATCGAGGAGATCGTGAAGCGGCACCCCGTGGCCGCCGGATACACGCCCGGGTCGATCCTCTGAAGCCGGCGAGGTGAAGCCCGAGGAACTGGCCGCCGCCCGCGACCGCGTCATCCCCGACGTGGTCGCGCCGGACCTGGGCGTGCTCTTCTGCGGGATCAACCCCGGTCTGATGTCGGCGGCGACGGGTCACCACTTCGCCCGGCCGGGGAACCGCTTCTGGCCGGTGCTGTGCCTCTCGGGCTTCACCCCGCGGCAGCTCGCGCCGTCCGAGCAGGGGGAGTTGACGGCGTACGGCCTCGGCATCACCAACGTCGTGGCACGGGCGACGGCGCGGGCGGACGAGCTGAGCGACGAGGAGTTCCGGGCGGGCGGCCGGACCCTGGTGGCGAAGGTGGAGCGGCTGCGCCCGCGCTGGCTGGCGGTCGTCGGCATCACCGCGTACCGCACGGCGTTCGACGACCGGTCGGCGTCGATCGGCCCGCAGACGCGCACCATAGGCACCACCCGCGTCTGGGCACTGCCCAACCCGAGCGGGCTCAACGCGCACTGGACGGCGGAGACGATGGCGGAGGAGTTCGCCCGACTGCGCGTCGCGGCGGACATGCCGGACAGGACGCGGTCCTGACCCGGTCACCCCGCGAGGTCGGGGAGCCACCCCCTACGGCGGGTCCGTCTCCGTGACGGCCGCCAGCAGCTGGAAGGGCTGCTCCTCGCCCTGGTGGGACACGCCGACCGCGACCCAGCGGTCCCCGGTCCGCCACAGGTGCGCGTGTTCGACGCCGTAGGAGAGTTCGTGCCACGGCTCAGGTATCTCCTCGCCCTCGCCGGCGCGGACCCGGGTGCTCCAGAGGCTCATGAGCTGCGGCTCCCCCCAGCGCGCCGCCAGCACCGAGGCCAGGGCGGCGCACTCGGCCTCGTAATGCTCCGCCTCCCGCGCGCGGCGTGTCCCGTCGTCCTCCCAGAAGGGCTCACCGCTCACCAGCTCCGCCAGGTGGTAGCCCGGTCCGCTCGTGCCCTCGCCGGATCCGGCGCGCTCGGCCGGGAAGGGCCGGGCGCACAGCAGATCGATGGTGGCGACGTGCCGGGCGGTGCTCATGGCTCCAGTAAACCGCCCGGCACTGACAATTGGCATGGCGTCAGACGTGCCTCGCGACGGGGCGGCGGTCCCGCGCGTTCCGGTACGGCGCGGCCCCCGTGTCGTCGCCCGTTAGCCGCCCGCGCGACCACCGAGTACCATCCGGCAGACACGCGCACGAGCTTGGAGGCTTACCGTGGGGCGGTTGACCGGCGGGGACCCTTCCTTGTTGCGGCGGATCAACTCCGCGGTGGTGCTGCACGCGCTGCGGGGCGCCGACTGCCCCACGTTCACCGATCTGACCCGGATCACCGGTCTGTCACGGCCCACGGTCGAGGGTGTCGTCGAAGGGCTGATGGAGCTCGGTCTGGTGACGGA
The DNA here is from genome assembly GCF_055583685.1 of Streptomyces sp. NPDC104581. Taxonomy (NCBI): domain Bacteria; kingdom Bacillati; phylum Actinomycetota; class Actinomycetes; order Kitasatosporales; family Streptomycetaceae; genus Streptomyces; species Streptomyces sp. NPDC104581. The sequence goes on from NZ_JBVJNN010000032.1 coordinate 57,680, forward strand.
GGCGGCCCCGGGCGAGGGCGCGACCCGCAGACAGGGACGCCCCGCGCGGAGGTTCCGCTTCCGGGCCGAGGCCGGGCATCTGCTCGGCATCGAGATCGGGCCGCACCGGGTCGCCGCGCTGCTGTCGGGTCTCGACGGCCGGATCATCGGGGCGAGTTCACGCGAGGCGACGGAGACCGCGTCGGCGGACGAGCGGCTGGACCGGGTGCGGGTCGTCGTCTCCGACGTGCTGCGCCGCGCGGGGGTGGCGCGCAGTTCGCTGCGGGCGGTCGGTGTCGGCAGCCCCGGCATCGTGGAGGCCGACGGCACGGTACGGCTCGGTACGGCGCTGCCCGAGTGGACGGGCCTCGCGCTCGGCGAGCGGCTGCGCCGTTCGTTCAGGTGTCCGGTGCTGGTGGAGAACGACGCCAACGCCGCGGCGGTGGCGGAGCACTGGAAGGGCGCGGCGACCGACTCGGACGACATCGTGTTCGTGCTCGCCGGACTCAGTCCGGGGGCAGGCTCGCTGATCGGCGGTCGGCTGCACCGTGGATACGGCGGTGCGGCGGGTGAGATCGGGGCGCTGCATCTGCTGGGCCGCGAGGTGACACCGGAGAAGCTGCTGTCGACGACGGACGAGCCGCTGCATCCGCTCGACGAGCGGGCGGTGGCACGGGTGTTCGCGATGGCCAAGGAGGGTGACGTCGGGGCGAAGCAGGCGATGGAGCGGTTCATCCAGCGGCTGGTCCACGACGTGGCCGCGCTGGTGCTTGCGCTCGACCCCGAGATGGTGATCATCGGTGGCTGGGCGGCCGGACTCGACGGCGTACTCGACCCGCTGCGCGACGAGCTGTCCCGGTACTGTCTGCGCCCGCCCCGGGTGACGCTGTCACTGCTGGGCGAGGCGGCGGTGGCCACGGGCGCGCTGCGTCTGGCGCTGGACCATGTCGAGGAAGAGCTCTTCGCGGTGGACGCGACGGTGACGGCCCGCCGTTAGGGGGCCTCGAAGTCCCGTCCGGTCTCCCGCGACGTCCTGCACGGCACCTCTCCCCCGTAACCCAGCGGGGGCACGGCACGGGAGGTGCCCCCGCGTTGTCGTAAGCCGGCCGAGTACGCCCGGTACGACGCTGATCCCCCGCCTTGCGACGCACCGCACCGGACGCCACGGGCCCCGTCCCCGGGCTGACGGCGCTGCATCGCGGACATCCCCTGGAGCCTGCGGGGTCTTCGGGGATTCAGCCCGGACCGTCGGGGAGCGGTCGGTGCCGGTCGGAGGCCGGCCGCAATGTCGGCTTTCGACAGCACAGGGCCCCCGTGCCCCTTCGAGGGCTACGGGGGCAGAGTCCGTTCCTGCGTCGCGGGCGGCCCCTGCGCGGCGCCCGCAGCGGCGCGTCAGGAAGCCTTGCGCTCGTCCGGGTGGTGGCTGATCTGGACGTCGCCCGTGTCGCCGAAGGTGAGCCGGCAGGTGTCGGCGCGGTACGTGGCCACCGAGACCGCCGCCGTACGGCCCCCGGCCAGATAGCGGGTGGTGACCACGAGCACGGGCGCGCCCGGCAGCCGGTCGAGTTCCTTGGCGTCGTCCACGCGGGCGGAGCCCAGCTCCACGGCGCGGTCCTGGCCCTCCATGCCGAGCCGCTGGAGCTCGCGCAGCACACTGCGCGCGCGGGCGGGGCCGGACGGGATGTCTATGGCGGGCAGCTCGGGGACCGACTCCGAGGGGACGTAGAGCAGCTCGGCCGCGACGGTCTGTCCGTGTGTCACACGCGTCCTGCGCACCGTGTGGACCGCGTCGCCCGCGTCCGTACCGAGCATCCTGGCCACGGCGGCGGGCGGCGCGGCGGACACCGAGTCGACGGGCTGCCACGCGTCCGGGTCCGCGCCCGGCCACTCCTGCTGGGTGGTCGACACGTCGACACCCATCCGCGGCGGCGCGACGGTCGTGCCCACGCCGCGGCGGCGCTGCAACCGGCCTTCGAGTTCGAGCTGTTCGAGCGCCTGACGGAGTGTCGCGCGGGCGACGCCGAAGCGGGCGGCGAGGTCACGCTCGTTGGGCAGCACCTCACCGACCGCGAAGTCGGAGTCCAGCGCCTCGCCGAGCACGGTCTTGAGGTGCCAGTACTTGGGCTCCGGCACTGTTTCGAGCTGCGTGGTCCCCACCGTGATCCTCCGCAATCGCCGTGTCCCCGGCGGCTTTTCCATGCACTTGTTTATTAAAGGTTCCTGCACTAACTCTCCGAGAGTAGGACGGCCGATCGCTTTGGTCAAGACCAATCCTGCGGCCACTCCCGGACGGAATCGCACTCTGCCACAGACCGTTCACACAGAGTTCGCGGGTTTGGCGTGAAACGACGACATCGGCAGGTGGGGGCCCCGGGGACGGATACCCCGCACGGCGGGACCGAGACATACCGGCATGTCAGGGGGCCGGGACGCGTTCGCCCTCCACGACCGGGAGGGCCGCCGCCCCGCGCCCCCGGCGCCCGGGGCCCGGGGCCGGGGGCCGCGCGGATGCCCGCGAGCGGGCTCCCCGGCGGCCCGTGCGGGGCGGGGGACCCCGGTGCCCACGACGGGCGCGGCGAGCGCCGCCGCCGCGGTACGAGGCCGGAAAAGAGCGTGGGTGTGTTCACCCCGGGTTCGTGTGCCGGCCGTCGCCGGGCGCTACGTATGGCACGTCGACCGTTCACCGTTCCCCAGGTCACGGTCCCACCGAGCCCGCCGCAGGAGGCAGATCGATGACGAACAGTTCCCCGAGTCCGGCCACGGCCCGCCGCACCGTACTGCGCGGCTCGCTCGCCGCGTCCGCCGCGCTGGCCCTGCCCACGACCGCCGCGGCCGTGGCCGGTACGGTCGCCGGCGCCGCTCCCGCCCAGGCGCGCTCCGGCCGGCCGAGCGCCGGCTGGGGTGTGCAGACGGGCGATGTCACCTCGTCGTCCGGTCTGGTGTGGATCCGTTCCGACCGGCCCGCGCGGATGCTGGTGGAGACGTCGGCGACGGAGTCGTTCCGCCGTGCGCGCACCTGGCGCGGTCCGCTCCTCGGCCCCGGCGGTGACTTCACGGGGACGACGCCGCTGCGCGGGCTGCCCGCCGGCGAGCAGGTGCACTACCGGGTGACGCTCGCCGATCCGGACGACCCGCGGCGTACGAGCGAGCCGGTGTACGGCACGTTCCGTACGGCTCCGGCGCGGCGCCGGCAGGGCGTGCGGTTCCTCTGGTCGGGGGACATCGCCGGGCAGGGGTGGGGCATCAACCCGGACGTCGGGGGCTACCGCGCGTACGACGACATGCGCCGGCTCGACCCGGACTTCTTCCTGTGCAGCGGTGACACCGTCTACGCGGACGGGCCGCTGGTGCCGTCCGTGACGCTGCCGGACGGGCGGGTCTGGCGCAACCTCGTCACCGAGGAGAAGTCGAAGGTGGCGGAGACGCTGGACGAGTACCGGGGCCAGTTCCGCTACAACCTGCTCGACCACAACGTCCGCCGCTTCAACGCGCGAGTGCCGGCGATCGTGCAGTGGGACGACCACGAGGTGCGCAACAACTGGTATCCGGGGCAGATCCTGGACGACGCGCGGTACCGGGAGAAGGACGTCGGCGTGCTGGCGGCGCGCTCGATCCAGGCGTTCGGTGAGTACTTCCCGGTGCCGACGCTCCGCGCGCGCGGTGAGGACCGGCGGGTGCACCGGGTGGTGCGGTACGGGCCGCTGCTCGACGTGTTCGTGCTGGACATGCGCTCGTTCCGCAACGCCAACTCGCCCGGCCGGCAGGCCGACGACACGACGGGCATTCTCGGCGCGGAGCAGCTGGACTGGCTCAAGCGCGAGTTGTCGCGCTCACGCGCGGTGTGGAAGGTCATCGCGGCGGACATGCCGATCGGTCTGGTCGTGCCGGACGGTTCGGCGGACATCGAGGCGATCGCGCAGGGCGACCCGGGCGCGCCGCTGGGGCGGGAGCTCCAGATCGCGGATCTGCTGCGGTACGTCAAGCACCGCCGGATCACCGGCACGGTGTGGCTGACGGCGGATGTGCACTACACGTCGGCGCAGCACTACGAGCCGGAGCGCGCGGCCTTCAAGGACTTCGCGCCGTTCTGGGAGTTCGTGTCGGGTCCGCTGGCGGCCGGCGGGTTCCCGGCGAACGCGCTGGACGGGACGTTCGGGCCCGACCGGGTCTTCGTGCGGGCTCCGGACCGGGCGAACGTGTCGCCGATGGAGTCGCCGCAGTACTTCGGCGAGGTCGACATCGACGGTGACAGCGGCGAGTTGACGGTGCGGCTGCGGGCCGAGGGGAACCAGGTGCTGTTCAGCAAGGTGCTGAAGCCGGGCCGGGTCGGCCAGTAGGCCCCGGGTGTCCGGGGCGGGTAGCCTCGCGGGAGGACGCGGATCCCGCCCCGGTCGTCGGGATGGGGCGGGGAGCGGTCGTCGCACGCCGTAAATCAACCAAAAGTAGTTGATAGGCGAACAGAAGCATCTTTTACCCATCAGTCACAGTACGTTCGTGATCGCGCAACACCGTTGAGTCACAGTGAGGTCATGACCGATGTGACTTCATCGAAGAGCGCCAGGCGCCCCCATCACTGGCGCCGGGATCTCGTCGAACTGGCCGCCTTGTTCACCGCGGTGGCGGTCGCCGACGCTGTCGCCAACATGATCGTGCACGGTCCGGACGGACCCGTCCTGCTCGTCGCGTCCGCGATCGCCCTGATCCTCACGGCCGGATTCCACATCTGGTGGTCGAGGCGCCACGGTCACGCGCCGCCGGTCGACGCGCCACCGGACAGCGGTGCGCCGGACGGTGTCGCCCCGGACGGCGGAGGAACGCGCACGTCCGACGGCGCGCCGGCCGGGTCCGTCGACCGAACCGCCGCCGCCGGGGAGACCGAAGCCGCCACCGCGCTGTGGCGGATGCGGGCGACCGTGCGTGACGCCCCCGGTTCGCTGGCCGCGCTGTGCACCGTCCTCGCCCGCCGCCGGGTGGACATCCTCACGCTCCAGACGCACCCGCTGGCCACCGGCACCGTCGACGAGTTCCTGCTGCGCGCGCCCGCCGCGCTGCCCGCGCGGCAGCTCACCCGGGAGATCTCCCTCGCGGGCGGGAGCGACATCTGGATCGAGCGCGCCGACGCGCACGATCTCGTGGACGCGCCGACCCGGGTGCTGGGCCTGGCCACCCGTACGGCCCTGGACGCCGCCGAACTTCCGCTGGCTCTGCGCCAGTTGCTCGGGCGCTGCACGATCCACTCACTGCCCGCCGTCTCCCCCACCGGGCGTCCGACCGGCGAGAGCGCCCCTGTCGAAGGCGTCCTGGAGAGCACCACGATGCGGATGCGCGACCCGAACGGCGGCACGATCACCGTCGAGCGCCACCATCTGCCGTTCACGCCGACCGAGTTCGCCAGGGCGCGCGCCCTGGTGGAACTCGACGCGCGCCTGGGCCCGCGCGTCCCGCGCGGCCGGGACGTCCTGACCCTGCCCGAGGGCCGGATCACCGTCCGCCGCGCCGACCGGAGCGATGTCGACGCGGCGACGGCGATGCACGAACGCTGCTCCGAGCGCACCCTTGGCCTGCGCTACCACGGTCCGGTGGGCGACGCGGACCGCTATCTGGACCATCTGCTGAGCCCGCGGCACGGGCGGACACTGAAGGTCCAGACGGCGTCCGGGCGTCTCGTCGCGCTCGGCCATCTGCTGTGGGACGGCGACGAGACCGAGGTCGCGCTGATCGTCGAGGACGCCTGGCAGCGGCGCGGCATCGGCTCCGAACTCCTGCGCCGGCTGGTCGCGCTCGCCGTCGAGGCGGGCTGCGCGAGCGTGTACGCCGTCACGCAGGCGTCCAACACCGGGATGGTCGCCGCCATGCGCGGACTCGGTCTGCCGCTCGACTACCAGATAGAGGGTGGCACGCTGGTCGTCACCGCCCGGCTCAGGGGTTCGGACGAGCGGCGGACACCGGCGACGACGGACGAGACACCCTACGGAGCGGTGTACGGGCCGCCGCACGGCCTCCGACCGGGGTCCTAGGCGCGTCCGGAAACCAGCGCCGCGCCGGCCGAAGGGCGGAGCCCCCGGCGGCCGGCGCGGCGCACCGCGAGGCGGAGGACCGGCCCCGCACCGTACAGGGGGGCACCCGGCCGCGCCTTCTAGGTGAGGGACCCGGTCCGGGTCTCCGGCGATCGCGTCTCCCGTCCGGAACGAGCGCTGAGCGCCTCGGTGAGATCGCGCCACAGGTCCTCGACGTCCTCCAGGCCGACCGACATCCGCAGCAGCCGGTCGCTCACCCCGGCCGACCGCCGGTCCCCCTCCGGCACGATCCGGTGGCTGATGGAGGCCGGGTGCTGGATGAGGGTGTCCACGCTGCCGAGGCTGACCGCCGGGGTGATCAGCCGCACGCCGGCGATCACCTCGTGCGGGTCCCCGTAGACCTCGAAGGACACCATCGCCCCGCCGATGCGCGGGTAGTGGACGCGGGCGACGCGCGGGTCGGTGGCCAGTCTGCGGGCCAGGTCGGCCGCGGTGGCCGAGGCCGCGCGCACCCGCACGGGCAGCGTGGACAGACCGCGCAGCAGCAGATAACCGGCCATCGGGTGCAGCACCCCGCCGGTCGCGAACCGCACCTGGCGCAGCTTGCGCGCGAACTCCTCGTCGCACGCGACGACTCCGCCGAGCACGTCGCCGTGTCCGCCGAGGTACTTCGTCGCGCTGTGCAGGACGAGCCGGGCGCCGTGCTCGGCGGGGCGTTGCAGCACGGGGGTGGCGAAGGTGCTGTCGACCAGCAGCGGTATCGAGCCGCAGGCATGGGCGACGGCGGCGATGTCGACCTCGGCGAGGGTCGGGTTGGCGGGGGTCTCGACCATCACCAGGCCGGTGTCGGGGCGGATGGCGTCGGCGATGCCCGCGGGATCGGTCCAGGTCACCTCCGTACCGAGGAGGCCGGCGGTCAGCAGGTGGTCGCTGCATCCGTAAAGAGGCCGCACCGCCACGACATGGCGCAGACCGATGCCGGACCGTACGAGCAGGACCGCGGTGAGGGCCGCCATGCCGCTGGCGAACGCCACCGCGCTCTCGGTACCCTCCAGCCGGGCGAGCGCCGTCTCGAAGCGGGCCGTCGTCGGGTTGTCCAGCCGGGCGTACACGGGCGGGCCGTCGGGCCGCGCGCCGGTGGTGGCGAACTCGTCGATCCGCGCCGCCTCGTCACGGGTGTCGTAGGAGGGGTAGGTCGTCGACAGATCGATCGGCGCCGCGTGCACACCGAGCCGTGCGAGGTCCTCGCGGCCCGCGTGCACCGCCTCGGTGGCCAGCGCCCGGGGGGCGGTCGCGGACAGGGGCGGGGTCACGGGTTCGCTCATGCCACCGGCATCCAGGGAGTCCATGCACGCACTCTGAACATCCGGCGGGAATGACGGGGAGAACTCCGTGTTACGTTCGGCCGATGAGTGAGTCTGTCGTACTGGACACGGTCGATCTGCACATACTGCGCCTGTTGCAGAACGACGCACGGACCACCTACCGGGAGATCGCCGCCGAGGTCGGGGTCGCCGCTTCGACCTGTCTGGACCGGGTGGCCAGACTTCGCCGCTCCGGGGTGATCCTGGGACATCAGCTGCGCCTTGATCCGGCCAAACTCGGCCGTGGCCTCCAGGCGTTGCTGTCCGTGCAGGTCCGGCCGCACCGCCGCGAACTGATCAAGCCGTTCGTGGAGCGGATCCGGGGGCTGCCGGAGTCCCGCTCGCTGTTCCATCTGACCGGGCCGGACGACTATCTGGTCCTTGTGGCGGTGGCCGACACGGCGGATCTCCAGCGGCTCGTGGTGGACGAGTTCACCTCACGGCCGGAAGTCGCCCGTGTCGAGACCCGGTTGGTCTTCCAGCAGTGGGACTGCGGTCCCCTTATGCCGCCTTCGTCAGCCAACCCGCCGGCAACGCGGTCCTGAAGCGGGGTGACGCGCGGTCCCCGCTCGGAGAGGATGTCGCCATGCCAGACACTTCCAGCAGCGCGCTGCCCCGCCAGGTCGCCGACGCCTATGTCGACGCACTCATCGAACTCGATCCGATCACCGGTACCTTCCTGGGCGTCGCGGCGTGCTCCGGCCGCCTGCCCGACTTCTCACCGGCCGGAGCGCGGGAGGCCGCCGACCTCGCCCGCGCGACCCTCGCCAAGCTCGACATCGCGGTGAAGCTGCCGGGGGCCGACAACGACCGGGAACGACGCTGCGCCAGGCTGCTCCGCGAACGGCTGACCGCCGAACTCGCCGTCCACGACGCCGAGGAGAACCTGCGCGCGGTCAGCAACATCCACTCCCCCGCCCACAACGTACGCGACATCTTCGCCGTGACGCCGACCGAGACGGACGAGGACTGGGCGGCTGTGGCCCAGCGCCTGCGCGCCGTACCGGCCGCGCTGGAGGGGTTCCGCGAGTCGCTGGCCCTCGGTCTGGAGCGGAATCTGCCGGGCGGGCCGCGTCCGACGGCGACGTTCGTCGGCCAGCTCACGGAGTGGGCGGGTGACGGCACCGGCTGGTTCGACGAGTTCGCCGCCGCCGGACCCGACTCGCTCCGTACGGAGCTGGACGCGGCGGCCGCGCAGGCCACGGGCGCCGTCGCCGCGCTGCGCGACTGGATGCGCGACGTGTACGCGCCGGCCGTCGCGGGCACGCCCGACACGGTGGGCCGTGAGCGCTACGCCCGCTGGTCGCGCTACTTCAACGGCACCGACCTCGATCTCGACGAGGCGTACGCCTACGGCTGGTCCGAGTACCACCGGCTGCGCGCCGAGATGACCACGGAGGCCGAGAAGATCCTCCCCGGCGCGACCCCCTGGGAGGCGCTGGCCCACCTCGACGAGCACGGCGAGCACATCGAGGGCGTGGAGGAGGTGCGCAAGTGGCTCCAGGCCCTGATGGACGAGGCCATCGAGGCGCTGGACGGCACCCACTTCGAACTCGCCGAGCGGGTACGGAAGGTGGAGTCCCGTATCGCCCCGGCGGGCGGCGCGGCGGCGCCGTACTACACCGGACCCTCCGAGGACTTCTCGCGCCCCGGCACCACCTGGCTGCCGACGATGGGCGAGACGCGCTTCCCGGTGTACGACCTGGTGTCGACCTGGTACCACGAGGGGGTCCCCGGCCACCACCTCCAGATCGCGCAGTGGACCCATGTCGCCGACCAGCTCTCGCGCTACCAGGCGTCGGTGGGCGGTGTCAGCGCCAACGCCGAGGGCTGGGCGCTGTACGCGGAGCGGCTGATGGACGAGCTGGGCTTCCTGCCGGACGCGGAGCGCAGGCTCGGCTATCTGGACGCGCAGATGATGCGTGCCTGCCGGGTGATCGTTGACATCGGGATGCATCTGGAGCTGGAGATCCCGGCGGACTCACCGTTCCACCCCGGTGAACGCTGGACACCCGATCTGGCGCAGGAGTTCTTCGGGAACCACAGCGGCAGGCCGGCGGACTTCGTGGAGAGCGAGCTGACCCGCTATCTGTCGATGCCGGCCCAGGCCATCGGCTACAAGCTGGGCGAGCGTGCGTGGCTGCTGGGCCGGGCGAACGCCCGGGAGCGGCACGGCGACGCGTTCGACGCGAAGGCATGGCACATGGCCGCGCTGTCGCAGGGCCCGCTGGGGCTGGACGATCTGGTGGACGAGCTGTCCAAGCTCTGACCGGGTGGCGCCCGGCGCCACGGCGCCGGGCGCGTACTCCCCGGGACACCGCGGTCGGCCCACCCATCGGCTCGTGGGATGGGGGGACGGTCACCCGTCATGGTCGGCGGCCCCGGCCCGTGTCATACGGATTCCGGGGGCGGGTGTCCTGGCCCCCGGACCCCACGGGGTCCCCGGCCCCCGAGCTCGTGGCCGCGTTCAGCCGTCGGTACCGCCCGTTCGCAGCGTGAGCGTCGAGCCCCGGCGGGACTTCGTCACCTCCAGCTGGGTCGGGATCCGGCGGCGCAGGTCCGCGACATGGCTGACGATGCCGACACTGCGGTCGCGTTCGCGCAGCGAGTCCAGCACGTCCAGGACCTCGTCCAGCGTCTGGTCGTCCAGGCTGCCGAACCCCTCGTCGATGAAGAGGGTGTCCAGACGGGCGCCGCCCGCCTCGTCGGTGACGACGTCCGCGAGGCCCAGCGCGAGGGCGAGGGACACGAAGAACGTCTCCCCGCCGGACAGGGTCGCCGTGTCCCGCGCGCTGCCCGTCCAGGAGTCGACGACATGGAGTCCGAGCCCGGACCGTTTCCCGCCGCCGCTGCGGGCGTCGGAGTGGACCAGGGTGTAGCGCCCCGACGACATGCGCAGCAGCCGCGCGGTCGCGGCCTCCGCGACCTGTTCGAGCCTGGCGGCCAGGACGTAGGACTCCAGGCGCATCTTGCGGTCGTTGTCGGTGGAGGTGCCCGCCGTGAGAGCGGCGAGGCGGGCCACCCGCTCGTACTCGGTACGGACGGGGCCGAGCCGCCGCACCTCCTCCTCGGCCTGCCGGGAGAGCCCGGCCAGCTCGCCGACGCGTTCGCGGGCGCCGGTCAGCGCGGAGGACGCGGCGCGCAGCGCGGTCTCGGCCGTCTCGTACGCCATCAGCGCCGTGTCGAGCCGGGCCGGCGGCTCCTGCGCGGCGTCTCGGGCGTCCGGTTCCGCGAGCCGGTCGGCGACGGCGGCGGCCTCGGCCTGCCAGTCGTCCATCCGGTGGGTCAGGCCGCGCTGCTCCGGGCCGGACAGCAGGGCCGCCGCGGCCTCGCGCGGCGTTTCGAACCCCGCGCGGAACGCGGCGTCCGCGAGCCGGCCGTCGGCGTCCTTCAGGCGCTGGGCGGTGGTGTCGAAGTCCCGTACCGCGTCGGCCGCTTCGGCGAGCAGCCGGGCCCTTCTCGTGAGCCGTTCGGCGTGCTCGGCGACGGTGCCCGCGTCACCGCGGGCGCGGACCAGCTCCGCTTCGAGCGTGGTCTGTTCGTGGTCGAGCGCCTCGCGCCGTGAGGTACGGGCCGCGACGCGGTTCTCGGCGGACCGCTGTGCGGCGAGCCGGTCCTCACGTTCCCGTTCGGCGCGGGCCAGCGCCTCACGGGCGGCGTGGGTGCCGGCGGCGAGGCGGTGCGCCGCCGTGTGCTCGTGGCCCAGGCGCTCGGTGAGCGCGGCCAGTTCGGCGACGGTCGAGCCGCCGGCCGCGGACCGCGCCGCCGCGTACTCCTCCCGCAGGGAGGCGTGGTCGCGCTCGGCCTCGGTGACGGCCGCCTCGGCTCCGCGGGACGCGGCGAACGCGGCGTCCTCCGACGCCTGGTCGACCTGGCCCGCCCCGGCCCGTGCGGGCGCCGGGTGGTCGGCGGAGCCGCAGACCGCGCAGGGCTCCCCCGTCACGAGCCGGGCGGCGAGTTCTGCGGCGATACCGCGCAGCCGTCGCTCGCGCAGGTCGAGCCAGTGCTCCTTGGCGTCGTTGGCGCGTTCGCGGGCGGCGTCCAGGAGACGCCGGGACGCCGCGGCCCGTGCGTCGAGGGCGTCGCGGGCGCGGGCCGCTTCGAGCTGTGCGCGGGCCGGTTCGAGCTGTCCCGCGAGCTGTTCGGCGCGGGTCGCCGCCTCCTGGGACGTCTCGACGCGTTCCTGGTGTGCGCGACGGGCGGCCGCCCAGCCGGTGAGCCAGCCTTCGGCGTCGGCGAGCAGTTCCTCGTCCGCGCGGGCCTGGCGGTCCAGCGCGGCCCGTTCGCGGCTGATCTCCGCGCTGCGCAGCTCGGCGCCCCGGGCGGCGTCGACCCGGCCGAGCTCCTCCAGCATCTTCCGTTCCAGCGCGGAGAGGTGGTCGGCGCCGGTGTCGTCGAGTCCGGCGGGGAGCTGGGCGCGTGCCCGGTCGAGGCCGGCGGCGGCCGCGCGGTGCGCGCGGTCGGCGTCGTCGCGCAGGGTGAGCGCGGGAGCGACCCGGTCCGCCTTGCGGGCCCGGTCGAGCGTGGCCCGCGCCGCCTCGTAGTCGGGGCGGCGTGCTTCGAGGGCGTCGGCGCGCCGCCGGCCTTCGGCGAACCGCTGTTGCAGCCGGGCCAGTTCGCGTGCGTCGTCGAGCCGCCGGCGCGCGGCGGCCTGCCCGCTCTCGGCACCCGCGAGGGCGCACTCGGCGATGTCGCGGCGCTCGTGGGCCGTGGCGCGGGCGACGGCGGCCCATGCCAGGACGGCGGGCGCGAGGCCCGGATCGCCGGACTGCCGTGCGGGCAGGGGCTGTTCGATGCCGTCGCGCGCCGCCCCGGCGATGCGCTGTCCGATGTCGAGCAGCCGCTGGTCGCCCTCCCGCACCTGCTGTTCGGCGCCCCGGCGCAGTTCGGCGAGCCGTTCCTCCACGGCGGCGAACCGGCGGGTGTCGAAGAGGCGGCCGAGGAGTCTGCCGCGTGCCTCGGCGTCGGCGCGCAGGAAGCGCGCGAAGTCGCCCTGTGGCAGGAGGACCACCTGGCAGAACTGCTCCCGGCTCATGCCGAGGAGCTGGCCGATCTCCTCGCCGATCTCCTGGTGGGAGCGGCTCAGGGCGCGCCAGTCGCCGCCGGCGGGGTCGTGCTCCCGCAGCCCGCTGCGGGCCTTCTCCATGGTGACGCCGGTGCCCCGCTTCTTGGGGCGGGCCTGCGCGGGGCTGCGGGTGATCTCCAGCCGCCGTCCGCCGACGGTCAGTTCGAGGCACACCTCGGTGTAGGTGCCCGCGGGGGCGTGGTCGCTGCGCAGGGAGGCGTCCTTGGTGGCGCCGCCCTTGATCTGGCGGGCGCCCGGCACGGCGTCGTACAGCGCGTAGCAGACGGCGTCGAGCACCGAGGTCTTCCCGGCGCCGGTCGCGCCGTGCAGCAGGAAGATCCCCCCGGCGCACAGCGCGTCGAAGTCGACCTCCTGGGTGTCGGCGAAGGGGCCGAAGGCGGTGACGGCCAGCCGGTGCAGTCTCATCCGGTCACCTCGCGTACGGCGGTGTCGACGCGTACGTGGTCGAAGGCGCCGCGCAGCACGGTCCGTTCCCGGTCGTCGGGGCCGGCGCCCCTCCTGACGTGCGCGACGAAGTCCTCGGCGATCTCCTGGTCGCTGCGGCCTTCGAGGCGCCGTGCGTAGGAGGTGACGTCGTCCTCGTCGCTCCGGTCGGGATCGAAGACGAGGCTGAGGGTGTGCGGGAAGCGTTCGGTGAGGCGTGCCATGGGATCGGCGGGACGCACGGCGTCGGTGAGTGTCACCTCGGTCCAGGACCGCTCGTGGCGGCTGAGCGCCGGGTCGTCGAGGAGGTCGGCGAGGGTGCCGCGAAGACGGGCGAGCGGGCGCGGGACCGGGCAGTCGATCCGCTCGGCGTCGATCTCGCCCTCGGCGCCGAGGTCCACGAGCCACATCGTCTTGCGGTGGTCGCTCTCGGAGAAGGAGTACGCGAGGGGTGAACCGGAGTAGCGGACCCGTTCGGTGAGGGTCTGCGCGCCGTGCAGATGCCCGAGCGCCACGTAGTCCACGCCGTCGAACGTCCCGGTGGGGACGGCGGACACGCCGCCGACGGTGATGTCGCGTTCGCTGTCACTGGCGGCGCCGCCGGCGACGAAGGCGTGCGCGAGGACGACGGACCGGGTGCCTGCCGGCCGGGCGGCGAGGTCGGCCCGTACGCGGTCGAGCGCGGCGGTCAGCACGGCCTCGTGGCCCGTCCCGGCGGCCTTGAACTCGTCGCGGACCAGGGCCGGTTCGAGGTAGGGCAGACCGTAGAAGGCGACGTCGCCATGGGCGTCGGGGAGCACGACGGGGGTGGCGCAGCGGGCCGGGTCGGTGCGCAGGTGGATTCCGGCGAGGTCGATGAGCCCGGCGCCGACACCGAGCCGGCGGGCCGAGTCGTGGTTCCCGGAGATCATCACGGTCGGTACGTGTGCCTCGGCGAGCCGGTGCAGCGCCCGGTCGAAGAGTTCGACGGCGGAGAGCGGCGGCACCGCGCGGTCGTACACGTCGCCGGCCACGAGGACCGCGTCCACCTCGTGCGCCAGGGCGGTCGCCACCAGGTGGTCGACGAAGGCCGCCTGTGCGTCGAGGAGGCTGACCCGGTGGAACGACCGCCCCAGGTGCCAGTCCGACGTGTGCAGGAATCTCATGATCCCCGAGAGTAACGGTGGGGTCGGACATCCGGTGTGGCCACCGGCATTTCGCCCGTGGGGCGACTGACGCCACGTCCGTCCCGGTGGGTGTCAGATGTCGCCGTACGCCTCACCGCCCAGTTCCAGCAGGGCCGTTCCGGCGGTGGTGTCGGCGAGCCAGTCACGGAAGGCGGGGACGTCGGAGGCGGGCAGTCCGATCCGCATGGTCACTATCTCCGCGTACCGCACGTCGCGCACGGTGCGCCCGGTGGCGCGGAGTTCGTTCTCCAGCTTTCCGGCCCGCTGGTGGTCGACGATGATCGTGGCGAGCCGGTAGCGGCGGCGGGTGACGGTGCCGACCCGGTCGAGCGCCTCGCCCACCGCGCCGCCGTAGGCGCGGATCAGCCCGCCCGCGCCGAGTTTGACGCCTCCGTAGTAGCGGGTGACGACGGCGACGACGTACCGCACGTCCCGGCGCAGCAGCATCTGGAGCATGGGCGCCCCGGCCGTGCCGCCCGGCTCACCGTCGTCGCCTGCCTTCTGTACGGAGGCGTCGGCGCCGATGACGTAGGCGAAGCAGTTGTGCGTGGCGGTGGGATGTTCACGGCGGACGCCGGTGACGAAGTCCCGCGCCTCCTCCTCGGTGGCGGCGGGCGCGAGGGCGCAGAGGAACCGTGACCGGTTGACCTCGGTCTCGTGGACGCCCCGGCGGGCGACGGTGCGGTACTGCTCATGCATCGCGCCACCCTAGGCTCTGCCACCGCGGGGTGTGCATGGCGGGCCCTCGCCAAGGGGCGGGGTGGTTGGGGGGACCGGGGAATTGCCGGGCCCCGCCGTCCGTTGTCCGGGGCATGTACGCAGACGATGAGACGCTCCGCAGGATTCTGACGGCCACGGGCGACACCTGGGCGGTGGTGGGCCTGTCCGCCAACCGTTCGCGGGCGGCCTACGGCGTCGCGGCCGTGCTCCGGGGTTACGGGAAGCGTGTGGTGCCGGTGCACCCCAGGGCGGAGGCGGTCGACGGCGAGCAGGGGTACGCGTCGCTGGCCGAGATCCCGTTCCCCGTGGACGTGGTGGACGTGTTCGTCAACAGTGACCTGGCGGGGCCGGTCGCCGACGAGGCCGCGGCCATCGGCGCGAAGGCGGTCTGGTTCCAGCTCGGGGTGATCGACGAGAAGGCGTTCGAGCGTACGCGGGCCGCCGGTCTCGACATGGTGATGGACCGCTGCCCCGCCATCGAGATACCGCGCCTGGGCTGAGCGGGGCCGGCGCGGGCCGGCCCGAACTCGCCGTCCGCTGCGGGGTGCGCGGTCGCCCGGGGCGCGGGTGGTGCTCAGCCGGTGGCGACGCCGAGTTCCTCGACGACCAGGGCGCCCGGCAGGGTGGTGAACGCCTTGCCGGGGACGATGAGCTTGCCCCGGCGGCGTCCGCTGCCGATGAGCACCCACTCGGTGTCCACGACGGCCGCGTCGACGAGCAGTGTCCACCCGGCGGGCAGGCCGATGGGTGTGATGCCGCCGTACTCCATGCCGGTCTCGCCGGTCGCGGTGTCCATCGGGGCGAAGGAAGCCTTGCGGGCGCCGAGTTGCCTGCGGACGACTCCGTTGACGTCGACGCGTGTCCGGGACAGCACGAGGCAGGCGGCGAGCGTGGAGTCGCCCCCGCGCCTGCCCGCGACGACGACGCAGTTGGCGGACCGGTCGAGCAGATCGGCCCCGTGGTGTTCCACGAAGGCGGCGGTGTCCGCGATCTCGGGGTCGGTGTCCACGTAGAGCAGCCGCTCGGCGGGGACGTCGCCCCGCCAGGCCCGTACGGCGGCGGCGACGGGCTCCGTGAGCAGGTCGAGGCAGTCGGGGGCGGGTCGGGCGTCGGTGAAGTCTCCGATGGGGGCGCGCATGGGCGTCAAGCTAACAGGCGGGCCGGCGGGCGGGCACGGGCGTCCCGCCGGATGGAACGGGAGTGCCGGGGGGCGGTGTGCGGGTCGCTCAGCGCGCGGGCGGGATGGAGACGGCCATCGTCATCTCAAGGGTCGTGCCGCCCTCGTTGCGGTAGGCGTGCGACACGTTCCCCTCGAAGACCGCGGACGACCCCTCGGCCACGGTGTGTTTCGCGCCGTCCACGACGAGGGTCAGCTCGCCCGCGGTGACATGGAGCAGTTCGGTCGTGCCGTCGGGGTGCGCGTCGGAATCGCTGTGCTCGCCGGGCATCAGCTTCCAGGACCAGAGTTCGAGGGGGCCGCGTGCCTCGGTCCCGACGAGCAGGACGGTGGAGCTGCCCGTGTCGGTGGACCACATGCGGACGGCCTGGTCGGCCGGTACGACCCTGACCTGGGGGCCCTGTTCGTAGTCGAGGAGCGTGGTGATGCTGATGCCGAGGGCGTCGGCGAGTTTCACCGTCGTGCCGACGCTGGGGTTGGTGCGCGCCTGCTCGATCTGGATGATCATGCCCCGGCTCACCCCCGACCGGGCCGCCAGGGCGTCGAGCGTGAAGGCTCGCTCGCCGCGCCACCGTTTGAGGTTGCGGGCGAGCGACTGGGTCAGCTGATCGAGCTCCGACACATTCCGTCCAATATATTCAATGGAGCAGTTCAATAGGGTGCACTACGGTGTGGTGCACCAACCGTCCACCACACTGTACTGGCGAGGTTCGCTCCATGACCGCACTGTTCGCGCCGGCCACCGCTCTGCTCTGGGGGCTGGCCGACTTCGGACTCGCCGACGTCGCCGCCAACGGCACGTACTCGATCGCCGCGCGGCACGGCCCCGTGACGGTCGCCGCCGTCCTGGCATCGCTCTGTCCCGTGATCACGGCGGTGGCCGCGGGT
Source organism: Streptomyces sp. NPDC104581 (assembly GCF_055583685.1). Taxonomy (NCBI): domain Bacteria; kingdom Bacillati; phylum Actinomycetota; class Actinomycetes; order Kitasatosporales; family Streptomycetaceae; genus Streptomyces; species Streptomyces sp. NPDC104581. The sequence goes on from NZ_JBVJNN010000032.1 coordinate 74,500, forward strand.
GCCGTACCGAGGGAGAGACTGCGCGCCGTACAGGCGGCCGGCGCGGGGCTCGCCCTGACCGGCACGGTCCTGCCGGCGGCGGGCTGACCCCGTCCGTACGACGGCCCCGGCCGGCTCGCTCCGGCGGGCCGCGCCGCCTGGCGTCAGGACAGGTCCGGATCCAGCTCGGCCAGCGCCAGCAGCTGCTGCGGGGTGATGCCCTCCGGGATCGGTACGGGCGCGGGCGTGCGCAGCGGCGGCTGCCAGCCGCGCTCCGGGTCCCAGCTCCGTACGACCCGCGCCGGCGCCCCCGCGACCACCGCGTGGTCGGGCACCTCGCCCCGGACGACCGCGCCCGCCGCGACCACCACGTTCCGGCCGAGCCGCGCCCCCGGAAGGATCACCGCGCCGGTGCCGAGCCAGCACCCGGGTCCCACCGAGACCCGCTCGGTGCGCGGCCACTGCTTGCCGACGGGCGTCTCCGGATCGTCGTAACTGTGGTTCGTGGACGTGATGTAGACATACGGACCGCAGTACGTGTCCGAGCCGATCGTCACCGCCGAGTCGGCGACGACATGGCTGCCCCGGCCGAGGACGACGCCGTCGCCGAGCCGCAGTACCGGCTCCCCGCCCAGGTCCAGGCCGGGCATCATCCCGGCCGTGAGCGTGACGCGTTCACCGATGACACAGTGGTCGCCGAGCTCGATCCACGGCTCGCCGAAGACCGTGCCCTGCGGGAAGGCGAGCCTGGTCCCGGTGCCGATCCGGGCGAAGCGCAGCCTGCCCGGCTGCTCGGCGCTCACCGCGCCCGCCTCCTGGAGCCACCGCCAGCCGCCCTGGACGGCGCGCGCGACGAGCCGACGGCGCCAGGCGGTCAGTGAGGCGAAGGTGTCTCTGCTCTGCGGCACCCGTCCACGGTATCGGCGGGGCCGGGGCGGGCCGGGGCCGCCCGCTGTGACGTTCACCCCACGGCTCCGCACCACCCACGGCTCCCGACCGCCACCCCGGCCCCGCCGTCCCTTCCGCATCGGTCTCCCCTTCCGTCCCGCGGTCCACTGCGCCGTTCTCCCGCACGCGCGATTACCACGACGCCGGCGTCCGGCGGGGCGAGTTGACCGCCGACTCCCTCGTTGGTGGGCACTGCCCCGTCACGGCTCGGTCTCCCCGCCGCACCGTGAGTAGCGTGAGCGCCACGCATGGCCCGGGAGATTCCCGGGAGATCACCGTTGAAGTCGGTGACCGGCGCCCCACCCCCACCACGGCCGACGCGCGCCGCTCGGCCGGTCTGTTCCTTCCCCCGCACTCGAACACCGAGGGACCGCGGAATGTCTGTGCCCGTCACACCGAGCCCCCACCGCGTACTCACCACGCGCCCCCTGTCGCTCGCCGGACCGCCCGGCCTGCTGCTGGTCGCGGGAGCGGCGGCCGGTGCCGCGTACGTGAGCGCCCCGGCCGACGCGCGCGCCTGGACGCTGACGACGCTCGCCGTCGCCTGGGTGGTCCTGGCCGCCACCGTCGTCGGAGCCGGCCTGCTGCTGCGGCGCCACCGCCATGGAGCGGCGCGGGCCGGCGGCGAACTCCAGGCCCTGCACACGCGACTGTCCAGGAGCGACGCGGAGTCGGCCCATCTGGTGAACGTCACGCTCCCCACGGTGGTGAAACGTCTCCGCGACGGGGCGGGCGCCGAGGAGGCTCTCGCCACCGTCCCCGCACCGTCCGATCCCCAACTCCAGCGGTTCCTGCGGGCGTTCGCCGACGAGGTGGCGATCGGCGAACGCCGCGCCGCCGCCGCGACCGCCGACCAGGAAGCGGTGGTGACCAGGCTCGCCCGGATCGCCGACGATCTGGACCTGCTGTCGACGGTGACGCTGCCCGCCGCGCTCGGCGGCCTGCGCGAGGGCCGGGGCGCCGACACCGTACTGGCCGATCTGAAGCGGCCGTCCGATCCCCGGCTCCGGGTCCTGACCGAAGCGGTCGTACGGGACTTCGCCGTCAGCGAGCGGCGCGGCTCGGCCGCCCAGGCGGCCGGTGCCAAGGCCCTGAGCCGGGTCCAGGCGAAGGCGGTGAGCATGCTCGCCGATCTGCGCGAGATGCAGGAACGTCACGGCGAGGAGGTCTTCGGCGATCTCCTGAGGCTCGATCACAACACCTCTCAGCTCGGCCTGATGACCGACCGGCTGGCGCTGCTGATGGGCGGCCGGGCGAGCCGCGCCTGGAACAAGCCGATCAGGATGGAGAGCGTCCTGCGCGGCGCCGTCGGCCGGATCGCGGCCTACCGGCGGGTGCGGCTGCACTGCTCCAGCACCGCGTCCGTGGCCGGATTCGCCGCCGAGGGCGTGATGCACCTGCTGGCCGAACTGATGGACAACGCCGCGAACTTCTCACCGCCGGTCGACGAGGTGCACGTCTACGTCGAGGAACGCTCGGCCGGGATCGTGGTGACCATCGAGGACAGCGGTCTGAAGATGGCGGACGCCGCCATGCGGCGCGCGGAGGAGTCGGTGTCGGGCCGGTCCAACGACCTGGCGTCCCTCCAGGGCACCCGTCTCGGCCTGGCCGTCGTCGGGCGGCTCGCGGCCAAGTACCACCTGAGCGTCAACTTCCGCCCCTCCTCACGCGGCGGCACCGGCGTGGTCGTGCTCTTCCCGCCGCAGCTGCTGGCCCAGCAGCGGAACACGGCGCCCGACTCGCGGGGCCGCCACGCCGCCCCCGTCCCCGTCCCCGCGGCCACGGTCACCGAGCCGGGCTTCACTCCCCCGTCCGTGCCGCTGCCCGCGGCCCTGCCGTCGCCCGCCCGGCCGAAGGACGGGCCGAGGGTGGCGACACCGGGCGGGCTGCCCGTACGGCCGCCGGGACGCACCATGGCGGCGGCGGACCGCGACAGACCGCCGGCGGACGGCACGGGCGGCGGCACCGACGGGGGCGTGGCGCCCGGCCGCGACGCCGGATCGCGGTTCGGCGCGTTCCACCGCGCCCGCCTCCCCCTGGACCCCGGCTCGGCGGAGCCGGAGCCCGGCGACACGTCCTGAGGCCGGGTCGCCTCCCGTTCCCCGTGCGGCGCCGGGAGCACACCAGGCGCCCGCCCCGTCAGTGGACGCGACCGACGCGATCAATGTGAGATTGGAGAAACGGGCAGGTGATCCGTCCCCCGGCGGATCAGCCCGACGCCACCCATGCACCCCATGCCAACGACCGACAACAGCCTGACCTGGCTTCTGGAGGGCCTGCTGGAGCGCACCCCCGGCACCCGGCACGCCCTGGTCCTCTCCCGCGACGGACTCAAACTCTGCTGGAGCCGCCATCTCACGCTCGACCAGGCCGACCAGCTCTCGGCGATCTGCTCCGGCATCCAGGCGCTCGCACAGGGCGCCTCCGTCGAGTTCGGGAACGGCGCGGGCGGCGTACGCCACTCGATGACGGAGTTCCACGGCGGTCTGCTGTTCATCGTGGAGGCGGGCGACGGCGCGCATCTCGCGGTGGTGGCCGAGGACGGCGCGGACCCGGGTGTGGTGGGCCATCAGATGACCGACCTGGTCGATCAGATCGGCGAGCATCTGCGGGCCGAGCCCCGGACCCCGGTGTCCCCCGAGGCCGCCCCGTCATGACCCGCCCGCCTGTCGACACCGGTGATCCCGACCGGCTGTACACCGTCACCGGTGGCCGCAGCCGGGCCGACCACGACTCGTTCGACCTGGTCACGCTGATCGTCAGTGAGTGCGCGCCGGCCCAGGGGACGCAGTCGGAGCACCGGGCGATCCTCGATCTGTGCCGGCACCCCACGGCGGTCGTGGAGATCTCGGCGGAGCTGAGACTGCCCGTGACGGTCGTACGGATCCTGCTCGGCGACCTCCGGGCGACGGGCCGGATCACGGCCCGCCATCCGCGGGTGACGCGCTCCGCCTCGGCCCTTCCCGACCCGGCCCTCTTGAAGGAGGTGCTCCATGGACTCCGCAACCTCTGAGCTGCCCGCCCGCACCCCACTGACCGATGCCGCCGACACCGGACTGAAGATCGTGATCGTGGGCGGCTTCGGAGCCGGCAAGACGACCCTCGTGCGGTCGGTGAGCGAGATCCGTCCGCTCAACACCGAGGAGGTGATGACACAGGCCGGCGTCGGTGTCGACGAGACCACCGGACTCACCACGAAGACCACGACCACGGTCGCCTTCGACTTCGGGCGGATCAGCCTCAGCGACCGGGTGGTGCTCTATCTGTTCGGGGCGCCCGGCCAGGAGCGGTTCTGGTTCCTGTGGGACCGCCTCTTCTCGGGCACCCTGGGCGCGGTCGTCCTGGTCGACACCCGGCGGATGAGCGAGTCCTGGTACGCCATCGACCGGCTGGAACACCACGGGACCCCCTTCGTGGTCGCGGTGAACCGGTTCGACGACGACATCTCCGCGTTCTCGCTCGACGAGATCCGGCAGGCGCTGTCGCTGCCCGAGCGGGTCCCGCTGATCGACTGCGACGCGCGGGTCCGCTCGTCCGGCAAGAACGTCCTGATCGCCCTCGTGGACCACCTGTACGAACTGGCGATGGCACGGGAGTTGACGCCATGACCGATCCACACACCACCCACTGGCCCGATCCCCTCGACGCGCCGGACGCGCCCCCGGGGGCCCAGCCGCCGCCCGGCTGCCCCGCCGCGCATCCCGACTCGGTGCCGCTGAGCGGACTGGAGTTCCAGCAGACCCCGTCGCAGCTCTACCGCAGCCTGCGCCGTGAACACGGCCCGATCGCCCCCGTCCTGCTGGACGGCGGTGTGCCGGCCTGGCTGGTCCTCGGCTACTCCGAGGTCAGCTATGTCACCAGCCATGACGAGCTGTTCGCCAGGGACTCGCGCCGCTGGAACCAGTGGGCGGCGATCCCGGCCGACTGGCCGCTGCTGCCGTACGTGGGCCACCAGCCGTCCGTGCTGTTCACCGAGGGCGCCGAGCACCAGCGGCGGGCCGGCGTGATCACCGAGGCGCTCGAAGCGGTCGACCAGTTCGAACTCGCCCACGACTGCCGGCAGATCGCCGAACAGCTCATCGACGCGTTCGCGGGCTCCGGGGACGCCGAGCTGATGGCCGCCTACGCCCACGCGCTGCCGATGCGGGCGGCCGTCCAGATGTGCGGCATGCCCGCGGCCGGCGCCGACACCGAGGAGCTGGTGAACGACCTGCGGGTGTCGCTGGACGCGGCGGAGGGCGACGACCCGGTCTCGGCGTACGTACGGGTGCAGGAGCGCATCCAGCGGCTGGTGAAGGAGAAGCGCGCCCGGCCCGGCTCGGACGTCACGTCACGGATGCTGGGCCATCCGGCGGGTCTGGCGGACGACGAGATCGTCCAGGACCTGATCTCCGTCATCGCGGCGGCGCAGCAGCCGACGGCCAACTGGATCTGCAACACGCTGCGTCTGCTGCTGACCGACGACCGGTTCGCGCTCAATGTGTCGGGCGGGCGGCTGAGTGTCGGGCAGGCGCTCAACGAGGTGCTGTGGCTGGACACCCCGACACAGAATTTCATCGGCCGGTGGGCGGTGCGCGACACCCAGCTGGGCGGCCGGCACATCAGGGCGGGCGACTGTCTGGTCCTGGGGCTCGCGGCGGCCAACACGGATCCGCAGATCTGGCCCGACGGTCATATCGGCGCGGAGAACTCGGCGCATCTGTCCTTCAGCAACGGCGAGCACCGGTGCCCGTACCCGGCGCCGCTGCTGGCCGACGTGATCGCCCGTACGGCGGTCGAGACCCTGCTGGAGCGGCTGCCGGACGTCGTACTGGCGGTGCGGCCGGACGAGTTGAGATGGCGGCCGTCGATCTGGATGCGAGGGCTGACGGCGCTGCCGGTGGAGTTCACGCCGGTGGTGGGCTGAGCGCCGCCGTCACGCGTCCGCCGGACGGCCCCCGCGGAGCCGGTCCGGCGGACGCGTGGCGGTTCAGCCCGCGACGGGGGTGAACTCCACCGGCAGGGACCGCGGGCCCCGGGTGAACACCCCGTGCTCGACCGGGTCGAAGCCGTCCGCGAGCCGCAACCCGGGCATGGCGTCGAGCAGTTGCCCGACCCCGATCCGCACCTCGGCCCTGGCCAGCAGCGCTCCGACGCAGAAGTGCCGCCCGAGCGCGAAGGCCAGGTGGTCGGCGGCGGCGGAGAACGCGGTCGTGGAGGTCAGGTCCTCGCGGAAGATGTCGAAGGTGTCGGGCTCGGCGAAGCGGTCGGCGTCCCTGTTGGCGGCGCCTATCAGACACGTGACGGTGGCGCCGGCGGGGATGGTGCCTCCGCTGACGGTGACCTCCTCGGCGGTCTGCCGCATGATCATGTGGACCGGCGGTGTGTAGCGCAGTGTCTCGGCGAACGCCCGGTCGATGAGGCTCCGGTCCTCCCGCACGGCGGCGAGCTGGTCGGGGTGGAGCAGCAGATTGGCGAAGATCGAGGCGATGGCCTTGTCGGTGGTCTCTCCGCCGGCCGCGAGCAGCAGGCTGCAGAACGCCTTGATGTCCTCGTCGCTCATCCGCACCCCGTCGACCTCGGCGGCGCAGAGCGTGGACAGCAGGTCGTCACCGAGACTGTCCCGGCGGGCCTGGATGATCGGGATCATGTACTCGGCGAACTCGATCCGGGTCCGCTCGCCCGCCGCGGTCACCTCGGGATCGCCGGAGAGATTGCCGAGGAAGGCGATCACGGTGGTGTACCAGCCGTGGAAGCGGGCGTGGTCGGCGCGGTCGAGCCCGAGCATCTCGGCGATGACGTCGACGGGGAAGCGGGTGGCGAACCCGTCCACCAGGTCGACGCTGCCGGTGTGCCGGAAGGCGTCGATGAGCCGCCGGGAGTTGCGCTCGATGACCGGCAGGAACTTCTCCTCCAGATCGCTGCCCCGGAACGCGGGGGCGACGAGCGCGCGGCGTACGGCGTGCTCCCGGCCGCTGAGCTGGAGGATCGTCTTCCCGTGCACGGGCTCGATCTGCCAGTGGTAGTTCTCGGTGGTGAACGCCGACGCCTTGTCCTTGAAGGCCCGCTCCACGTCCTCGTACCGCGATATGAGGTAGCTGTTGGTGGCCTCGTGCCAGATCAGCGGCGCGCTCTCGCGCATGAGGCGGTAGGCGGGGTACGGATTCTCGGCGAACTCCGCGGAGAGGATGTCGGGGACCTGCTGTGCGGTGGCCATAAAGCTCCCTGCGTCGGAACGACGGCAACATTCGCCTGCGGCCAGGCTATTGACCGGCCGTCGGTTCAGACAGGGGGCGTACCGGCCGACCTGGTGCCGGAGCGGGGCCCGCCCGTCCCTTACGGTTCCGGTGAACGCGCGTGTGCGCGTGGAGCGGCACGCGCGGCTCCCGGACGCGCCGGACAGAGCACGGACGCGCCGGACGGACGGCAGGCGGAGGAGACGGCATGACACAGCGGCCACTGATCGCGGGTGTGGGCGGACAGGAGCCCGTGATCGATCCGGCGGCGTTCGTGGCGCCGACGGCGGTGGTGATCGGCGAGGTCGGCCTGGCGGCCGGTGCGAGCGTCTGGTACCACACGGTGCTGCGGGCGGACGGCGGCCCGGTCGTCATCGGCGCCGACAGCAACATCCAGGACAACTGCACCGTCCATGTCGATCCCGGTTCCCCCGTCACGATCGGCGAGCGGGTCTCGGTGGGGCACAACGCGGTGCTGCACGGCTGCACCGTCGAGGACGACGTCCTGGTCGGGATGGGCGCCACCGTGCTCAACGGCGCGCACATCGGGGCGGGTTCACTCGTCGCGGCCCAGGCGCTGGTGCCGCAGGGGATGCGGGTACCGCCGGGTTCGCTGGTCGCCGGGGTGCCCGCCAGGGTGCGGCGGACGCTGACCGAGGAGGAGCGCGAGGGCATCAAGCTCAACGCGGCGGTCTATCTGGAACTGGCGAACCGCCATCGGGCCGTGCACGAGGAGTGAGACACCCCGGTCGTCAGTCGGTGGCGGGTACGGGCTCGGGCTCGCGCGGGCCCGGTGCGCCCCCGGCGGCGTCCCCGGCCGGCGCGGACGCCTTCTTCGCGCGGTTCCTGATGACGAGCATCGAGGTGAGGCCGATCAGCACGGCGAGGACGAGGCCCATCCAGGAGAAGCGCTTGAGCCATGCCTCGGCGACGATGCCCAGCGAGTAGATGACGGCGGTGGTGCCTCCGGCCCAGACGATTCCGCCCAGGACGTTGGCGACGAGGAACTTCCAGTAGGGCATCCGCAGCACACCCGCGAGCGGTCCGGCGAAGATCCGCAGGAGTGCGACGAAGCGGCCGAAGAAGACCGCCCACATGCCCCACTTCCGGAACGACCGCTCGGCCATCGCGATCTGTGCCTCGCCGAAGTGGCCGGGGAACCTGCGGCCGAGCCGGGCGAGCAGGGGTCGGCCGCCCTTGCGGCCGATGGCGTACCCGATCGAGTCGCCGATGATCGCGCCGGCGGTGGCGCACGCGCCGAGGACGTACGGATCGATGTCGCCGTGCTGCGAGGCCAGCAGCGCCGAGCTGACGAGGACGATCTCACCGGGCAGCGGGACACCGAGGCTTTCGAGCCCGATGACCACCGCGACCAGGGCGTAGACACTGATCGCCGGTACGGTCTCCAGCCACTCCTGGACGTGCAAGACCGTCTCCTCCTGTGTCGGATGTGCCGCTGGGGGGGGGGGGGGGGGGGGGGGGGGGGGGGGGGGGGAGGAGGGGGGGGGGGAGGGGGGGGGGGGGGGGGAAAAAGGGGGGGCCCCCGCGGGGGGGGGGGTGAGGTGGCCCCCGCCG
>NZ_JBVJNN010000033.1:0-26391 GCF_055583685.1 Streptomyces sp. NPDC104581
CCCCCCCCCCCCCCCCCCCCCCCCCCCCCCCCCCCCCCCCCCCCCCCCCCCCCCCCCCCCCCCCCCCCCCCCCCCCCCCCCCCCCCCCCCCGCTGTCGTGGTCGCTGTGTCGCCCTGTCGCTCGCGCGCGGTCACACGTCCGCGTAGGAGTGCTTTCCGGTGACGAAGATGTTCACGCCGTAGTAGTTGAACAGCCAGCAGCCGAAGGCGATCAGGGCCAGCGTCGCCGCCTTGCGGCCCTTCCAGCCCGCCGTGGCGCGCGCGTGCAGATAGGCGGCGTAGGCCACCCATGTGATGAAGGACCAGACCTCCTTGGGGTCCCAGCCCCAGTAGCGGCCCCAGGCATCGCCGGCCCAGATCGCGCCCGCGATGATCGTGAAGGTCCACAGCGGGAAGACGGCGGCGTTGACGCGGTAGGAGAACTTGTCGAGCGTGGCGGCGGCGGGCAGCCGCTCCATGACGGAGGACCACGCGCGGCCGACGGTGACGCCCCGGGCGATCTTGGACTCGTACACGTCACGCAGCAGGTAGAAGACCGTGCCCACGGCGCCGAGATAGAAGACCGCGCCGCAGAAGATCGCGGTGGAGACGTGGATCCAGAGCCAGTACGAGTGCAGGGCCGGGACGAGTTGGTCGCTGTCGGTGTAGAGCACGGTCGTCGCGACGCCCAGGTTGAGCAGCACCGTGGTGACCAGCGGCAGTCCGATCCAGCGGATGTTCTTCTTCGCGAGGAGGAAGGCGAGGTACGTGCCGACCGCCACCGTGGAGAAGGTGGTGGAGAACTCGTACATGTTGCCCCACGGGGCGCGCTGCACGGCCATCGCGCGGCTGACGACACCCGCCGCCTCGATGAGGAAGCCGAGCGCGGTGAGCGCGACGGCGATGCGCCCGTACAGGTCGCCCTTCTCGGTGCCGCCCGCGGCGCCGGGGCCGTCGGGCACGTCACGCCGTCCGGCCGCCGAGCGCGTGATGACCTTCGGGCGCTCCAGGACGGCGGTGCCGCCGCCCTTCTCCTTCTCCGCCGTACGCACCTGGACCGTGGCGGTGGCGGTACGCCCGGCACCGGTCAGGGCGGCGGCGGTACGGCCGACCTTGCTGCGGCTGCCCGCGACCCACTCGACGATATGGGCGAAGAAGGCCAGGGTGTAGACGGCCATGGACGAATAGACCAGCACATTGGCGGTGTTCGCCAGGCTCTCGTTGGTGGTGGCGGCGAGGATCACTTCTCAGCCCCTTCGACAGGCTCTCCGGTAGTGGTGGCGGTGGCGGCGACGGAGGTGTCGTCCGCGGCTTCTCGCGCTGCTTCTTCGGACGTGGCCCCGGGCTCCGGTGCGGGCTCCGGCCCGGTCCCGGGCTCCGGCCCGGTCCCGGGCTCCGGCTCGGTCCCGGGCTCCGGCTCGGGCGCCGTGGGTGCCTCGGCGTTGAGTGTCAGGGCCAGATCACCCAGCTCCTCGGGGAGCTTCGCCGACTCGCTGCGCCCGAGGCCCGCCATCTCCACGACCGTGACCCCGTCGGCGCCGCGCACCGCGCGGACCCAGACCCGGCGCCGCTGGATGAACAGCGAGCCGGTGAGCCCGAGGACGGCCGCGATCGCGCCGGCCAGCGCGAGCCCGTTGCCGGGCTGCTGCGAGACCTGGAAGGTCGCCCACTCCTTGATCTCCTTCTCGAACGTCACCGAGCCCGCGCCGTCCGGCAGCTCCATGGTCTCGCCGGGCAGCAGCCGCTGTGCGAGCTTGTTGCCGTCGGCGTCCTTGAACTGCTTCATCTTGCTGGTGTCGAGCTGGTACACGTTCTGCGGCAGGCCGGAGTCGACGCCGAGGCTGCCCCGGTAGCCGGTGAGCGCCAGCACGGGGAAGTCCAGTTCGGGGAACTGGGAGAACATGTTGCCGTTGCCCTTGCCCGCGAACGTCGGCACGAAGAACGCGTTGAAGCCGAGCTGCTGCTTCTTGCCGTCCTTGTCCCGGTAGCCGTCCATCACCTTGATCGCGCCGGTCGACGTGATGTTGTTGTCGATCGGCAGGAGCGGGGTGGCGCCCTTGAAGACGACCTTGCCCGCGCCGTCGCGGACGGTGATGACGGGGGCGTAACCGTGGCCGATCAGATAGACCTTCGAACCGTTGACCTCCAGCGGTTCGTTGACCTCGATGACGGCCTTGCGCTCCTTGCCCCCCGCGTCCGTCGAGTAGCTCACGTGGGCCTCGAACTCACGGGCCGTGCCGACCTGTGGTCCGTTGCGCTCGAAGGTGCCGATGAACTTGTCGAGGCTGAAGCTGAACGGCTCCAGGTCGTCCGTGTCGTACATCGAGCCGGACTTGAAGTCGTCGTACTGGGTGAGGGTGTTGGAGAACCCGTCACCCTCCATGATCAGCTTGCCGCCCTCGGACTTGAAGAGCTGTCCGGTGGCGAAGGCGACGAGCATCACGATGAGCGCGATGTGGAAGAGCAGATTGCCGGTCTCGCGGAGGTAGCCCTTCTCGGCGGCGACCGCGTCCCCCACGGTGTGCGCGCGGAAGCGCCGCCGCTTGAGCATCGCGAGCGCGGCCTCGCGGGTCTCCTCCGGCCCGGCCGTCGTGCGCCACGTCGTGTACGCGGGGAGCCTGTTGAGCCGCTTGGGGGCGCCCGGCGGACGGCCGCGCAACTGGCCGACGAACTGCCAGGTGCGCGGGACGATGCAGCCGATGAGGGAGATGAACAGCAGCAGGTAGATCGCCGAGAACCACACCGAGCTGTAGACGTCGAACAGCTGGAGCTTGTCGTAGATCGGCGTGACCGTCTCGTGCTTCTCCTGGAACGTCCGGACCTTGAGCTCGTCGACGCTGTTCTGCGGGATCAGCGAGCCGGGGATGGCGGCGAGCGACAGCATGAACAGCAGGATCAGCGCGACGCGCATCGAGGTGAGCTGGCGCCAGAACCAGCGGAGCCAGCCGATCGGTCCGAGGCTGGGGCCGCCCACGACGGACTCCTCACGGGGGGCCGTGGAGAGCTGTGATCCGGCGGCGCCGAGTTCGCGCGCCTCGGGCGTGCTGTCGGTCTCCGGCCCGTCGGAGGCGGTGTCCGCTGTCGTCTCTGTCTTGCTCATCGCACTAGATCCCCACCGTGAAGCCGTTGGTCCACGTCTGCATGTTCTGCATCATGCTGTCCCACACGCCGGTCACCAGCAGCAACCCGGTCGCGATCATCATCACGCCGCCGACGCGCATCACCCACACGTAGTGGCGCTTGACCCAGCCGAACAGTCCCAGCGCCTTGCGGAAGGCCACGGCGGCCAGGACGAACGGGACTCCGAGCCCGACGCAGTACGCGACGGTCAGTATGGCGCCCCGGCCCGCGCTCGCCTGGTCGAAGGCCAGCATGTTCACGGAGGTCAGCGTCGGTCCGATGCACGGCGTCCAGCCGACCCCGAACAGCGCTCCCAGCAGCGGAGCCCCGGCCAGACCCGACACCGGCCGCTTGTGGACACGGAATTCGCGCTGCGTGAGCCAGGGCAGCAGCCCCATGAAGAACACGCCCATCGCGATCATCAGCACACCGAGGACCCGGGAGATGATCGCCCGGTGGTCCTGGAGGGTGTTGCCGAAGTAGCCGAAGAGCGCGCCGCCGGAGACGAAGACGGCGGTGAAGCCGACGATGAACAGCACCGCGCCGGCGACCATCCGCCCGCGCCGGGCGTCGCCCAGATCGGTGCCGCTGATGCCGGTGACGTAACTGAGATAGCCGGGGACGAGCGGCAGCACGCACGGCGAGAAGAACGAGACCAGGCCGCCCAGCAGCGCGAGCGGCAGCGCGAGCAGCAGCGCCCCGCTGTAGACGGTCTCGTTCATGCCGGGAACCGCGGCGAGAACCTGCACGGGATCACTTCTCCGCGATCAGCGGGTCGATCATCTTTCGCAGCTTCTTGTCGTCGAGCGCGGTCAGGGCGCGGGCCGCGATCTTCCCCTCCCGGTCCAGCACGATCGTGGAGGGGATGGCCTGCGGGTTGAGGCTGCCCTTGGGGAAGCCGTTGACGAGGAGTCTGCCCGCCGGGTCGTAGAGACTCGGGTACGTGACCTCGTAGTCCTTCTCGAAGGCGATGGCCGGGCCCTTGTTGGTGTCGCGGGTGTTTATCCCGACGAAGGCGACGCCCTGGGCCTCGGTCTCGTTGGCGACCTTCACGAGGTGCGACGCCTCGGCGCGGCAGGGCGCGCACCAGGAGCCCCAGACGTTCAGTACGACGATCTTGCCCTTGAGATCGGCGACATCGAGCCGTTCGCCTTCGAGCGTCTCCCCGGCGATCTTGTTGACCGCCTTGCGCTCGCCCTTGGCGACGGTCTGCACCCCGCCGGTGTTCGTGACGAAGTTGGTGTCACCGCCGCCGCCGGAGGTGGCGCCCCCGCCGCACCCGGCGAGGGTCAGCATGGCCACCGACGCGGCCACGGCGGCCGTGGCGGCGGCGCGTGGGCGTCGGTTCGGGCGGCTTGGGAGGGCCAGGTCCTGTCCGAGGCCAGAGTTCATGTGAAAAGTTTCGCATGGGCCAATCGGGGATCTTCTTCGCCCCCCTCGCTCCCGTGGAACCCCCTGTCAGCGGCCCGGTGCGGGCCGCCGGCGGGGGCCGTCACGAGCCCCGCGGGATTTCACGGGCTCCTACGCGGCTTTGAGGAAGGTGTTCCATCCGCCGGCCGGCGGACGGCCGACCTCCAGCGTGCGGAGCTTTTCGAGAACGGCCGGGTCCTGGACGTCGAGCCAGTCGATGAACTGGCGGAAGGAGACGAGCCGTACGTCCTTCTTGTCCGCCATCCCCTTGACCGCTTCCTCCACCGCGTCCATGTATATGCCGCCGTTCCACTCCTCGAAGTGATTCCCTATGAAGAGGGGGGCGCGATTCGACTCGTACGCGCGGCGGAATCCGGAGAGATACGCCTCGGTGGCCTGTTTGCGCCAGCCCGGGAAATTCGCGGGCACCCCCTGTGTCGAATTCTTCGACTGATTGGCGAGCATGTTGTAGTCCATCGACAGCACCTCGAAGGAATGGCCGGGGAACGGCACCGCCTGGAGCGGCAGATCCCATACGTCCTGGCGCTTTCCCGGCCACATCTGCCGGCCGCCGGGCGAGCTGGCGTCGTAGCGCCAGCCCATCCGGCCGGCGACGGACAGCAGCTTGTCCTGGCCGAGCAGGCACGGCGTCCGGCCGCCGACCAGTTCCTTGCGGTAGTCGAACGGCAGCGGGTCGAGGTCCTTCCAGCCGGTGTTCGTCCGCCACTCGGTGACGAATTTCACGGCCTGTTCGGTCTCGTCGCGCCACTGCTGCGGCGACCAGTTGCCGACCGAGCCCGAGCCCGCGCAGAAGTGCCCGTTGAAGTGCGTGCCTATCTCGTGCCCTTCGAGCCACGCCTGGCGTACGTACTTCAGGGTGTCCTTGATGTGCGCGTCGGTGAGATAGCCGATGTCGGAGGCGCCGACGGCGTTGCCCGGCGGGCGGTAGAGCGTCTTCTTCGACTCCGGCAGCAGATAGATGCCGGAGAGGAAGAACGTCATGGCCGCGCCGTGGTCCCTGGCGAGGTCGAGGAAGCGGGGGAAGAGCCCGTTGCCCACCTCGCCCGCGCCGTCCCAGGAGAAGACGACGAACTGCGGCGGGGTCTCGCCCGGCTCCAGCGGTACGGGCCTCGGCGGCTGGTGGGGCTGCTTCCCGGTGTCGGCGGTCGAACCGTCACCGATCGGCCTGACGTTCTTCTCGCTGGGCTTCGTGCCCGGTTTCTTCTCTCCCCCGGCGCCGGCGCCGTCCTCACCGGCATTGCCCGGCGTACCCGAGTCGGTGCCGCAACCCGCGATTCCGATTGCGGCAGCCGCCCCAATTCCGGCTCCGAGCAGGCTCCTTCGGCTCATGTCGCGCATATCGTCCCCATCCGCGCTCGTCCATGTCACGTCCGCCGGTCATGCGAACGACAACACGTTAGATGGCACAGGGAACTCAGAGGTTCCAGGAATTGACGAAGCGGCGTACCTGTAACGCCGGATGTGACATTTCCCGCTGAACCGTGGGCGATTGACCGACTACGCTCCGAAGGCTTTTGACGCGCCCTTTACCGGTTTGGCCCCGGCGAGCAGATGCGGCGGCACGAGATCGCGCGCCGGCTCCGTATAGGCAACGGAGATCAGCTTCTCCCCCTCATAGGTGAAAGTCGTCAGGGAAGCGAGCGTGCACTGCCTGCGGCGCGGGTCGTGCCAGAGCCTCCGGCGCTCGAAATGGCTGCGCACGATCCAGATCGGCAGCTGGTGGCTGACGCACACGGCCTCGTGCCCGAGGGCGGCGTCGCGCGCGTCGGCCAGGGCGGCCTTCATCCGGGCGACCTGGTCGACGTACGACTCGCCCCAGGAGGGCCGGAAGGGGTTGGTGAGGTAACGCCAGTTGCCGGGGCGGCGCAGGGCTCCGTCACCGACCCCGAAGGTCTTGCCCTCGAAGACGTTCGCCGCCTCGATGAGGCGGTCGTCGGTGTGCAGGGTCAGTCCGTGGGACTTGGCCACGGGCGTCGCGGTCTCCTGCGCGCGCTCCAGCGGGGAGGCGACGACATGGGTGATGTCGCGGCTCGCGAGGTGCTCGGCGACGCGGTCGGCCATCCGCCGGCCCAGTTCGGAGAGGTGGTAGCCGTCGCGGCGCCCGTAGAGGACACCGTCGGGGTTGTGCACCTCACCGTGCCGCACGACGTGGACGGCGGTGGTCTCGGCGCTCATGCGGCCACTCCGCTCTCGGTCGCCTCAGCCGCCGCGCGGGCGGCGGCGGGCAGGGCGGCGGCGACGCGCTCGACCGCGCGGTCGTCGTGGGCGGTGGAGACGAACCAGGACTCGAAGGCGGACGGCGGCAGATACACGCCGTCGGCGAGCATCGAGTGGAAGAAGGCCGTGAAGCGGAAGGCTTCCTGCCGCTTGGCGTCCTCGTAGTCCCGCACCTCGTCGGCGGTGAAGAAGACCGAGAACATGCTGCCCGCCGTCTGCACCCGGTGCGCGACACCCTCCTTGGTGAGGGCGTCGGCGACCAGTCCGCGGATCCGCTCCGACACGGCGTCGACCTTCGCGTACGCCGCGTCGTCCAGCAGCCGCAGCTGGGCGAGACCGGCGGCGGTGGCGACGGGGTTCCCGGAGAGCGTGCCCGCCTGGTAGACGGGGCCGGCGGGCGCGAGGTGGGCCATGACGTCGGCACGGCCGCCGAAGGCCGCCGCGGGGAACCCGCCGCCCATGACCTTGCCGAAGGTCATCAGGTCGGGCGCGACGCCGTCGATGCCGTACCAGCCGGCCTTCGAGGTACGGAAGCCGGTCATCACCTCGTCGGAGACGTACAGGGCGCCGTGCGCCGCGCACAGCTCCTTGAGCCCGGCGTTGAAGCCGTCGCGCGGCGGCACGACGCCCATGTTCCCGGGCGACGCCTCGGTGATCACGCAGGCGATCTCGCCGGGGTGCGCGGCGAAGGCCGCCCGGACGGCGTCCAGGTCGTTGTACGGCAGGACGACGGTGTCCCCGGCCTGCGCCCCGGTCACCCCGGGGGTGTCGGGCAGCCCGAACGTCGCGACGCCGGAGCCGGCGGCGGCGAGCAGCGCGTCCACGTGGCCGTGGTAACAGCCCGCGAACTTCACGACCTTCGCGCGCCCGGTGAACCCGCGGGCGAGCCGGATCGCGGACATGGTGGCCTCGGTGCCGGAGGAAACGAGCCGGACCTGCTCGACGGGCGCGACCCGGGCGACGATCTCCTCGGCCAGCGCGACCTCGCCCTCACCGGGCGTACCGAAGGACGTACCCCGGGCGACCGCGGCCTGTACGGCCTCGATGACCTCGGGCCGGGAGTGGCCCAGGATCATCGGCCCCCAGGAGCAGACGAGGTCGACGTAGTCGCGCCCGTCGGCGTCGGTGAGGTACGGGCCGTCGCCGGACACCATGAACCGGGGCGTACCGCCCACGGCCCGGAAGGCACGGACGGGAGAGTTCACCCCGCCGGGGGTCACGGCCGACGCCCGGTCGAAGAGCGCCTGCGAAACGGGGGCTTCGTATGAGTACGACACTTTGGTCCTGATCTGCGATTCGGGGTCGGGTGGCCGGGACGAAGGATCTCGGCCACCGATGAGCGGGTCGCGCGAGCTCCTCGTATTACACAAGAGCGTCAGGGCCCCCACGTCTGCGAAACTGGGGCGTCATAGGGGAAGCTCACGCAATCCATGGTGTCAGAGCCTTCGAAGTATCTGCGGACAGGTGTTTCACCGGCCGTCCGTGGGGGAGGTCACTGTCACGATGATCGGGTTGCGCGGCCGGGGCTGCGAGTGGTCGGGTGGAGATATGCATCGCGGTGGCGGACTGGGCGAGGGTACCGATGACCTCGGGCCCGACCCTGCCCGGCGGGGAAAACACCGGCGCCGCGAGCGAGAAGCCCGCGCGCAGCCTCCTGCCGGCGGGAGCGAGAACCGGCCTCAGGGAGGCGGGAGCGGCCGGGTGGGCGTGACGTACAAATACTTCGGCGCCCCGGACGGCGCCACGGCGGCCCGCGTCCCCATTTCGATGCGCCCGGAGGAACTGGGCGGCGACGAACTCGGCATGGGCGGGATGTTCACGAAGATCAAGCCCGAGACGATAGCGGCGATGGTCCTCACGGGAATCCAGGGCATGCCGCTGAACAAGGTCCCGCCCCTCGAACTGGTCGTGCTGCACCCGGACTACGCGGTCGTCAAACTCCCGATGACGGTGGTGGACCCACTGCGCGGAATCGGCGAGGAATCGGTGGGGGCGGCGGCCTTCATCTGGTCGACGGTCCCGGACCGCGGCGGCCCCCGGGACGCGTTCAACGTCTACCAACTCCTCCACGAATGGCAGGACTTCAGCCACCGCCTCCACGAGGCGGGCCACCAGCCGTACTGCTTGGTGTGGCCGTGAGCTGAGGCTCCACCGGGGGCGGGTGAGGTCTCCGGGCCTCGCCCTGTTCGGTGCCGGGGAGGGGCCGACAGGCGGCCGGGGCACGCTGATTTCGCCGGGCACCGATGTGCGCATGCCGCCGGACCCTTACGAGTTCGGGGCTCGTATCAGCCGCCGACACCTCACCAGCACAATGCCGAAGGGCCCTACCGTGAACCGTGGGCCCTTCGGCATACGTAGTTGCGCCGCCTCAGTCGGCGGCCGTACCCGAATCGAACGTCAAGCGGGGCTGTAGAGCAGCACTACCGCTCCGCGTAGCGCAGGAACTGCCAGCCCAGTAAGGCAAGAGCGACTGTCTGTGCGAGGGAGACGATCACGAACAGGAACTGGACGGCGGGAGAGCACCAGAATGCTGTTACGCAGATCATCGGCAGGACCAAGTACGTGAACAGATCCACCGCGCTCTGTAGTCGCTTGCGCGTGGTGCGACTCGCATCGTCGCGGTGGTAGATCTCCCAGCCGAACACTGGGCCGCGGGCGCCGCTGAGCTCCGCCAGCCGCGGGCCCAGTTGGTCGCGGATGTAGCGGCCGACCG
The DNA here is from genome assembly GCF_055583685.1 of Streptomyces sp. NPDC104581. Classification (NCBI taxonomy): domain Bacteria; kingdom Bacillati; phylum Actinomycetota; class Actinomycetes; order Kitasatosporales; family Streptomycetaceae; genus Streptomyces; species Streptomyces sp. NPDC104581. Next base: position 9,461 of record NZ_JBVJNN010000033.1, read on the forward strand.
CCGAGATCTTCTCGTCGTTGACCAGGTAGGTCCAGCCGAGCACCAGGCAGATCACCGGGACGGCGAGCAGCAGTTGAGCCTGCCCACTGTGGACAGTGATCGCCAGGACCGCAGTGGACGCAGCGAGCGTGAAGTAGAGCAGGTTGTCACGGAATCCTATTCGGGTCTTCTGCTCCTCTTTGATGCGGTCGTACTCGGCCAGCAGCAGTCTGCCCTCGGTGACGTCATCCGTGGCGGCCACGGTCATTCCTAGGCTCGGTCCCGGCTGGGCTGATGAGTGAGCGGGCAGGACACCGGCGCTCCGGCGCCCGCCCTACAGGCGCGGATGACTCAGTCGGCAGCACGGAAGGGCGGCAGGTTGTTGGGGTTGTTTCGTTCGATCCAACCCTTTCCGTCCGCCGCGATTCCTTCCAGGAGGCGGAAGGTATGGATGAAACCAGCCGCGTTGAGGTTGATCTCGGCGATTTCCTGGGCGTTTTCGTCCGGCGCCAGTTGGTGGGAGTCTGCGTCTTTGACACGGATGTTCCTGGCCGGCCCGTTGGTGAGGACCAGCTCCAGGTCATAACCGGTATGGGTGCGTTCGGTCACTTGCACGGAGGACAAGACGTCGAACCGGTAGTTGCTTCGCTGCTCGTTCCCACGTTTTGCGTCGGTGAAATCAAATTCCGTGCTGATTTCACGAACTCCGTCCTGCGTAATCAGAAAGAGACGGAAGCTGTAGCGCGAATATCGCCAAGGACCGCCTTTCACGCGCCCTCGCTTGTACGGGCGTGCAGGTGTCATCAGGATGGTGTGGGTGATCAGGTCGCGCCAGGTCAGCTGGTAGTGGCTGAGCGCTTCGTCGACGAACAGGGTCTTGTCGCAGTTTAACCAGGTCTCCATTTCCAGCTCACTGGGTCGCGTGGTATCCAGGAACGACTTCCAGTTCTGATACGCGACTTGCCGCGTGGCCAGCTGCTCTTGATATTCCTTGGTTTCCTCGGCCATTCGGCGCTCTTCACCCTGGGCTTCCAGCCACGTGGACGCTGACACGCGTCCGGACCAGACCGCACCGATTACGGCCAGAATGGCCATCAGCATCCGCGACGCGCCGGCACCCGAGGCCGCCGTGACGAACAGGGCCAGAGTCGTGATGCCGAGAGTGATGAGGGCAATCACACACAGCGCCTTCGCCACCACCGGCGTCTGGTTCTGGTTCGGGTGATCGAACAGAGCGCCTTTGTTGTGGCGGTCGCGGGCATCCTCAGCAAGATGGCGGATCAGCCATTCGACCCGGTCCACGCTGATTCGGCTCTCGCGGTAGAGAAGCGCGATCTCGGCGACGAGGCTGCTGCGGATGCGGGCGGTACGACGGAACCATTCGCGCGGAGCGAACCCGTGGGGCACGCGGGTACTGAAGTAGTGCTCGAAGGATTGACGGACGCTGTTGGTGAATCCGTCCCCAGCAGAGGCGGTATTGCCCGTGTGCGAGATGTGGGACTTACGGTTCTTGGCCTTCAGCTGACGTTCCTGATCCCACCATCCGCAGCCGAAGTGAGCCGCGGTCAGGCCCGCACCGAGCGCCACCAGTAACTCAAGGACTGCCCCAACTGGATCCGCGATCAGCGCCAAGATCCAGAGGAATGCGGTGACGACGACGAACAGGCCGACTCGGGCTGTGAGTGCTCTCCGGGCGGCAGCAGCGGTGCTCGGACGGGGCAGTACGGCTCGTGGCCCGATGGGGTCGGGTTCGAAATAGGCCCAGACCCGTTGAACCCGGTTGTTGCCGAAACGGGTTGTTTTGGCCCGCTCGCGGTTCTCGACCCACAGGCTGTCCTTCAGCCCTCCGGTCAGTACGAGGTCGAGGTGGTGGAGGATCGTGTCACGTCGGCGCGGTGACAGGGCTCGCAACCGCTCCAATACGCGTCCTGTTTCACCGTCAGCGGTGCTGAGCATCGCCAGCAGCTCGAAAACGACACGCAGAGCGTCCTTCCACTCTCCCTCGGCGTAAGTCCCTACGAGCCCGGAGGCGTGGCGCAGCCGCTGAAGTTCTTCGGTGCTGAGGTCGTGGTATGCACGTGCACTGAGCATGGCAAGCACCCAATGGAAACGGACCTCCGCGTTGTCGTGTCCTTGGGCGATCGCGTCACTGATCATGTCGCGGGCACGGCTGGGGACGCCGTCCTCCAGGTACCGCACGCCGACCTTGTACTTTTCCTGAGGCGATGCGTCCGGATGGGCGAAGTTGACGGTGGAGTTGTGTACGACCTCGGCCTGGATTCCGACGGTGGAGCCGAATGCTGCCGAATTCTGCGTGCCACTGCCGCCGCTGTTCATGACAAGGCACCCGCCGCAAGAACCAGTGGTGCCAGTCTGGCCACCAGCTCGGGGAACTCCGCGATCAGACCGCGTAACCTCTTGAGTGCCATGGTCGCCCTCTTGGACGATTCGGGAGTGCCCTCCCTCGCTGCCCGGCGGGCAAAGCCCAGCTCGGCCAGTGCCTCCGTGTAGATGTCGTCGTCGAAGGCGCCCGTGGCTTGGTGACTCTTCAGGTGCTCACGGAAACCGTCCAGTTCCGCGACCAGGTCCGCCGGACTGGTCACCTCCGGGGCCACGTTCAAGTGGACGCTGCTCTCCTTGACTGAGCCGGCCATGATGCCAACGGTGCTGCTATGGGCGGTGTTGGTGACGTGCTCTTCGAGTTTCTCGGCCGTATGGGCCTTGTCTGCCTGCGACATTGCAACCTGCTCCTGTTCTCCCACCAGTTCCACTGCAAGCCGTGTGGCGAATGCCGCCGCGTTCGCAGCGGCCCGTGGCTGCCAGTTATGGTCCGTCGCGCTGCTTTTCGTTCCGTCCGCCCGGTCGCTGATTCCCCGGATGATCGCTACCGGTGCTCCGTTGAGATGACCGGCCTGCGCCACACCGGCAGCCTCCATCTCTATCGCGAGCGCGTCGTTGTAGTGCTGCCGGATCCACCGCGCCTCGGCCGAAATCTTCGAGTTCTGCACGACTTCACCCGCGGCGATTGCGCCGAAGTGCACCTGTGGTGCGCGCCCATCGCCGGGCGTGTCGTCGGCCCAGCCATTCACGCGAGCCAGATGCGAGCCGAGCTGGCTGATACCGTGCGCCGCCTCCCACACCCGGGGACGGGCTTTGAGGCCGTCGTCCTCGCTGGTCCCGCCGTGGTAGGCGTACACGTGTGTCGCCATGACCACGTCGCCCAGCCTGGCGGTGTCCCAAAGGGCACCGGCGACGCCGACGAACAGCACGGCCACCGGCGAAAACTCCTGTATCGCCCTCTCGGCGATCACCGCGGCGGAATGATTCCCTTTGTTCGTCAGCCCGAGCGCGACACGACATGAAGCGCCCTGCACGGTTCCCACTTCGAAGCGCGTCCCACGCTCGTGACGGTGCACCTGTGGACCGGCCAGTTTCCGGCGCACGGCCTGGTACTCGAGATTGAGGGCGGTGAGAATCACCACCAGGTCTTTCGACATCTATACTCCTTCCTCCCTCATGTCCTCTTCCTTCGTTGACGGCACGGGTCGGATCAGTGGTGGGTACAACACCGTCTTCGGCCCGGCCCGGTACAGCCGTGCGGGCCGTCCTCCCGTGGTCCGGCGTCCTGATCCGGCGGGGATGATGAATCCCTTTACAGCCTGGACTTTGCGATAGAAATTACGAGTGTCGATCTCAGTGCCCCAAACCGCCTCATACACCTGCTGCAACTCGGCGATGGTGAATAATTCTCCACAGAACGCCGTTGCCAGCGCCGAGAATTCGAGCTTGGTACGTGCGCGTTCGATTCCGTCCGTCACGATCCGACGGTGATCGAAGGACAGTTCCACCTCGCCGGACAGGACGCTCTCCGCAGGAACCCATGCGGCATCCACAGCATCCGTTCCCGCGACAGGTTCGGGGAGCCTCGGCGCGATCGCCAAGTGGGCCACGGAAACGACTCGCCCCCGTGGATCACGTCCCGGGTCCCCGTAGATGGCCAGCTGTTCAAGGTGCACAGAACCGGCGACCAGTGCGGTTTCCTCGCACAACTCACGGTGGGCGGCATCCAGGATCTCCTCACCGGCGTGATTGAGAAATCCGCCAGGCAGAGCCGGCATGCCCTGAAAAGGATCTTCGCCCCGCTCCACGAGCAGGACACACAACCGCCCCTCGCGCAGCGTCAGGATCACAAGATCGACCGTCAGCAGCACGGGGGTGGGTGACCACACGTCAACTTGCATGACCCAAACGGTACTTCAGTTACTGTCACCTAAACAAGAAGTACGCGTGGGGACTTGTCGGCCATCAACTCGACGGACGTGGCCGCTTGGCCTTCCCCCGATGTGAAGCCCGTCCCTGGCCGTGGCAATCAAGTCGGTGCGCCGGGCGTGTACTTGGCTCCGGTCCGGCGCGGGTGAGGGGGACCTGTATGTGTGATGACGCGCTTCTGGGGAGCAGTTGGCGTACTACCCGGCCGGTGCGGGCCAGTACGACCGGCCCTACGTGGAGCGGGCGGAGTTGCGGAAGTTGTTGGGAGCGTGGGGGAACTAATCGTCTTCGGGGACGTGTTGGAGCTGGCTTACGACACCGGGCAGTGGACCTCGGCGCTCACCGCGCGGGCGAAGTCGGTGACCGCCGTCGACGCGGCGGACGAGGTGCCGGCCCTCGCCCGTGCGCGTACCGCTTCGGACCGTGTCCGGTTCGTGCGGGCCGACATCTTCGAGTGGCAGCCGGCGCGGCGCTACGACACCGTGTTCTTCGCCTTCTGGCTCTCACATGTGCCGCCCGCCCGGTTGGCCGGGTTCTGGGACACCGTCGCCGCCTCCCTCGTGCCGGGCGACAGGGCGGTCTTCGTCGACGACGGCCCCGACGTGGCCGCGGAGGAGGAAGTCCTCGCGGACCAGGCCGTTCCCGCCGCGCTGCGCCGGCTCGACGACGGCAGCCATTACCGCGTCGTGAAGGTGTTCCACGATCCCCGGGCGCTCGCAGGCGACCTCACCGCGCTGGGGTGGTCGTCACGCGTGCCGACCGTGGGCAGGCAGTTCGTTGGCGTCGCGGAGCCTCCCGTGGCCGTGGTCTGAGGCCGGGCGCACCACCGATTTCCCTGGGGCTCGTTGTCCACCGTGACAGCGCTTTTGCGCACTCGCCCAGGTGAGGGGTTTCGGTGGCGGATCTCGTGGACTCGATCGAATCGGTGGAGCAACTCGCCGCCGTCTGGCGTGTCATGGTGCTCGACCGGGATCCAGGCGCGGATGTGCGGGATCTGCCGGGGATCGCCGTGCGCTGGGCCGACTGCCGGTTTCCGTTCTGGAACTGCGTCACGCTGACCGAGGCCGGCGCGGACGCCGAAGCCGTCCAGGAGCGGCTGGCGCGGGCCGCGGAGATCATGCGGTCGAAGGAGCGGGCCGGATTTCTGTGGATCTTCGAGGATCTCCTCGGTGAGGAGGCGCTCGCGGGGCTCGCCGGTGCGGCCGGGCGGGTCGGCCTCGCGTACGCCTTCCCCGGCGTCGGCATGGCCGGGAACCTGCTTCCCCTCCCCGAGCCGTCCCACCCCGATCTGACGTTCGTGCGCGTGCGCACCGAGGAGCATCTGCGCGCCTACGCGGACCTCAACTCACGCGCCTACGGATTCCCGCTGGAGGACGGCCGCGACGGGCTGCTCGGCTCCGCGCTGTGGAAGGAGCGCGTGTACGCCTACGTCGGCCTGCGCGACGGCGCTCCCGTGACCTGCGCGGCGAGCGTGGAGGCGGAGGGCCGCCTCTTCGTCCTGATGGTCGCGACGGACCCGGCGTGGGAGCGCAGGGGTTACGGCGAGGCGGTCACCCGCAAGGCGCTGTACGAGGGCGGCCGGGCCACCGGACTGAGCCGCGCCACCCTGCACGCGACGGCCGCCGGGGCGCCGGTGTACCCGCGGATCGGCTTCACGCCGAACTCACCGATGCGCTTCTACGGCCTGACGGGCTGAGCCACCCCCTTCCGCTTCCGGACGTACGCGAACGACGGCGTACGCGAACGAAGATGAATGATCATGAACAGGAACTGACGTGACAGACGTGACCACCCCCCGCAGCGCGGCCACCCTCGCGCGCCCCTTCACCGTCCGCGGGCTCACCTCGCGCAACCGCATCGCCATGGCGCCCATGACCCGCGGCTTCTCCCCGGGCGGTGTGCCGGGCCGGGACGTCGCGGAGTACTACACACGGCGCGCCGTCGGCGGCGTGGGGCTGATCATCACCGAGGGCACCTACGTCGGCCACGAATCGGCGGGCACCAGCGACCGGGTGCCGCGGTTCCACGGTCAGGACGCGCTCGCGGGGTGGTCGGACGTCGCGGACTCCGTGCACCGGGCGGGCGCCGCGATCATTCCGCAGCTGTGGCACGTGGGTGCCACCCGCACCGAGGGCGCCCCGCCGGTGGCGGACGCCGAGCCGGTCGGGCCATCGGGTCTGTCCCTGGCGGGTGAGCCCAAGGGGCGCGCCATGACGCGCGAGGACCTCGACGACGTCATCGGCGCGTTCGCCGACGCGGCGGCCGCCGCCGAGCGGATCGGCTTCGACGGCGTCGAACTCCACGGCGCGCACGGCTACTTGATCGACCAGTTCCTGTGGGCCGGCAGCAACCGGCGTACCGACGCCTACGGCGGCGGCATCGTGGCGCGGACCCGGTTCGCGGCGGAGATCGTGGCGGCCTGCCGCGCCGCCGTCTCCGACGCCTTCCCCCTCTTCTTCCGTATGTCGCAGTGGAAGATGAACGCCTACGACGCGAAGCTCGTCCGGACGCCCGGGGAACTGGACGCCCTGCTCACACCGTTGGCCGAGGCCGGTGTCGATGTCTTCCACGCGTCCACCCGCCGCTACTGGCTGCCGGAGTTCGACGACTCCGACCTGAACCTCGCCGGCTGGGTGAAGAAGATCAGTGGCCGGCCGGCGGTCACGGTCGGTTCGGTCGGCCTGGACGGTGAGTTCTCCGCCGCCTTCCGGGGGAACGACTCGGCGGTCACCGGTATCGACGAACTGCTGGACCGGATGGAGCGCGACGAGTTCGACATGGTCGCCGTCGGCCGCGCGCTGATCGCCGACCCGGAGTGGCCGAGGAAGACGCTGCGCGGGAGCGGGGAGGACATCGCGCCGTTCGAGGCGGAGATGCTGAAGACGCTGCGCTGATCGCGCCCCCGGTCCGGCCCCCGTCCGGGGCCCTCCGGCAGGGCCCCTCGCGGAGTCCTCAGTCCGCCGTCGACTCCCCCGTCGAGGGGCCGCCCTGCGGGCCCGTCGGACTCTGGGGTTCGATCAGCACCATCGGATCGTTTCCCTTGAGCTGCTGCCAGACACCCACCAGGGCCACCACCTGGGCCACGAAGAACGCCAGTTGGACCGAGGCCGTGCGCAGTTGGTAGATCGACAGCAGCAGGGCGGCCTTCGTCGGCCAGTAGTGGTCCTCCTGACGGAAGGTGTCGATGTCCATGGCGACCCCGGTCGTCGTGAGGACGAGCAGGGTCAGCGCCACGTCGAGGGCCCAGGTGCCGAAGGGCTCGTCCACGGCCCGGCTGAGGATCCAGTACAGACCGACCGGAACGGCGTACACCACGGAGAGGCCCAGGGCCTTCGACGGCCCCCGGCGGCCGGGCAGTACGCGCCACAGCGCACCGAGGACGAAGCCGCACGCCGCGATGATCACCTCCGAGCCGATCACGGCCGGCAGGAGGTTGGCTATGCCGAACTGGTCCCGGGCCATGTCGCCCCAGAGCGGTCCGCGCACGTTGTTCGCCCAGAAGGAGACGGCGGTGGCGGGCAGTGCGACGACCGCGGCGAGGAACGCGGCGCGGCAGGCGTTGCGCCACCAGGTGTCCCTCGGGCCCCAGGCCAGGAGCAGTTCTATCGCGTCCACCGAGTCCGGCAGTTTCTCGCCGGCGTGCGGAGAGGCGGAGTCGCCGGGGTTCCAGCGGTGCAGCTCGTCGAGCTTGCTCTCCAGTTCGTTCCGTTCGCCCTCCTGGTCGCCCTGTTCCCAGCGCCGCAGTTGCAGATGCAGGTCGCGGTATCTGCGGGCGGAGGCGACCAGCCACTGGCGGTCGGGCTCCCGTATCACCTCGCGCAGGGGTGTCCCCGCCGGAAGTGTCTGGGACAGCACCGAGCGGCGGCGGCCCAGGGAGAGCAGGAGCCATCCGGCGAGCAGGACGAGCGGTACGTCCAGTACGTACGCCCCCAGGCCCACGTACCAGCCCGGAGTCGGCGCGACGGACGTCACGAACAGCACGGTGAGGACCAGGAGTTCCGGGGCGCCCGGTGCGACCGGGCTGGCGCCGGGCGCCTTGGCCCGGACGGCGAGTACGGCGAGGAGCACCGCGATACGGATGAGCCATCCCGCCAGGCCGGAGAACCAGTCCGGCCAGTCGGAGGGGAACCAGGCGAGCGAGTTGTAGATGTTGGCGAGGTGCCAGCGGTCGTAGAACTCGTCGCCCCCGCCGATGCCGAGCCAGGACTCCTGCTCCCAGACGTTCTGCTTGGCCCATACGGCGAGCGCGACGAGCACGGCGGCGAGGAAGGCGCAGAGGACCAGCACCCACCAGGGGAAGAGACCTCGCTGGGCGGCGCCCGGCGCGGCCGTGCCGGGCGCGGCGCGCAGCCGCCCCACGATCGACACGGCGGCCACCAGCCAGACGAAGACCACACAGGCGCAGGCGAGCGCGAGCCAGAGGAAGCCGCCCGTCCGCAGCAGTTCGTCGACCCCGGCGATGTCGTGCTCGTTGAGCCAGAAGCCGGTGGGCATCCCGAACCACTCGGGCTCGGCCGCCACGACCACCGGAAATGCCGTGGCCGTCAGGACGGCGGCCCACGCGCCCGTGCGCGGCCTGCCGACGAGACAGAGCGCGGCGCCGCCGATCGCGGAGAGCACCAGGTGCACCGCGATGCGGTTCTCCGGCCACCACGAGAGGAGCTCGTAGTCGCCGGCCAGGCTGGGGAGCAGGTCGTCCAGTTCGTAGACCAGCGCCATGGCGAACGACACGTACGTCCACAGGCGGAGATTGCGCCAGGTGGCCTCCTCGGCGGGCGTCGTCGGTGACGAGGCGGGCGTACGGCGCAGTCTGCGCACCGTCACCAGCAGCAGTACGGGGACGAGCACGAGGTCCCAGGCCATCCAGGTCAGGGACGGCAGTACGTACCAGGGCTTCCCGCTCCACCGGGTGATCAGCGCCTTGGTGGCCGGCGGCTGTACGACGATCAGCACCTCGGGCGGTTTGCCGCCGGCCTTGGCCCGCAGCCAGGTCAGCTCGGTGGCGGAGCCCTTGCTCGGGGTCGGTGAGATGGTGCGGGCCGCGCGTCCGCCGAGGTCGACCGAGATCCGCTGCCACCAGGCGGAGTCGAGGGCGGGCGGGCGCATCAGGGCCAGCGTCCAGAACCGCTTGCCCGCGGTGATGCGCCAGGGCCCGAAGTGCCGCTCGCGGGTGTCGTCCACATAGGTCACGGCGCGGTGCCGGACGGTGATCCACTTCTCCTGGACGGTCACTTCGGGCGGTCCGGGGCGCACCTCGGTGTTCCGGTAGGGGTAGGGGTCGTCCGGGTTGCGCAGTACGCACCGCATGGCCGACCGGTACCGCTCGGTGTCCCCGTTCAGCAGCAGATTCCCCGCGAGCCGCCAGGACTTGGGCACCTGGACGACGAGATCGGTCTGCGCCTTCGTGTACGTCTCGCCCTCGTGTTTGAGCCGTACGGAGGTGGAGACCCGCGCGGTCTTCAACTGCCCCGACAGACAGCTGTCTTCGGGGGGCGGCGCCGCATGGGCCGTTCCGGCCCCCGGCAGCAGGAGCAGTGCGGTGAAGACGAACAGGAACAGCCCACGCCGCATCGCCAGCCCCCCGGACGGCAGTTACCTGATCAACGGACATGCAGAGTAACCGCCTGAGCCCCGTACTTCCATCGCACACGGTGACGACTCGGGACACGCTGGGTGGCGAGTGACCGGTGGGTCGGATGGGGCGGAGGAGAAGGGCGTCACACCCTCGTCACCTCCCCTCAGCCCCCCCGGCCACCCGGTCCCTCACCCCTTCTCCAGCGCCTTCAGCGCGATGTTCAGTTCGAGCACGTTCACCCGCGGTTCGCCGATGAAGCCCAGGATGCGGCCGTCCGTGTGCTCGTCCACCAGCTTCCGGACCCGTGCCACGTCGAGACCGTTCAGCTCCGCGACGCGGTGGACCTGGATGTCCGCGTACTCCGGGGAGATCGCCGGGTCGAGGCCCGAGCCGGACGAGGTGACCGCGTCGGGTGGCACGTCCGAGGGCCTGACCCGGTACCCGCCCACCGAGTTGTCCTTGATGACGGCCGCCTTCGCGTCCTTCACCCACTGGATCAACTCCTCGTTGTCACCGGCCCTGTTGGTCGCTCCCGACAGGATCAGCCGGTACTGGGTGTTGACCGTGTTGGTGCCGAGGCCGTTGGACGGACGGGGCTGGAACCACTTGAGGTCGGGAGCCGGGGTCTCCTCGCCCTTCTTCAGGGGCAGGTCGTAGCGCTGGCCGATGAGTTCGGAGCCGACGACCCTGCCGTCCGAGGTGATCTCGGAGCCGTTCGCCCGGTGGTTGAAGAGGCCCTGGCCGATGCCCGTGACGGCGAGCGGGTAGAGCACGCCGCAGACGAGCGTCAGTACGAGCAGGGCCCGCAGCCCGGCGCCCAGGAGCCGTGCGGTGCTTCCGACTGAGGTGTTCATGGACATCAACCGATTCCGGGGATGAGTGAGATGAGCAGGTCGATGATCTTGATGCCGGCGAACGGGGCGATCAGACCGCCCACGCCGTAGATCCCGATGTTGCGCCGCAGCATCCGGTCCGCGCTCATCGGGCGGTAGCGCACACCGCGCAGGGCCAGCGGCACCAGCGCCACGATGATCAGCGCGTTGAAGATCACCGCCGAGAGGATCGCGGACTCGGGCGACGACAGGCCCATGATGTTGATCTTGTCGAGGCCCGGATGGACGACCGCGAACATGGCCGGGATGATCGCGAAGTACTTGGCGACGTCGTTGGCGATCGAGAAGGTCGTCAACGCACCGCGGGTGATGAGCAGTTGCTTGCCGATCTCGACGATCTCGATCAGCTTGGTCGGGTTGGAGTCCAGGTCCACCATGTTCCCGGCCTCCTTGGCGGCCGAGGTGCCGGTGTTCATGGCCACGCCGACGTCCGCCTGCGCCAGGGCGGGGGCGTCGTTCGTACCGTCGCCGGTCATCGCGACGAGCTTGCCGCCCGCCTGCTCACGCCGGATGAGCGCCATCTTGTCCTCGGGCGTGGCCTCGGCGAGGAAGTCGTCCACACCCGCCTCCTCCGCGATGGCCCGCGCCGTCAGCGGGTTGTCGCCCGTGATCATCACGGTCTTGATGCCCATACGGCGCAGCTCCTCGAACCGCTCCCGCATGCCCTCCTTGACCACGTCCTTGAGATGGACGACGCCCAGGATCCGCGCCCCGCGCCCGTCCTCGACCGCGACGAGCAGCGGCGTTCCGCCGTCCTCGGAGATGCGGTCGGTGAGGGTGTGCGCGTCGGGCGCGACCCGGCCGCCGCGCTGTTCGACCCAGGCGACGACCGAACCGGCCGCGCCCTTGCGGATCCTGCGCTCGCTCCCGGCCTCCCGGCCCGGCCCACGCTCCGTCAGGTCCACGCCCGACATCCGGGTCTGCGCCGTGAACGGCACCCAGCCGGCCTGCCCCAACTCCCCCCGCCCGCGCTCCCGCAGGCCGTACTTCTCCTTCGCCAGGACCACGACGGAGCGGCCTTCCGGTGTCTCGTCGGCGAGCGACGAGAGCTGCGCGGCGTCCGCGAGTTCGGCGGCGGTGACGCCTTCCACCGGGAGAAAGGCCGCGGCCTGCCGGTTGCCGAGTGTGATCGTGCCGGTCTTGTCCAGCAGCAGCGTCGAGACGTCGCCCGCCGCCTCCACGGCGCGTCCCGACATCGCCAGGACGTTGCGCTGCACCAGCCGGTCCATGCCGGCGATGCCGATGGCCGAGAGCAGCGCGCCGATGGTGGTCGGGATCAGGCAGACGAGGAGCGCGGTCAGCACGATCACCGACTGCCGCGCGCCGGCGTAGACGGCGAACGGCTGGAGCGTGACGACGGCCAGCAGGAAGACGATGGTGAGCGAGGCGAGAAGGATGTTCAGCGCGATCTCGTTGGGTGTCTTCTGCCGGGCCGCGCCCTCGACCAGGGCGATCATCCGGTCGATGAACGTCTCGCCGGGCCTGGTCGTGATCTTGACGACGATACGGTCGGAGAGGACCTTCGTCCCCCCGGTGACCGCGCTGCGGTCACCGCCCGACTCACGGATGACGGGGGCCGACTCACCGGTGATGGCGGACTCGTCGACGGAGGCGACTCCGTCCACGACATCGCCGTCACCGGGGATGGTGTCGCCGGCCTCGCAGACCACCAGGTCCCCGACGCGCAGTTCGGTGCCGGGAACGCGTTCTTCTTTTACGGGCTCCGCCGCCGGGCCGGTCAGGCGTCGTGCGACGGAGTCGGTCTTCGCCCTGCGGAGGGTGTCGGCCTGCGCCTTGCCGCGGCCCTCGGCGACGGACTCGGCGAGATTGGCGAAGATCGTGGTCAGCCAGAGCCAGGCGGCGATCGCCCAGCCGAACCACTCACCGGGCCGCGTGATCGCCAGCACCGTGGTGAACACCGAGCCGATCTCGACCACGAACATCACGGGTGACTTGACCATCACCCGGGGGTCGAGCTTGCGCAGCGCGTCGGGGAGGGACCTGACGAGCTGCCGGGGGTCGAACAGGCCACCGCCGACGCGCCCGCCGCCGTCGGGCCGGTGGGAGGTGGGCACGTCGGAGTGCGGCGCCCGCGAGGGACCGGGCCCGGAGCCGGGCTCGGGTGTGGGGGCGGATGTGGCAGTGCTCATGACGCGAGTCCTTCGGCGAGCGGTCCCAGCGCGAGCGCCGGGAAGTAGGTCAGACCGGCGACGATCATGATCGTGCCGACGAGCAGCCCACTGAACAGCGGCTTGTCGGTACGCAGGGTGCCCGCGGTCATCGGCACCGGTCTCTGCTCGGCGAGCGAGCCGGCCAGCGCCAGCACGAACACCATGGGGAGGAAGCGGCCGAGCAGCATCGCGATCCCGATCGAGGTGTTGAACCACTGGGTGTCGGCGTTGAGCCCGGCGAACGCCGAACCGTTGTTGTTGGCGCCCGACGTATAGGCGTAGAGAATCTCGGAGAACCCGTGCGCGCCGCTGTTCGTCATCGAATGCGCGGGCGTGTCCATCGCCATCGCCACAGCGGTGAAACAGAGCACCAGTGCCGGGGTGATGAGGATGTAGCACGCGGCGAATTTGATCTGCCTGGTGCCGATCTTCTTGCCCAGGTATTCCGGTGTGCGGCCCACCATCAGCCCCGCGAGGAACACCGCGATGACGGCCATGACGAGGATTCCGTAGAGTCCGGAGCCCACACCGCCGGGAGCGATCTCGCCCAACTGCATGCCGAGCATGGCGATTCCGCCGCCGAAACCGGTGTACGAGGAGAGGAAGGAATTCACCGCACCGGTGGAGGTGAGTGTCGTGGCGACCGAGAAGATGGCCGAGGCGCCGATTCCGAACCGTGTCTCCTTGCCCTCCGTCGCACCGCCCGCGATGTCGAACGCCGGTCCCGCGTGGTGGAATTCGGTCCACATCATCAGCGCGGTGAAGACGATCCAGATCGCCACCATCGTGGCGAGGATCGCGTAACCCTGTTTGACGCTGCCGACCATCCGGCCGAAAGTCCGGGTGAGCGAGAGGGGAATGAGCAGGATCAGGAAGATCTCAAGGAGGTTCGACAGTCCGTTGGGATTCTCGAAGGGATGGGCGGAGTTGGCGTTGAAGTAGCCGCCGCCGTTGGTGCCCAGCTCCTTGATGGCCTCCTGCGACGCCACGGCGCCGCCGTTCCACTGCTGGCTGCCGCCCATGAACTGACCGACCGGGTGGATGCCCGCGAAGTTCTGGATCGCCCCGCAGGCGACCAGCAGGACCGCCCCGACCAGGGCGATCGGCAGCAGGATACGGATCGTGCCGCGCACCATGTCGGCCCAGAAGTTGCCGAGTTCACCCGTACGGGAGCGGGCGAAGCCCCGTACGAGCGCGATCGCGACGGCCATGCCCACGGCCGCCGACAGGAAGTTCTGCACCGCCAGGCCGCCGGTCTGCACGACGTGGCCCATGGCCTGTTCGCCGTAGTACGACTGCCAGTTGGTGTTGGAGACGAAGGACGCGGCGGTGTTGAACGCCTGGTCCGGATCGATCGACGAGAAGCCGAGCGAACCGGGCAGTGAGCCCTGGATGCGTTGCAGCAGATAGAGAAAGAGAACACTCACCAGCGAGAAGCCGAGAACTCCGCGCAGATAGGCGGGCCAGCGCATCTCGGTGGCGGGATCGGCACCGATGGCACGGTAGATCCATTTCTCGGCCCGGAGATGTTTCGGGGAGGAATAGACACCGGCCATGTAGTCGCCGAGCGGTCGGTATGCCAGGGCCAGCGCCACCATGAGCGCGAGCAGCTGGAGCACACCGGCGAGGACGGGGCTCATCAGGGCTCAGAACCTCTCCGGGTACAGAAGGGCGAGAACCAGATAGCCCAGCAGGGCGACGGCGACGACGAGGCCGACGACGTTCTCGGCGGTCATAGTCTCGCCACCCCCTTGGCGACGAAAGCCACCAGCGCGAACAGCGCGATCGTGGTGACGACGAAGGCCACATCGGCCATCGTGAGCTCCTGAATGAGGTCGGAATCCATTGGACCTCTAGAGGAGAACCTCTTTTTTCCCGGATACGAGCGACGTTGACGGGTCCCATACGGCCCGGGGGGTGCGTTTTACGGTTCTCATACACGGATGGCCCATACACGCCTTGTGCCCGGCAGGAAATCCTGCCGGGCACACGGTGCGGACGACTTCCGGGGTCAGCCGGTACGCGCCGCGCCGCTCAGGGCCTCCGGGTGCCGCCCGGTGGTCCGAGCGTCCGCGGGGCGCAGTACGCGCTCCGCCAGCGCGCCGAAGACCAGCCCGAACGCCGTCCACAGCACCGCCTGGACGGCCAGCGAGGCCAGTCTGAACTCCCAGAGCAGCGCGGCCGGGAAGGTCTCCCGCACGGCGTCGGTGTTGGCGGGCAGCAGCAGACCGGCCACGGCCATCACCACCACGTAACCGGCGCCGGCCGTGACGGTCGCGTTCCAGTTGCCGAGCTTCGGCGCGAGCCGCCGCCCGGCGATGACGGCGACGACCGCGACCAGCACGCTGAACACGATCATCAGGAAGAACAGCGTGGTGCGCTTGCCGATGGTGTCGGGATTGCCCACGGCGGGCGGGGTGGCCGGATATTTGAGGAACGGCACCAGATAGACGGTGGTGAAGGCGGCGCCCGCGACCAGCGCGGCCGTCGCACGGGGGCGGAGCCGGCCGACCCGGCCCAGACAGAGGGCGAAGGCCAGGGAGGCGATGCCGCCCAGGGCGACTCCGTAGACGAGGACGCCGGTGGCGAGGCCGAAGGTCGACTGGACCGGCCGCGTGACCAGCTCCTCCTCTTCCTCCGCGGGTGCGGGGGCCGCACCGCCGTGCTCGTGCGCCGGGGCGGACTGCGACTCCTCCAGCGCGATGGAGGAGTCGATGGACGGCTCCCCCACCACATGGGCGAGGGCGAAGGCGAGCAGTCCGGCGACGACACCCGCGATCATGCCGCGGACCAGCAGGTTTCTTACGGTGGACGTCTGCATGACGATGTTCTCCGGGGGACCTCCGTCGTCGGGATCAGTGGCAGGGGAAACCGAGCAGATGACGGCCGTCGTGCACCCACTCGTGCACTCCCGCCCCGGAGAAGACAGATGTGGCGCCCTGTTCGGCGCCGACGAAGTACAGCAGCACCAGCATCAGCGTGCCCACGAAGACGGCCCAGGGCAGAACCGCCCGCAGGGGCAGGGGAGTCAGGGGGGATGTCGCTGATCCGGTGGGCGACGAAACGGCCGGGGGCACGATGGACTCAGCCACGGCACAACCTCCTTGGGAACTCGCGTCCCGTTGAGTGGAGCTCGCACGACGGCGACCGGGTCTGACTCACCGGACATCCCCCGCACTCACGCGGTGACCGTCCGGCATACAGTGGCGCGACCGTGCCGGAATCCCACCGGACTTCCGTCCCGCCGTCGTGATATCGACGTGAACGTACCGCGATCGGGCAGGCGGGCCAAGAGGACGAATCGACCGGAGCCCCGGTGGACCCGGCACGGGATCCGTCACGGCCCAGCGGTACGGGACGGCCCCGCACGACCTTGGAGGCCCCGTGACCACACGCGTGACGCTGATCGCACCCGCGCTGAGCACCGCGCTGCGCGAGGCGCGCTTCGCGGACGGTCCGCTGGACGCGGCGGGGCTGCGCGAGGCGGAGGCCGTACGGGGCTCGGTCACCGGACAACACGTGTTCAGGTCACCGACGTTGCGCTGCGAGCAGACCGCCGGGGCGCTCGGCCTGGCCGCGGAGCCGCTGCCCGAACTGCGCGCCTGCGCGATGGGCCGCTGGCACGGGCTGCGGCTGGACGAGGTCGCGGACACGGAGCCGCGTGCGGTCGCCGCCTGGCTGGCGGACCCTGCGGCGGCGCCGCACGGCGGGGAGTCGCTCCAGGCCCTGCACGCGCGCGTGGGCCGGTGGCTCGACGCGCTCCCCGCCGACGCGCGCTTCCTCGCGGTGGCGGAGCCCGATGTCGTACGCGCGCTGACGGTGCACGCGCTGGGGGCGCCGGCGGGGGTGTTCTGGCGGATCGACGTACTGCCGCTGACGGCCACGGAGCTGAGCGGCCGGAACGGCCGCTGGAACCTCCGCGGGGGGGGGGCGGGGGGGGGGGGGGGGGAGGGGGGGGGGGGGAAGGGGGATATCCACCCCTAGGGGGGGGGGGGAGCGGGGGCCCGGGAGGGGGGGGTGCGGGGGGGGGGAAAGGTCTTGGAC
>NZ_JBVJNN010000033.1:26401-64965 GCF_055583685.1 Streptomyces sp. NPDC104581
GCTGGGGGGTTTCTGGGGTGTCGATGTACCCCCTCGGACGTCCGGGGGGGGGGAGGACGGGAGTGGGCGTGGGCACCCCGGAGGGGGCCTTCGGGCGGGGGACGCCCGCCAGGGGGTGTCCGGAACGTAGCGCCGCCCGCCCCGCGGGGCGGGGGCCTGCGGCGCCCGGGGCGGGGCGTCGCGGGGCGGAGGAACTGGCCTCGTACCGCGCGTACTCGGCCGGCTCACGCCACGTGCCGTACCGGGCGTCGGGGCCGGGCGGAACCCTCCGGACACGCCCCAGGGGGTGTCCTGCCGATCAGGCCGGCCCGGCGCGGCGGTTGGTCCGCACGCGCCGGACGGGCTTCCTGTTCCGTCCTCGGGCGACGGACGTGCTCACTTGGCGGGGCCGCCCACCAGTTCGCCGAGGACGTCCTCCATCGTCACGAAGCCGAGTACCGAGCCCGCCTCGCCCGTCACCGCGGCCAGATGGCTGTCCGCCGCGCGCAGCGCGGTGAGGGTGTCGTCCAGCGGGGTGTCGATCCTGACCCGCGTCACCGCGTGGAGCGCGGAGCGCGGGAACGGCTTGGTGCGGTCCGCGACACCCAGGGTGTCCTTGATGTGCAGATAGCCCAGGACGGCGCCCGCCGGCCCGGTGACCGGGATCCGCGAGAAGCCGGCCGACGACGCGATCCGCTCCAGCTGCTCGGGCGTCACCCGGTGGTCGACCGTGACCATCCGGCGCAGCGGTACGAGGAGTTCGCCGACCGGGCGGGTGCCCAGCTCCAGCGCGTCCCGCAGCCGTTCGCCGTCGGCCGGGGAGAGCAGCCCGGCCTGGCTGGAGACGGCGACCATCCGGGCGAGTTCGTCGTCGTTGAAGACGGCGGCGACCTCGTCCTTGGGCTCCACCTTGATCAGCCGGAGCAGGACGTTGGCGAACGCGTTGATGCCGAAGATCAGCGGACGCAGCGCGCGGGTCAGGGCGACCAGCGGCGGGCCGAGCAGCAGCGCCGACTTGGTGGGCGCGGCCAGCGCGATGTTCTTCGGGACCATCTCGCCGAACAGCATGTGCAGATACGTGGCCACGGTGAGCGCGATCACGAACGCGATCGGGTGCACCAGGGCATCGGGGACCCGTGCCGCCTCGAAGCCGGGCTCCAGCAGGTGCGCGATGGCCGGTTCGGCGACGGCGCCGAGAACCAGCGAGGAGACGGTGATGCCGAGTTGGGCCGTGGCCATCATGGCCGACAGGTGCTCCAGCCCGTACAGCACGGTGTGCGCCCGCTTGTTCCCCTTGCGGGCGTGCGGCTCGATCTGGCTGCGGCGGACGGCGATCAGGGCGAATTCGGCGCCGACGAAGAACGCGTTGGTGAGCAGCGTCAGGGCACCGATGGTGAGTTGCAGGGTCGTCATCGGGCTTCTCCGGCGTACTGGCGCGAGGAATCGTCGGTATCGGTGTCGGTATCACGGCCGCGGTCGCCGTCGCGGTCGATCGCGCCGCCTGTCGTGGCGCCCGCGCCGGCGGGCACCCCGGCGTGCGGCACCCGGCCGGACGCCGCGTACGGCTCCGCGTCGGTCCGCGCCGCGGCGACCCGCGCCGGCTCGGTGATGTGCACGCGCTCCGCGACGTGGTGCTCGATGTCCAGGACATCCAGCCGCCAGCCGTCCAGCTCGACCGTGTCGCCCTGGACGGGGATGCGCGCGAGGCGGGCGGCGACGAGCCCGGCGACGGTCTCGTACGGCCCCTCCGGGGCGACCAGCCCGATCCGGGCCAGCTCGTCGATCCGTACGCTGCCGTCCGCCTCCCAGGTCGCGAGCCCCTCCGCGGTCGGCGGCGCGGGCAGCAGGTCGGGGGTCTCGACGGGGTCGTGCTCGTCGCGCACCTCGCCGACGACCTCCTCGACGATGTCCTCCATGGTGGCCACACCGGCGGTGCCGCCGTACTCGTCGATGACGACGGCCATCGTGCGCGCGGCGCGCAGCCGGTCCAGCAGCCGGTCGGCGGTCAGGGTGTCGGGCACCAGCAGCGGCTCGCTGGCCAGCTCGGTGACGGACACGCGGTGGCGCCGTTCCGGTTCGAGGGCCAGGACGTCACGGATGTGGACCGTGCCGATCACCTCGTCCAGGCTGTCGCGGTAGACGGGGAAACGGGAGAGACCGGTGGCGTAGGTGAGGTTGGCCGCGTCGGCCGCAGTCGCGCCGGCTTCGAGGGCCTGGACGTCGACACGGGGCGTCATCACGTTCTCCGCGGTCAGCTCGCCGAGCCGCAGTGTCCGGACGAACAGCTCGGCCGAGTCCTGCTCCAGCGCGCCCTCGGCGGCGGAGTGCCGGGCGAGGGAGATCAGCTCGTCGGGGGTACGGGCGGAGGCCAGCTCATCGGTGGGCTCCAGACCCATGCGCCGGACGAAACGATTCGCCGTGCTGTTGAGATGCCTGATGAGCGGGCCGAAGGCGGCGGTGAATCCGCGCTGCGGGCCCGCGACGACCTTGGCGACGGCCAGGGGCCGCGAGATCGCCCAGTTCTTGGGGACCAGCTCGCCGATGACCATCAGCACGACCGTGGAGATGACGACACCGAGAACGGTGGCCACGACCGAGGCAACCGAGCCGAGGCCGACGGCCACCAGCGGTCCGCGCAGCAGCACGGCCATGGACGGCTCGGCGAGCATGCCGATGACCAGCGAGGTCACGGTGATGCCCAGCTGTGCGCCGGAGAGCTGGAACGTGAGGCGCCGGACGGCCTTCAGGGCGCCTTCGGCGCCGCGCTCACCGGCCGCGGCGGCGCGCTCCAGGCTGTCGCGCTCGACCGTGGTGAGGGAGAACTCGGCGGCGACGAAGACGGCGCAGGCGAGGGTCAGCCCGAGGGCGATCAGGAGAAGGAAGATCTCGGTCACCGTGCCACCCCCGCTCCGCCGGTCAGATGCTGCGGAAGGGAAATGGCACGGCTGGTACTAGGAGGCTCCATCGTGGAACTGCTGCTTCCTTCTTGGTCGGTCGGGGCGTCCCCGCCGTGATCGGCAGAGGGGACGGATCATCATGGTAAAGGAATGGCAAACAGAATGGGAGTACCCGGAAGGGTGACCGAGAGTGACTAATGTCGCTCGCGCCACTCGGCTGCGATCTCCTCGATGTCGTACGGCTTCTTGTTCAGCGGTGGCCCGGCCGGCGGCCTGGCGGTCGCGGCGCGGATCTTCTCGTTGATGTCGGCGATGATCCGCCGCGCCTGCGCCTCCGACGCGGCCTCGCGCGCGGCTGCGACCGCGTCCTCGACCTCCTTACGGAGTCTCAGCGTCGGAGGCAGGCAGGAGATTCCCTCCCGCGCCATCTTTCCCTTGATCCACCACAGCTCGTCGTACGGGGCGTCCACGGACGCCAGCGGCCGGCCGGCGCCGGGCAGGTCGTCGAAGGCGCCGCGCTCGGCCGCCTCGCGGATCTGTCTGTCCACCCAGGTCTCGACATCGACGCCGGGTGGCTTGCGCTCGGTCATCGTGCGACCTCCTGTTTCGGCTTCGGCCCCGGTTCCGGTCCGCGGCTCCGGCCCGGCTCCCACTGTCCGCCGGCCGGGCGCCGGCGGTGGCCGGGAGGGGCCGTGCCGTCTCCATGGTGCCTGGCGGCACGGCGTACGGGAACGCTCAGAGTTCCTTCGCCGGCCAGTCCAGCAGCCGCGCCCCGATCACCGCGGTCTGGAGCGTGTAGCGGTGGAACGGCTCCGACGGGTCCGACCCGGTGAGCTTGTGTATCCGCTCCAGCCGGTACGTCAGCGCGCGCACGCTCAGATTCAGCCGCCGCGCCGTCTCCGCCGCCACACACCCCGCGTCGAAGTACGCCGCCAGCGTGTCGAGCAGTGGCCCCGCCCCGCCGCGCGCCTCCGTAAGAGGACCGAGCGCGCTGCGTACGAGATCCGACATCGCCTCCCGGTCCCGGCTGAGCACCGGATAGACCAGCAGGTCGGCGGAGCGCAGCACCGGCTCGTCCAGCGCCATGCGCTCGGCCAGATCGTGGGCGCTGAGCGCCTCCTCGTACGACTGCACGACCCCGCCCGCCCCCGGATGCGCGCGCCCGATGGCCACCCGCCCGCCGTCCGTCGCCGCGTGCGCCTGCTTCGCGAAGTAGGTGAGGACATCGCCCTCGTCGGCGGGCGCGATACAGATCAGCCGCCCGTCCTTGGTGGTCAGCAGGATGCGGCGGGCTCCGAAGCGCGAGACGAGGGCGAGTTCGACACCGCGGGTGACGGGGTCGGTCTCGGCATACGCGCTCTCCCCCACCGCCACCGCCACGGCGTGCGCGTGGGAGAGCTGGAGCCCGAACCGCCCGGCCCGCTCGGCGAGCCGCCCCAGGTCGCTGCGCCCGTGCAGCAGGTCGTCGATGAACTCGCGCCGGGACGCCTCCTCGCGGCGTACGGCGAGCCGCTGCGCCCGCTCGTACCCCTCGGCGAACGCGTCGACGGCCTGCTCGACGGCGGCCAGGACGCTGTCGGCGGACGCCGGGCGAACCGACGCGACGGGCCAGGCGTCGCGGGTGGCGGTCAGATGCCTGCTGACGAGGGCGCGCAGGCCGTGCCCGGCCTCGGCGGCCCGCTCGCCCAGGGCACGGCGTGAGTCGAGTTCGTCGCGGGTGAGGCGGCGCCCGGTCGCCGCGACGTCCGAGAGGATCCGGTCGTAACCGGTCAGATACTCCTGGAACATCGCGGGATCCGTGGTCCGCCCTGTCGTCGCCTGGTCCGTCATCCGAGCCCCCCGGCTTCCTGATCCGTCCTGACGCGTTCTTAACGCGTGTGCCATCCAGCCTGTCAGACCGCGATCCCGCGACATCACCCGGCATTAAGGAAGCGTAAAGATTGCCGGGATCCGGCAATGCGCGCACGGCCTGTCGGCTGACAGGATCGGACCACGGAAAACGGGGGACGGATTCCGGTGCCGGAGTGCGCGCACTCGCACTCCGGCATCCGGAGCCGGTCCGGTCGGACACGGCGGCGGAGCGCCGGACGAGGGGGTACGGGAATGCGTGAATTCATCGACGCGGCACTCGGATTCCCCACTTTCCTCTTCACCGCCGCGCTGATCGTGGTAATCGGGTTCTGGCTGCTGGTGCTCACCGGCGTCGCCGAGACCGACAGCTTCGACCCGGACGTCGACCTCGACGCCGCCGGAATCGGCGGAGTGCCGGTCACGGTGGCCTTCTCCCTGCTGACGGCCCTCGCCTGGTTCGGCAGCCTCGCCGCGTCCGTGACCCTGCGCCGCTTCGGTGCCTTCGACGCCCCGGGCCTCGTCCGGGCCGCGCTGGCGCTCACCGTCCTGGCCGGCGCGACACTGCTCGCCTGGGGGGCCACCCGGCTGCTCGTACGGCCGCTGCACACGCTCTTCCCCGACGAACCCGGGCCGTCCCTGCTCGACTTCGTGGGACTGACCTGCACCATCCGCACGGGGCGGGTGGACGCCTGGTTCGGTCAGGCCGAGGTCGCGGCGCGGGACGGGTCCACGGCCGTCGTACAGGTCAGGCAGCACCGGGCGGACATAGCGAAGGCCGACGCGCCGACGCTGGGCAACGGCAGCACGGGGCTGCTGTACGCCTACGACGAGGCCGGCGAGTTCTTCTGGGTCGCGCCGTACGACACGGCGCTCGATCCGCGCGCCTCGGCCGCCTGACGCCGCGGCTCTCTGCGGACCTCTCCCACCTCACCCGATTCCACCCGCGCCCGTCCCGCCCGACTTCGTCTCAACCGCGTTCCTCTCAAACGCGTTCCTCCCACCCGAATTCTCAGCCGACCTCATCCGACCCTCGGCGGTCGAGCGGTCGGGACCTCATGCCTCCACGCAAGGACTACTCATGGATGCCATCACCTTGGGCGTCGGCGTGCTCGTCGCCGTCGTCCTGCTCGTCGCAGTCACCCTGCTCCTGGTCATCAGCCGGCTCTTCCGCAAGGTCGAACAGGGCAAGGCGCTGATCGTCTCGAAGATGCGGAAGGTCGATGTCACCTTCACCGGACAGGTCGTGCTGCCCGTACTCCACAAGGCCGAGACGATGGACATCTCCGTCAAGGCCATCGACATCACCCGCACCGGCCGGGACGGACTGATCTGCCGCGACAACATCCGCGCCGACATCCGGATCTCGTTCTTCGTCCGGGTCAACAAGACCACCGAGGACGTCATCAAGGTCGCGCAGGCCATCGGCACCGCGCGGGCCAGTGACAAGGAGACACTCCAGGAGCTGTTCAACGCCAAGTTCTCCGAGGCGCTGAAGACCGTGGGCAAGCAGCTCGACTTCACCGATCTCTACACCAAGCGCGACGAGTTCAGGGACCGGATCATCCAGGTCATCGGCACCGACCTCAACGGCTACAGCCTGGAGGACGCGGCGATCGACTACCTGGAGCAGACGCCGCTCTCGCAGCTCGACACCAACAACATCCTGGACGCGCAGGGCATCCGGAAGATCACCGAGCTGACGGCCATCGAGCACGTGCGCACCAATGAGTTCCGGCGCACGGAGGAGAAGGAGACCACCCGCCAGAACGTCGACGCCCGCGAGGCCATCCTGGAGCTGGAGCGCCGGCAGGCCGACGCCGAGATCAAGCAGAAGCGTGAGATCGAGACCGTACGGGCCCGTGAGGAGGCCGAGACCGCGCGCGTGCAGGAGGAGGAGCGGCTGCGGGCGCAGAGTGCCTTCCTCAGTACGGAGGAGCAGCTCGGCATCCAGCGGGAGAACCAGGCGCGGGAGGTCGCCGTCGCCGAGAAGAACCGCGAGCGGGTCATCGCCATCGAGACCGAGCGCATCGAGAAGGACCGCCTCCTTGAGGTCATCGCCCGCGAGCGGGAGACCGAACTGACGCGTATCTCGGCCGAGAAGGAGGTCGAGACGGAGCGCAGGGAGATCGCCGAGGTGATCCGCGAGCGGATCGCGGTGGACCGTACGGTCGCCGAGCAGGAGGAGTCCATCAAGCGGCTGCGCGCCGTGGAGTCCGCCGAGCGCGACCGCCAGGCGATCGTCATCGCGGCGGAGGCCGAGGCGCAGGAGAAGCTGGTCAAGGACATCAAGGGCGCGGAGGCCGCCGAGCAGGCGGCGGTCCACCGGGCCGCCGAGCAGATCACGCTCGCCGAGGCGCGGGTGAAGTCGGCGGATCTGGACGCACGGGCCAAGACGCGGCTCGCGGAGGGCATCCAGGCGGAGACGGCGGCCGCCGGACTGGCGGCGGTGCAGGTGCGCGAGAAGGAGGCCGACGCGGTCGAGAAGGCCGGGCTCGCGGAGGCCGGGGCGACGGAGGCACGGCTGCGCGCGGAGGCGGCCGGGCTGACCGAGAAGGCGGCGGCGATGGCCGCGCTGGACGAGGCGTCGCGGGGTCACGAGGAGTACCGGCTGCGCCTGGAGGCGGACAAGGAGGTACGGCTCGCGGACCTGGAGACGCGGCGGCAGGTGGCCGAGGCGCAGGCCGCGGTGCTGGCGACGGGTCTGGAGAGCGCGGACATCAACATCGTGGGCGGCGACACCGTCTTCTTCGACCGGCTGGTCTCGTCGATCTCCCTCGGCAAGGGCCTGGACGGCTTCATGCAGCACTCGGACACGGCGCGCACCCTGGCGGGCCCGTGGCTGGACGGGTCGGCGAGCTTCACGGACGACCTGGCGAGGATGCTCGGGTCGGTGTCGACGTCCGACATACGGAACCTGACGGTGTCGGCGCTGCTGACGAAGCTGATGACGTCGGACGGCGGCGCGGGCGCGCACGGCGGCCGGCTGGGCGAACTGCTCGCCAAGGCGAAGCAACTGGGCCTCGCGGACATGCCGATCGCGGAGCTGGGCGGCGTGGGCGGGGACGCGAAGCTGAACGGCACGCTCAACAAGTCCTGACACCGCCGCGGCGCCGGGCGGGCCCGTGCGACCGGGTGCACGCGTCGGGGGCACCGCACCACCGCCGCGACGGAGCGGCGTGGAGCGGCCACCCGGACGCTCGGTGACCACGCCGGACCGCCGGACCCCGCCTCTGGCCGCACAGGTCGCCGTACGCCCCAACTCGGCGCCGCACCAAACCCGAGGAACGGGCCGCGACCGAGCGACGCGGCGCACGGCGGAAGGGGCGGGGCACGGAGCGGCCAACCGCGCGCTCGATGACCGCAACGGACCACCGGACCCCGCCTCGAACGGCACAGGTCGCCGTACGCCGCACCAGACCCGCAGTGGGGGCCGCCACCGCGACGGAGCGGACGCGGCGCCCACCGGAAAGGGCACGGGCCGGCCGGCCCGGCCACCGCAGGACCCGCGCCGGACCGCCGTACCACCGCCTCGGGCGGCACGCCGAGCGGCCGTACGCGGCGACGCGGGCCCGCAGTGCCCGCCGCGTGGCGGCGGGTGCCTGACACGACCGGCCGGAGCCGCCGCCACGGGGGTGTGGCGGCTCCGGCTTCTCTTCGCCGACCCCGCAGGGAGTGACCACAGATGACCACCACCGATACGGCTCCCGGGCCGGGCACGCACGCCGACGGCGGCAGCGGCGCCGGCACGGACACCCGCATCGACGCCGGTGCCTACGAGGTGCTGCGGGATCGGCTCGCCGCGCGGGGCGGCGAGCTCGCCCTCCGTACGGAGGCGCTCAACTCCCGCCGCATCGAGTCCTTCGGCTCCACCGAGCTGCGGCTCACCGGCACCGGACAGCTCCGGACGCCGCACGCGAGCGTGCCCCGCGACATCGTCGCGGTCGGAGACGCGCTGCTCTTCGGGCACACCGTCGACACCACGACCGCCGGCCCCGGCACCGAGATCGCCGTCGCCGACGTCTTCGCCCTCCACGACCGCGCGCTCGACCCGCTCCCCGAGGACGCGGTCCCCGGACTGCTGGACGACCCCGCCTTCGTAAGAGAGCTGGGCGCGCTGTTCCGCTACTACCGCGACGCCCGGCTGCTCCAGCTGCGGCATCTCGGCGGCCGACTGCTGGCCGTCTTCCGTACCGGCGAGAAGCCCGGCGACATCCGCGTACTGCGCTGGGCGCTGCACACCGACGGCACCGCGCGGTTCCTGGACGCCCGGGGCGACCGGGACCACGTCTTCCCGCCGTCGCACGACATGGAGTGGACCGCCGCCACCCGCGACGACCACGTCCTCGGCCGCCACCCGCACATCGGCGTCGGCGGCGACGCGTACGTCTCCACGGTCGGCGGCTCCCTCACCCTCAAGGCCGAGGACGACACCGAGACGGCCGAGGGCATCTACTCCGAGCCCGTCACCGAACCCCTCCAGTCCCTCGCCGACGCCGACGTCGCCCACGCACGCGTGGGCGCGCTGCTCCTGCTGCGGGTGCGCCCTTACAAGGAGGACGCGTGGCGGCACCTCGTCCTCAACACCCTCACCGGGAAGGTCACCCGGCTCGACGGCATCGGGCGGTCCTGTCGCCGGCTCCCCGAGGACCAGGGCATCGTCTTCCCGGGCGGCTACTACCTGGCGGCCACCGACACGGCCAAGACCTTCGACACGGACGCCGCGGAGGACTCCGCCGGAGAGCTGGAGTTCGAGCGGGCGGTGCACTCCCCCAACGGTGAGGACGTGCTGTACGTCTTCCAGGACCGTGCCGAGGGCCGCACCCTGCTCCTGCCGTACAACGTCATCCGTAAGGAGGCCGCGGCGCCGCTGACCGGCTCCGGGTACGCCGTGTTCGACGACGGCGCCCTCATGACCCTGCGCGCGGCGACGGAGCCCGCACGGGTGCACCCCCTCCAGCTCTGGCACTCGCCGTACGTCTCCGACACCTACGCCGCCACCCGCCCCGCCGGCACCGGGCCCCTGGCCCGCGTCGGCAACGCCGACCTCGTGCGCGGTATCGCGGACTGCCTGTCGATCGCCCGCGCGGTCGCCGGGACGACCGCGCCGGGCGCGACGCCGACGACGGCCGCGTACGCCTCGCTCGTCACCGCCTGCGCCCGCGCCGCCGACCGCCACCACTGGCTGACCGACCCCGAACTGGACGCCCCGCACGCTCTGCTGACCGGGATCAGGGCCACCGCCGAGCAGGTGCTCGGCGAGTTCGAGACCGTACGGACCCTGACCGCGCAGGCCGCCGACGCGCTCACCGAGTCCGCCGCCAGGGTCACCGCTCTCGTGCGGCGCGTCCGCGGCGAGGCACCGCGCAGCGCGGCCGACTGGGTGGACCGGCTCACCGAACTCCGCCGCGCACAGGGTCACTTGGTGACGCTGAAGGAGATGCGCTACGCGGACACCGAGCGGATCGACTCCCTCGTCGAGGCGACCGAGGGCGACATCGACGCCGCCGCGCGCCGCGCCGTCGCCTTCCTCGGCCGCGAGGACGCCTTCACCGGCCACCACGCGGAGGTCGAACGGCTGGCGGCCGAAGCGGCGGCCATCACCACGGTCGCCGAGGCCGCGCCCGTGGCCGAACGCCTCCGTGAGCACGCCGCCGGGCTGCGGACCGTCACCGACGTCGTCACGGGGCTCGACATCGGCGACACCGTCGTCCGCACGTCCGTCCTGGAACGTGTCGCGGACATCCTCGGTGGCGTCAACCGCGCCCGCGCCACCCTCGAAGCCCGCCGCTCCGAGCTGCTCGACCACGAGGGCCGCGCCGAATTCGCCGCCGAGTTCGCCCTGCTGGGACAGGCGGTGACCGGCGCGCTCGCCGCCGCCGACACTCCCGAGGGCTGCGACGAGCAACTGGCCTCGCTGCTGCTTCAGCTGGAGGACCTGGAGTCGCGCTTCGTCGAGTACGAGGGCTTCCTCACCGAGCTGGAGACCCGGCGCACCGAGGTCTACGAGGCGTTCGCGGCCCGCAGGCAGAGCCTCCAGGACGCCCGCGCCCGCCGGGCCGAGCGGCTGGCCGAGTCGGCCGAGCGCGTACTCGGCTCGATCAGCCGCAGACTCTCCTCGCTCGCCGACACCGACGCCGTCAACACCTACTTCGCGTCCGACCCGATGGTCGCCAAGGTCCGCCGCACGGCCGGCGAGCTGCGGGAGCTGGGCGACCGGGTCCGGGCGGAGGAGCTGGACGGCCGGCTCACCTCGGCCCGCCAGGAGGCGGCACGCGCGCTGCGCGACCGCACCGACCTGTACGCGGACGGCGGCGCCACGATCCGGCTCGGCCGCCACACGTTCGCGGTCAACACCCGGACACCGGAGCTGACCCTCGTCCCGCACGGCGACCGCACGGCGCTCGCGCTGACCGGCACCGACTACCGCGATCCCGTCACGGACCCGGCGTTCGAGGCGACCCGCCCGTACTGGAACCAGCTGCTGCCCTCCGAGTCCCCCGAGGTCTACCGGGCGGAGCACCTGGCCGCCCGTCTGCTGGCCGAGCACGGCGCCGCCGGGCTCCGGGACGCCGGCGACCTCCCCGCGCTCGTCCGCGCGGCGGCGGAGGCCGCGTACGACGAGGGCCACCAGCGCGGTGTCCACGACCACGACGCGACCGCCGTCCTCACCGCGCTGCTGCGTCTGCACGACGGGGCGGGGCTGCTGCGCCACCCTCCGGCGGCCCGCGCGGCGGCGCAGCTGTTCTGGGCGCACGGCGTGACGGACCGCTCCCGGGAGGACTGGACCCGCCGGGCGGTCTCGCTGGCGCGCGTGCGGGAGACGTTCGGGCCGGCCGTCGGGATCGACGCCTTCCGTACGGAGGTGGCGTCGGCGGTACGGGACTTCGGCACGCACGGCACCGATGCCGATCCGCTCCACGTCGCCGACTACCTCTTCGAGGAGCTGACGAGCGGCCCGCCCGGTTTCGTCACCGGCGCGGCGGCCCGCGCCCTGCTCGACGGCTTCCACCGCTCCCCCGGCGGCCCCGCACTCACCGAGGACCTGAAGCAGGCCCGGGACGACGGCCTCGCCGCCCGGCGCCAGCTCGTCGAGGCGTGGCTCACCTCGTACAGCACCGCGCACGGCAGCGCGTCCGGCACCCCGGGCGGGCCGGCCGAGGCGGGCGACCTGGCCGAGGCCGTGGCCGTGGCGCTCTGCCCGGACCTCGACCGGTACGCCTCGACGGCGGACCTCACCGCCGAGGTCGACGGCCTGCTCGGCAGCCACCCGCGCGTCACCGGCCGCCGGATGACCGTACGGATCGACGAACTCCTCTTCAGGACGCGGAACTTCCGTGAGCACACGGTGCCCGGTTTCCGCGCCTACCAGCGGCAGCGCACCGCCCTGGTGGCCGGCGAGCGGGCCAGGCTGCGGCTGGACGAGTTCCGTCCCCGGGTCATGTCCTCCTTCGTACGCAACCGGCTCATCGACGAGGTCTATCTGCCGTTGATCGGCGACAACCTCGCCAAGCAGCTCGGCACCTCCGACGACAGCAGGCGCACCGACACCAACGGGCTGCTGCTGCTCGTCTCCCCGCCGGGCTACGGCAAGACGACGCTCATGGAGTACGTGGCCGACCGGCTCGGGCTCCTCCTGGTGAAGGTCGACGGTCCCGCGCTCGGCCACTCGGTCACCTCGCTCGACCCGGCCGAGGCGCCGAACGCCACCGCGCGCCAGGAGGTCGAGAAGATCAACTTCGCGCTCGCGGCGGGCAGCAACACGCTTCTGTACCTGGACGACATCCAGCACACGTCACCGGAGCTGCTCCAGAAGTTCATCGCGCTCTGCGACGCGCAGCGCAGGATCGAGGGCGTGTGGGAGGGCGAGGCGCGCACGTACGACCTGCGGGGCAAGCGGTTCGCGGTCTGCATGGCGGGCAACCCGTACACCGGCACCGGCGGGCGCTTCCGGGTCCCCGACATGCTCGCGAACCGCGCGGACGTGTGGAACCTCGGCGACGTCCTGACCGGCAAGGAGGACGTGTTCGCGCTGAGCTTCGTGGAGAACGCGCTCACGTCCAATCCGGTGCTCGCACCCCTCGCGGGGCGCGACCGGCGCGATCTCGACGTGCTGGTGCGCCTCGCGGACGGTGTCCCCGGGGCCACGACCGAGGCGCTGGTCCACCCGTACGCGCCCGCCGAGCTGGACCGCGTACTCGCCGTGCTGCGGCATCTGCTGACGGCCCGGCGCACGGTCCTCGCCGTGAACGAGGCGTACATCGCGTCCGCGGCGCGGACGGACGAGTCGCGCACCGCGCCGCCGTTCCAGCTCCAGGGTTCGTACCGCAACATGAACAAGATCGCGGCGCGCATCGACCCGGTGATGAACGACGCCGAACTGTCGGCGGTCATCGACGACCACTACGCGGGCGAGGCACAGACCCTCACCACGGGCGCGGAGGCGAATCTGCTGCGGCTGGCCGAGCTGCGGTCGTCGCTGACACCGGCACAGGCCGACCGCTGGGCGGAGATCAAGACGGCCTATGTGAGGAGGCAGTCACTCGGCGGCCCGGAGGGCGACCCGATGACCCGGGCTGTCGCGGCGCTCGGCCTGCTGGCGGACCGGGTGGCGGCGGTGGAGTCGGCGATCACGCGCGCCCGCGCATCGGACCCGTCCGCCGGCTGAGGACCGGAGCGGAGGCGGTCGCGTGGCGGGGGCGGCGGGTCGGCCGGGGTTGGGCGCGCCTCACACGGCGGCCGGCGGGCGCCACCCCGGATCACGCCCGGTCTCGGCCAGCAGGGATTCGAACGGGGTCACGTCGCCGCCCACCGGGAACGGCTCGCCGAAGACGTTCATGGACCGGGCCGTCGGTGCCAGCGCCGCGAACTCGGCGCCCAGCATCCTTACGACGGCGGCGTCCGGCTCGTACGGCTGCCCGGTCGCGCGGGCCAGGTCCCACGAGTGCACGGTCAGATCGCCGAGCGCCATCGCGCCGACGGTCCGCGCGGGCATGCCCATGGCTCCGGTGACCCCGTCCTCCGCGCCCGGCGCGGCCCATGCCTCGATCAGCCCGCCGATCTCGGCGGCGAACCGCTCGCGCCGGTCGTCCGCCAGCCGCTCGGGCGGTGCGCCGAAGTCGGACTCGCCCTTGCCCGCGAGCACCTGGAAGTTGGTGACCACCTGGAAGAGGTGGTCGAGCAGGGCGCGCACGTCGTACTCGGCGCAGGGCGTGGGCAGGGTGAGCTGGTCGTCGCGCACACCGCGCAGCACCGGCAGGGCGTCGGCGGCGGCCGCTTCGAGGAGGGTGCTGATCTTGTCGTCCATGGCCCCGACGCTACGGCCGGCGCCCCGCCTCCGTATTGAACAAACGCGACATAGGATCCGGCCATGGCAGCAGCTCCACGGCGGGACACCCGAGGCATCGTCGACGCCTCCGGACTCTTCGCGCGGGCCGATTTCCGCCGCCGTCTGCCCGCGCCGGAGCTGCGCCGTCACGTGGAGCTGTACTGGCTGATCGACTGGGACCTGCCGGAGCCGTACGCCTCGCACGTCGTCCCGCACCCCTCGGTGAACGTCGTCTTCCAGCGGTTCGGCGCGGCCCCGCCCTGGGGCGAGGTCGCGGGGATCGGACTCGAACTGTTCACCCAGAAGCTGGAGGGACGCGGCCGGGTCTGCGGGGTGAAGTTCCGCCCCGGCGGCTTCCGGCCGTTCGCGCCCGCGTGGCCGGTGTCCGAGTGGTCCGGGCGGCGGGTGCCGATCACCGAGGTGCTGCCGGCGGACGACGCGGACGTCGGCGCGGTCCTGGACCCCGCCGACGAGGACGCGCGGGTCGCCGCGCTCGACACGTACCTGCTGGGTCTGGGCGCGCGGCCGGACCCGCAGGCCGACGAGGCGATGAGGGTGGTGGGCCTGGTCGGCGAGGACCGTACGATCCGGCGGACGGCGCAGCTCGCGACGGCGGCCGGTCTGTCGGTGCGTTCGCTCCAGCGGCTGTTCGCCACCTATGTGGGAGTCGGGCCGAAGTGGGTCATCCTGCGCCACCGCATCCACGAGGCGCTGGAGCGCGCCGAAGCGGGGACCGGGGTCGACTGGGCGGCGCTGGCGGCCGAGCTGGGCTACAGCGACCAGGCGCATCTGGTGCGGGACTTCACGGCGACGGTGGGCGTGCCGCCGACGGCGTACGCGCACGGGCACCCGGTCAGGTAGCCCGCGTTCAGCGGCTCCCGGTCACGGCGACGACGCCCAGCCCGTGCGCGGCGGCGTACCGCAGCACCCGCAGCGGCCCCGCCAGCAGCCCGGCGGCGTCGAACTCCCCCTCCGGCGCGTCCGCCATCCCGTACGCCCAGGCGTCGATACGGGCCAGCACCTCCCGGCGCCGGGGCCCCGTCACGGCCAGCACGGACTCGGCGCCGGGAAGCACGGCCCGCACCTCCTCGGCGGTGAGGAGGAAGTCCCCGAACCAGCCCGGCAGCCGGGAGGACGCCTCGGCACCGAGACCGTGGTGGAGCGCGGTCGCGGGCTCCCCCTGGAGTACGGCCACGGCGAACAGCGCGTCCGGATCGCTCCCCCGGACTTCGGCACGGCGCAGCAGTTCGGTCGCCGCGCCCTTCATGGCGACCACGGCGGGGGCGGAGGGGCCGCCGCCGCGCGCGAACGCGGCGAAGCGGTGGGCGGCGGGGGTCGGTTCGGGCGTGAAGTACGGTTCGCGGTCGCCGCCGCCCAGCCACCACCCGAGGTCCTCGGCGCAGCCGTCCGGCACGGTCCAGGTCTCGTCGAGATGGGCGAACCGCCGGGGCAGGGCGACGACCTCGGCGTCGGGCACGGCGCCGACCGACCAGACCCCTGTGCAGCTCACGCGACCGCGCCTCCCGCTCCGATGCCGTGCCCCGTCATCGCCATGTCCCGTTGCCCGTGACTCGCTGCCGGGACCCGCTGTCAGTGCCCCGGCCTAGAGTCGGGCACATGGAGATGAAAGCACCCCCGGTGCGGCTGGAGCCATGGTCGGAAGGCGATCTCGGCCTGCTGCGCGCCGCCAACGCCCCCGAGCTGATGGAGCATCTCGGCGGCCCCGAGACCGAGGACCAGCTGCTCGTCAGGCACCGCAGGTACGTCGCGCTGAGCGCCGACCGGACCGGCAAGGGCCGGATGTTCCGGATCGTCCTGCTGCCGGACGGCGTCCCGGTGGGGAACACCGGCTTCTGGGAGACCACCTGGCGGGGGCAGGAGGTGTACGAGACGGGCTGGGGCGTGCTCGGGGAGTTCCAGGGGCGCGGGCTCGCGGTGGCGGCGACGAAGGCGGTGGTGGAGGCCGCGCGGGAGGAGCGCGGGCACCGCTTTCTGATGGCGTACCCGTCGGTGGACAACGGGGCGTCGAACGCGGTGTGCCGCAAGGCGGGCTTCGAACTGCTCGGGGAGGGCGAGTTCGAGTATCCGGCCGGCCATTTCATGCGGTGCAACGAATGGCGGCTGGACCTGGCGGCGGAGCGACCGTGAAGCGACCGGCGGCCGATCGCGCGACACCCCCGTACCGCCGCGGAAGGGGCCGCACCCGCGCGGAAAGCGCTGGCCCGCCTCGCGGCCCGATGACATGCTGACGAGGTGAACGGACCGGAGATCCATCTCACCTTCGACTCCGAGCTGCACGTCTTCGTCCCGGCCGGACGGCGCGGCGGGCGTACGGCGGTCGCCACGGACGGCTCGTCCACGCTCGGCCATGTCGTCGAATCCCTCGGCGTCCCGCTCACCGAGGCCGGTCAACTCCTCGTCGACGGACGCCCGGTGGCCACGTCGCACATCCCGTCGGCCGGCGAGTCGGTGGAGGTTCGGGCGGTGGCCAGGCCGCAGCGCGTACCGGGCGCGCCGCTGCGCTTCCTGCTCGACGTCCACCTCGGCACGCTCGCGCGCCGTCTGCGGCTGCTGGGCGTGGACGCGGCGTACGAGAGCGAGGACATCGGCGATCCGGCGCTGGCCGCGCTCTCGGCGAAGGAGCGGCGGGTGATGCTCTCGCGCGACCGGGGCCTGCTGCGGCGCCGGGAGATCTGGGCGGGGGCGTACATCTACAGCGACCGCACGGACGACCAGCTCAGGGACGTTCTCGGCCGGTTCGCCCCCGAACTCGCCCCGTGGACCCGCTGCACGGCGTGCAACGGCCCGCTCGGGGCGGCCGACAAGGACTCGGTCCAGGGCAGGCTGGAGCGGGGCACGCAGCGTACGTACGACGTGTTCGCGCAGTGCACGGCTTGCGGCAAGGTCTACTGGCGCGGCGCGCACCACGCGCGCCTGGCGGCGATCGTCGAGGAGGCGCTGCGCGAATTCGGCGGCGCGGCGGCGTAGCCGTGGGGCTCCGGCCGCCTCGCCGGGCCCCGCGCGTCAGTAGATGTACGTCAGTAGATGTAGAGATCGCCGGTGGCGGGGACGAGCACATGGTGCTTGTCGTTGTCGGGGTTGAGGTCCTCGGCGCCGCCGTTCCAGACGGTGGCGATGTCCACGGACAGCTCGGCGGGCTCGCCGGCCGTCCGCAGATCGAGCCGGAACTCGCTGTCCCGCCCGTCGGCCCGCAGCGCCGCGGACTGGCAGTACACGACCTGGTCCCCGCCCCACAGACAGCCGGCGGGCAGCTTCTGCCCGACGGCAAGCGGTTCGGAGAAGGCGAGCCTGGCCGTGGCGCCGGCCAGGTCCGACGGGCCGTGGTTGCCGGTCGACAGCCGTACGGAGAGCCGCCCGCCCCACAGGGAGACATGGCCGTGGTGCGCGACATCGGCCTCGGCCGGGACCTGCCGGGGCCCCTGCCCGGAGCCCTCGCCCATGCCCTCACCGGCGCCCTCACCGACGCGTTCGCCGGGGCCCGGGCCGGGGGCTTCCACGCCCGAGCCCGAACCAGCGCCCATCACCACGGCCATGGCCGCGGCGGACACCACCATCATCGTTCTGTGCATTACGCGCATAATCGGAAGATACCCCCATAACCTGTCCTACCTGACGAACCGTCAGCGTGGCGAGTCGCCCTCCGCTCCCATGGCGGCTCCCGCCGTCATGGCGGCCGCCGCCCTCGTGACAGGCTGATCACATGGTCGTAGCCCGCTCCGTCGCCCTCTTCGCCGTCGCCGCCCTCTTCGAGATCGGCGGCGCCTGGCTCGTCTGGCAGGGCGTACGCGAACACAAGGGCTGGATCTGGATCGGCGCCGGGGTCATCGCGCTCGGCCTGTACGGCTTCGTCGCCACCCTCCAGCCCGACGCCGAGTTCGGCCGCATCCTCGCCGCGTACGGCGGCGTCTTCGTCGCCGGTTCGATCGCCTGGGGCGTCGTCGCCGACGGCTACCGCCCGGACCGCTACGACATCATCGGCGCGCTCATCTGCCTCGCCGGCATGGCCGTGCTGATGTACGCCCCACGCGACCACTGAGCCGCACGGCCTGCCTATCCTGGCCGGAAGCCGATCAGCCGCCCATACGCGCGAGGAGCACGCCATGACCGTCGCCGGTAAGCCCACCGCCGTCGTCACCGGAGCCAGCAGCGGCATCGGAGCCGCCACCGCTCGCCAACTCGCCGCCGCCGGCTGTCACGTCGTCGTGACCGCCCGCCGCAAGGACCGCATCGAGGCGCTGGCCGCCGAGATCAACGCGGCCGGGCACTCGGCCACCGCCCATGTCCTCGACGTCACCGACCGCGCGGCCGTCGACGCCTTCGCCGCCGAACTCGGCCGCCTCCCGTCCGTCGACGTACTGGTCGCCAACGCGGGCGGCGCGCTCGGCGCCGACCCGGTCGCCAGCGGCGACCCGGACGACTGGCGCCGCATGTTCGAGACGAACGTCATCGGCACCCTCCACACCACCCAGGCGCTGCTTCCCGCCCTCACCGCGAGCGGCAACGGCACCGTCGTGATCCTCTCGTCGACCGCGGGATTCGCCACGTACGAGGGCGGTGGCGGCTACGTCGCGGCCAAGCACGCGGAACACGTCCTGGCCGAGACCCTCCGTCTGGAGATCGTGGGCACACCGGTCCGCGTCATCGAGGTGGCACCCGGCATGGTCAAGACGGAGGAGTTCGCCTCCACGCGCTTCCGCGGGGACACCGAGCGGGCCGCGAAGGTGTACGAGGGGGTCGCGGAGCCGCTCAGCGCGGAGGACGTCGCCGACACCATCACCTGGGCGGTCACCCGTCCCCACCACGTGAACATCGACCTGCTGGTGGTACGCCCCCGGGCGCAGGCGTCCAACACCAAGGTGCACAGGGAGCTCGGATGACCGGGGACGCCCGCCGCCCCGGAGAGGCGCACGGGCCCGGGGACGCCCGCCGGGACGCGGCCGTCCGCCGCGCGGGCGCGGCGCTGGAGACGTACACCCTCTCCGGGGACGGCTGGCGCCGCAGCCCCGGAGAGACGCTCAGCCGCGTCCTGGCGGACCTGATGCACTGGTCGGACGACACCCAGCGTGACTTCGACGAGGCGCTGTCACGGGCGCGCGACCTGTACGCGGCGGAACGGCGCGGCTGACGCGGTCCACCGCCACGGCCGCTCCCGGCGGCCCCTGCTCACAGGTTCCGGCTCACCGGCGCCGGCTCACCAGTGCGAGGGGCGCGCCAGCGAGTCCGGCAGCACGGTCGCGGCGTCGCCCCTCGCCGCGTCGAGCTGCGACTGCGTCAGGAAGAGGGCGCCGGTCAGATCGGCGCCCCGCAGGTCCGCGTCCCGGAAGTCGGCGCCGGTCAGATCGGCCGTCCGCAGGTCCGCGCCGCGCAGATCGGCGGCGACCAGGAGCGCACCCCGCAGATTCGCGCCCCGCAGGTCGGCGCCCCGCAGCCTGGCGCCCATCAGATCGGCGCCCCTGCGCTCCTTCGGCTTCCCCGGGACCCCGGCGCGTACGGCCTCGCCAGCACGCAGCAGCAACTCGCTGACACCCGCCCGGTGCCCGGCGACGTCCAGCTCCAGCAGGGTCCCGGGGTCGCTCGCGGCCAGCCGCTCGGTCGCGTCGAGTGCGGCGCGCAGCTCCTCGTGCAGGGCGCGGGCGGGGGCCATCTCCAGGGCCTCGGTCAGATACCGGAGCAGTTCGTGCAGCTGCCGCATGACCGGAAACACGGCGAACATCCGCCGCGCGGTCGCCGGGTCCTCGCGCCAGTCCCGCCCGCCGAAGGTGACCTGGGTGACCTGCTGGCCGGCGCCGAAGCAGTCGTACACCGTGCAGCCCCGGAAGCCCTTCTCCCGCAGCCTCGTGTGGATGCCGCAGCGCGAGTCGCCCCGCAGATTCACACACGGCTGCCCCGCCTTCTTACTGAGGGGGAAGTCCGCCGAGGCGGCGAAGGGCAGCGCGACGCAGCACAGTCCGGAGCAGTTCCCGCAGTCGGCGAGCAGGTGGGGTCGGTCGGTCACGAGGACGGTTCTCCAGGATCTGTCGGCGGCCGGGCTCCGTCCCCCGGCCGGGCTCCGCCGCCAGTGAACACCAGGACCCGGGCCGCCCGGCAACAACAATTCGTTTGCCCGCCCCCGACCCCGGTGGAACGCTCGCCGTCATGACCACGACTGTCCCCCGCGTCGACCTGCTGGTCCGCCAACTCGACATGGCCTGGGCGCTGTTCGAGTACTACCTCAGGGATCTGGACGACCGGGCCTGCCTCTGGGAACCGTCCCCGGACTGCTGGACGGTGCGCCCGGACGCCGAGGGCGACTGGGTGGCCGACTGGCAGGTCCCGGAGCCGGACCCGGTCCCCAGCACCTCCATCGGCTGGCTGACCTGGCACATCGGCTACTGGTGGACGACCACCCTCACCCACTGCTTCGGCCCGGGAGCCCCGCCCCGCGAGTCCGTCCACTGGCCGGGCAGCACGGAGGCCACGATCACCTGGCTGAACTCCCTGAAGGACTCCTGGCGCACGGAGCTGCTCCGGCTCACCGACGCC
This sequence comes from Streptomyces sp. NPDC104581, assembly GCF_055583685.1. Taxonomy (NCBI): domain Bacteria; kingdom Bacillati; phylum Actinomycetota; class Actinomycetes; order Kitasatosporales; family Streptomycetaceae; genus Streptomyces; species Streptomyces sp. NPDC104581. The sequence continues at coordinate 46,997 of NZ_JBVJNN010000033.1, forward strand.
GACCTCGACTCGAAGTCCCGGACGGCGGGCCTGCCCTGGGGCGACGACGTGGAGCTGGTCCATGTGGCGAGCTGGCTCAACTTCGAACTGACGAAGAACGTCGCGGAGATCGGCCTCACCCACCGCACCTACCTGTCCGCACACCGCACCGCCCACCCGCACCGGCCCTGACACGCGTGTGGGGGCCGCCGCCCTGCGCGGCGCCCCCACATCCCCCGTACAGCCGCGGTCAGCCCTTCACACAGACCACCTGCTTGAGCTTCGCCACCACCTCGACCAGGTCCCGCTGCTGGTCGATGACCTTCTCGATCGGCTTGTACGCGCCCGGGATCTCGTCCACGACGCCGGAGTCCTTACGGCACTCCACGCCCCGCGTCTGGTCCGCCAGGTCCCGCACCGAGAACTTCCGGCGCGCGGCGTTGCGGCTCATCTTGCGGCCGGCTCCGTGGGAGGCCGAGTTGAAGGACGCCTTGTTGCCGAGGCCCTTCACGATGTACGAACCCGTGCCCATCGAGCCGGGGATGATCCCGTAGTCACCGCTGCCGGCGCGGATCGCGCCCTTCCGGGTGACCAGCAGGTCCATGCCGTCGTAGCGCTCCTCGGAGACGTAGTTGTGGTGGCAGGAGATGACGGGATCGAAGGTGACCTTCGCCTTCTTGAACTCCTTGCGGACGACGTTCTTGAAGAGGTCCATCATCACCGCGCGGTTGAAGCTCGCGTACTCCTGCGCCCAGAACAGGTCGTTCCGGTACGCCCGCATCTCCGGGGTGTCCGAGACGAAGACCGCGAGGTCGCGGTCGATCAGGTCCTGGTTGTGCGCGAGGCCCTGCGCCACGCCGATGTGGAAGTCCGCCAGTTCGTTGCCGATGTTCCGGGAGCCGGAGTGCAGCATCAACCAGACGGATCCCTCCGAATCGAGACAGAACTCGACGAAGTGGTTCCCGCCTCCGAGCGTTCCCATCTGCCGCACGGCCCGCTGCTGACGGAATTTGACCGCTTCGGCGATCCCGTCGAACCGCGTCCAGAAGTCGTCCCAGCCGGCGCCGACCGAGTCGGGCTCCACCAGGTCGTCGTGCATCCCCCGACCCACCGGGATCGCCTGCTCGATCCTGGAGCGCAGCCGCGACAGGTCACCCGGCAGGTCGTTCGACGTCAGGGACGTCCTGACCGCCGACATGCCGCAGCCGATGTCCACGCCCACCGCGGCGGGGCAGACCGCGCCCTGCATCGCGATGACCGAGCCGACCGTCGCGCCCTTGCCGAAGTGGACGTCCGGCATGACCGCGAGGCCCTTGATCCAGGGCAGCGTCGCCACGTTCCGCAGCTGCTGCATCGCCACGTCCTCGACCGACGCGGGGTCGGTCCACATACGGATGGGGACGTTCTCGCCCGGCACTTCCACGTACGACATAGTTCCTCGATCCCCCGAAAATCTTCCTGAAAGTCCGATACGGCAAAAACCGGAACCAGGAACGCCAAATCAGACAGCGAACCGGCATCCACGGCAATGCGTGAGGTACACATTGTCTCCACCGCACGCCATGCGGCGGCAAACGCTTTTCGCGTGAACTCGCCAGTTGTGCCGTACGTGGAACCAGCACGGCACCTGCGTAGTTCTCATCAGTACGACCGTTTAGAACTCATATCCACATCGCGTAGAAAGGAGCCCGGGACCGTGCAGCGAAAGGCGTACGCACCCGGCCTGGCGGCGCTGCTCGTGACTCTCGTCGCGGGTTGTACTTCCGGCACCGGTGGCGACGGCTCCGACATCGACGCCAAGGCCGGTGTCCCGACCACGACCACCGCGCCTCCGGGCAAGTACCGCACCCTGCGCGAGCCGTGCGGTTCCGTGGACCCCGCCACGCTGCGGGATCTGCTGCCGGGCGTCGCCCAGCTCCCCGAGGAGCAGCGGGAGAAGGCGTACAAGGGCACGGCGGCCGTGACGTACGACACCGACCGCCGCGTCGGGTGCGCGTGGACGGCGGACTCCCCGGACGCCTCGCACAATCTGGTGATCGACGTCGAGCGGGTCGTGTCCTACGACCCGGCGGTGAGCGACGCCGACAAGGCGCAGGAGGTCTACGCGAAGAAGGAGGACGGCGCCGCCCTGCCGCCTCCCGCCGCCGCGGGAAGCGAGAGCGCCGACGACGAGGGCCGTGACGGCACGGGCCCGTCCGGTTCGCCGTCCCCCGGCAAGACCGCCAACGCCGCGACGACGCCCCCCGGCCTCCAGCCCCGCCTGCTGGACGACCTCGGCGACGCGGCCTTCGTGGACGACGTCTACGCGGCGTCCGGTTCGGCCGCCAAGCGGCGTACGGTCAGCGTGGTCTTTCGCACATCGAATGTGGTCGTGACGGTGCGGTACGCGGAACAGCCGGCCCACTCGACGACGGTCCCCGACAGCAAGGAACTGCAGGAAAAGGCCCGGGGACTGGCCCGGAAGCTGGCCGACCAGCTGAACGACTAGGGGGTCCGGGCCGGGCGTCCGCCCGGCGCCGGGTCCGCCGCCCGGCCCCGCGGCCACGCCCCGGGCGGTTACCGTGGCCGATCGGACCGTACGACTACCGAGTGAAGGAACCATGCAGCGATCAGCCCCGCGACCCAGCCGCTCCCGCACCCGCACCCGTCTGCGCATGCTCGCCTGCGCGGCCGTCCCGGTCATGATCGTCGCCGCGGGCTGCTCCTCCGACTCGGGCTCGGACTCCGACGGCGCCAAGGACAAGCCGACCGCCTCGGCGTCGAAGGAAGCGGCAAAGGTCGCTCCCGCGAAGTTCACGTCCCTGCCGGCGGATCCCTGCAAGACGATCCCCGCGAAGACGACGGCGGACCTGGTGCCCAAGGCGAAGGACAAGTCGGGCTCGGCCGGCAAGTCGTCGGACATCACGACACGCGGCAGCTGCTCGTGGAACGGCCTGGACGACAACGGAGTCAAGGGCTCCCAGTACCGCTGGCTGGACATCTCCTTCATGCGGTACGACTCCGAGGAGGGCATCGGCTCGGGCCAGGACCGCGCCGCGGAGTACTACAAGAAGGAAGTCGCCAAGGCGCGCGCCACCGAGGGCGCGAAGGGGACGAAGGCCTCCCCGGCGGCGGACGTCGGCTCGGAGGCGACGGCAATCACATACAGCCTGTCGAAGACGGGCGAGACGTTCGGCTACGCGACGGTGGTGGCGCGCTCGGAGAACGTGGTCATCACGCTCACGTACAACGGCGCGGGTTACGCGGGCGCGAAGTCCCCGGCCGCGTCGGACCTGGTGAAGGGCGCGACGAAGGCGACGAAGGAAGCGGTGGCGGCCGTTCCGGCGGCGGCGAAGTAGACCGCTCCGGGGGCGCCCGGCGGCCGGCCGGGACCGCGCCCCCGCACCGTCCCGGTCCGGCCGGCGATTGACGACAAATACCCCACCACGCCGCCCCCGGGTCCCAACTCCCCGCCGTCGCAGGGCTCCCCGGGGCACAGCATCCGCACACATGTGCCAGGCTGTGCCCCGCCAGATGTCCAGGACGGGAGGGGCCACGAGTGGCCGCGATGCAGCTCACTCGCACGCACCGAATACTCATCGGCGTCGTCGTCGCCGGTGCGGTACTCATCGCCGCGATCGGCTTCGCGGGTTCGTACGCCGCCGTGCGCGACCTCGCCGAGAAGAAGGGCTTCGGGCAGTTCTCGATCGTCTTCCCGATCGGCATCGACGCGGGCATCTGCGTCCTGCTCGCGCTCGACCTTCTGCTGACCTGGATGCGGATCCCGTTCCCGCTCCTGCGGCAGACCGCCTGGCTGCTGACCGCCGCGACCATCGCCTTCAACGGCGCCGCGGCCTGGCCCGACCCGCTCGGCGTGGGCATGCACGCGGTGATCCCGGTCCTGTTCGTCGTCTCGGTCGAGGCGGCCCGGCACGCGGTCGGCCGCATCGCGGACATCACCGCCGACAAGCACATGGAGGGCGTCCGCCTCACCCGCTGGCTGCTCTCCCCCGTCCCGACGTTCAAGCTGTGGCGCCGGATGAAGCTGTGGGAGATCCGCAGTTACGAGGACATCATCCAGCTCGAACAGGACCGGCTCATCTACCAGGCCCGCCTCCAGGCGCGCTACGGCCGCAACTGGCGCCGCAAGGCGCCCATCGAGGCGATGATGCCGCTGCGGCTGGCGAAGTACGGCGTCCCGCTGGCGGACACCGGTCCGGCCGGTCTCGCGGCGGCGGGTATCGAACCGGCCCTGCTCCCGCCGGTCCGGGCGACCGCGATCGAGCCGGCCACCGCGCCCACCACCGCCACCGCGCCCGTGAGCGCGAGCGCGCCCGAACTCCCCCAGCCGCAGCAGGAGCGCGAGCTGACGGAGGAGGAGTGGATCCAGCTCCAGAAGGAGGAGCAGTGGGCGAGGGAGAACCAGCAGCGGGACATGGAGCCGCCCGCCGTCGACGAGAACCCCTGGTTCGCCGCGCCGCGCGCGCCCGAGGGCCCGTACCAGGGCTCGTACGACCCCGACTTCGACCCGCGGCAGTACGAGCGGCAGCAGTACGAGCAGGCCCAGCAGTACGAACAGTACGAGGCGGAGCGGTACGAGGCCGGACAGCCGGAGGCGGAGGTGCTCCGGCCCCAGCAGCAGAATGCCCAGCAGGCAGAGCAGACGCAGCAGTTCCCGCCCCGCCGGCCTCTCGGCCCGCGGCCCGCGGTCGAGTTCGAGCCCGGCTTCGAGCCGGAGCCCGTACCGGAGCCGGAGGAACTCCCCACCCCCTCGCTCCCCGAGGGCATGTCCCGTGAGGAGGCGTACTACAACGCCTTCCGGCGGTACGTCAGCGAGCGCCAGGCGCTGCCCAACACCCGCCAGCTGGCGGTCTACTTGCAGGACCTGTACGGGGTGACGGGCCGCACGGGCGGCCCGTTGAGCGAGAGTTCCATGCGTGGCTACGTGAAGGACTTCACGCGCCGCTACCAGGAGGAACTGGACGCCCAGGACTCCGAGCACATCGCGTAGCGCCGGTCCGCACCCTCGTGTGCTCCCGCGTCACGGCAGGGTGAGGACGCGCGGCCCGTCCTCGGTGACGGCGATGGTGTGCTCGACGTGCGCGGCGCGGCTGCCGTCGATCGTGCGCAGGGTCCAGCCGTCGGGATCGGTGCGGTACTCACTGCGCCCGCCGGCCATGAGCATGGGTTCGATGGCGAGGGTGAGGCCGTGCCGCAGCGGGAATCCCCGGCCGGGCCGTCCGTAGTTGGGAACGTGCGGGTCCTCGTGCATCTGCCGTCCGATGCCGTGGCCGCCGAAGTCGGTCGGCATGCCGCAGTCGACGGCGCGGGCGACGGTGCTGATGGCGTGGGCGATGTCGCCGATGCGGTTGCCGACGGTGGCGGCGGCGATCCCGGCCTCCAGAGCCCGTTCGGTGGCGGCGATCAGTTCGAGGTCGGCGGGGCGGGGCGTGCCGACGACGAAGCTGATCGCGGCGTCGCCGGTCCAGCCGTCCAGTTGGGCCCCGCAGTCGATGCTGACCAGGTCGCCGTCGCACAGACGGTAGTCGTCGGGGATGCCGTGCACGAGGGCGTCGTTGACGGAGGCGCAGATGACCGCCGGGAAGGGGGTGGGCGCGAAGGAGGGCCGGTAGCCGAGGAACGGTGAGCGGGCCCCGGCCTTGTTCAGGACGGTGTGGGCGGCCCGGTCGAGCTCGCGCAGGCTGACTCCCACGGCCGCCGCCTCGCGGGCGGCTTCGAGGGCCTGTCCCACGACGCGTCCGGCTTCACGCATCTTCTCCAGCGCCGTGTCGGTCTTGATCTCCACCATGTGCCATGACTCCTCGTAATGCGACACCAGCCAATACTTATACCGGTATTGGTATCACAGTCGGGGGCTCGCGACGCCCCACACCCGCACCACGAGCACCACGCGCGGCGCGACGGCCGGAGCGCCGGGCCGCCGGGCCGCCGACGACGGCGCGCACCGGAACCCGGCCGCCGTCACCGACCACGCGCCCGCGCGTCCGGACCACGGCACGGCGAAGGCCCCCGTCCGGTCAGTCGGACGAGGGCCTTCTCCGGCGACGTCGCGCTTCAGCCGCCCAGCAGCGTCCGCACCCGGTCCGCCCCGACCGCCAGCAGCAGCGTGGGCAGCCTCGGGCCGGTGTCCCGGCTCACCAGCAGGCGGTAGAGCACGGCGAAGAACGACCGCTGCGCGGCCTTCAGCTCCGGCGTCGGCTTGGCGTCGGGCGCCAGCCCCGCCAGCACCTTCGGCACGCCGTAGACGAGCGTCGTGAGCCCGTCCAGCGACCAGTGCGACTCCAGGTCGGCCAGCAGCAGCCGCAGCCCCTCACGGGTCTGCTCGTCCAGCGAGTCCAGCAACTCCCGGTCGGGCTCGCCCCGCACGACCGTCCGCGCCTCGGCCGGCACCTGGCTGGTGATCCAGTTCTCCGCCCTGTCCAGCCGGGGCCGCACCTCGTCCAGCGAGGTCAGCGGGTCGGCCGGGTCCAGCTCGCCCAGGATCCGCAGCGTCTGCTCCTCGGCGCCCGCCGTGATGTCCACGACGGAGGCCAGCGTGCGGTACGGCAGGGCGCGCGGCGTACGCGGCAGCTCACGGGCCGCCGTACGCGTGGCCCGCGAGTACGCCGCCGCGTCGGCCGCCTGCACCGACCCGTCCGCGATCTTGCGCTCCAAGGCGTCCCACTCGTCGTACAGCCGCTGGATCTCCTGGTCGAAGGCGATCTTGAAGGACTGGTTGGGCCTGCGACGGGCGTAGAGCCAGCGCAGCAGCGGCGCCTCCATGATCCGCAGCGCGTCCGCCGGGATCGGCACGCCTCCCTTGGATGACGACATCTTCGCCATCCCGGAGATCCCCACGAACGCGTACATCGGGCCGATCGGCTGCACACCGTCGAAGATCTCGCGCACGATCTGCCCGCCGACGACGAACGACGACCCGGGCGACGTGTGGTCGACACCCGACGGCTCGAAGACCACGCCCTCGTAAGCCCAGCGCATCGGCCAGTCGACCTTCCAGACCAGCTTGCCGCGGTCGAACTCGGAGAGCCGTACGGTCTCCTCGAACCCGCAGTCCTTACAGACGTAGGTCAGCTCGGTCGTCTCGTCGTCGTACGCCGTGACGGTCGTCAGGTCCTTGCCGCAGCCCTCGTTGCCGCAGTAGGGCTTGTACGGGAAGTACCCGGCCGATCCGGCGCCGTCGTCCTCGTCGGCGGCGCCCGATCCCTCGGCGGCCTCCAGCTCGGCCTCGTCGACCTTCTTCCGCTGCTGGGGGGCCTTCTTCTGCGGGCCGGCCGCCTTGTCCTTCGTGCGGTAGCGCCCGAGGATCGCGTCGATCTCGCCCCGGTGGCGCATCGCGTGCAGGATCTGCTCGCGGTAGGTCCCCGCCAGATACTTCTCGGTCTGGCTGATCCCGTCGTACTCGACCCCCAGCTCCGCCAGCGACTCGATCAGCTGCGCCTTGAAGTGCTCGGCCCAGTTCGGGTACGCGGACCCGGCCGGCGCGGGCACGGACGTCAGGGGCTTGCCGATGTGCTCGGCCCAGGACGCGTCCACCCCGGGGACCCCTGCCGGGACCTTGCGGTACCGGTCGTAGTCGTCCCACGAGATGAGGTGCCTGACCTCGTACCCCCGCCTGCGGATCTCGTCCGCGACGAGGTGCGGAGTCATGACCTCGCGCAGATTGCCGAGGTGGATGGGGCCGGAGGGGGAGATGCCGGACGCGACGACGACCGGTTTGCCAGGCGCACGTCGCTCCGACTCGGCGATGACATCGTCCGCGAAACGGGAGACCCAGTCGGTCTCGGTGCTCTGAGCCACGGTCGGTACGTCCTTCTTTCTCATACGCCCTGCGAATACGCCTGCGATAGCGGCGACAGCCATTGTCCCAGGCCCTTACGACAATGCGAAAACGACTTGTTCCCCCATGGGAGAATGGGGTCACCGACACCCCCTTCTACAGGAACGGCTCCCAGCCCATGGCCCCGGTCACTTCCCTCGCATCGAGCGTCGATCAGCGCATCGCGGACGCCCTCTCGGCAGCCCTGCCGGAGGCCGGTCCCGCGGACCCCCTGCTGCGACGTAGCGACCGGGCGGACTTCCAGGCCAACGGGATGCTGGCCCTGGCCAAGAAGCTGAAGGGCAATCCGCGCGAGCTGGCGGCGAAGGTCGTGGAGGCGCTGTCCACCGGCGATCTCGTCAGGGAGGCCGAGGTCTCGGGCCCCGGCTTCCTCAACATCACCGTCACGGACCGGGCCATCACCGAGACGCTGGCCGCCCGCGCCGCCGACGACCGCCTCGGGGTGCCGCGCGCCGCGGACCCGGGCACGACGGTCATCGACTACGCGCAGCCGAACGTCGCCAAGGAGATGCACGTCGGTCATCTGCGCTCCGCCGTGATCGGCGCCGCGATGGTCGAGATCCTGGAGTTCACCGGCGAGAACGTGATCAGGCGCCACCACATCGGCGACTGGGGCACGCAGTTCGGCATGCTCATCCAGTATCTGACCGAGCACCCGCACGAGTTGGACCACAGCGGATCGGAGACCGACTCCGGCGAGGAGGCGATGTCCAACCTGGGCCGCCTCTACAAGGCCGCCCGTACGGTCTTCGACGCCGACGAGGAGTTCAAGGCCCGCGCGCGCGACCGCGTCGTGGCCCTCCAGGCCGGTGACGCGGACACCCTCGCCCAGTGGCAGCGGTTCGTGGACGAGTCGAAGATCTACTTCCACTCGGTCTTCGACAAGCTCGACATGGAGATCCGCGACGAGGACGTCGTCGGTGAGTCCGGCTACAACGACATGCTCGAAGAGACCTGCCGCATCCTTGAGGAGACGGGCGTCGCCGTCCGCTCCGACGGCGCGCTGTGCGTCTTCTTCGACGACGTGAAGGGCCCGGACGGCAATCCGACTCCGCTCATCGTCAAGAAGAGCAACGGCGGTTACGGATACGCGGCCACGGACCTCTCCGCGATCCGCGACCGGGTGGGGAACCTGAAGGCGAACACCCTGCTGTACGTGGTGGACGCCCGCCAGTCGCTGCACTTCAAGATGGTCTTCGAGACCGCCCGCCGGGCCGGCTGGCTGAACGAGGACGTCAAGGCGGTCCAGCTCGCCTTCGGCACCGTCCTCGGCAAGGACGGCAAGCCGTTCAAGACCCGTGAGGGCGAGACGGTGCGGCTGGTGGACCTGCTGGACGAGGCCGTCGAGCGCGCGTCGGGGGTCGTCCGGGAGAAGGCGAAGGACCTCACGGAGGACGAGATCGTCGAGCGCGGCACCCAGGTGGGCATCGGCGCGGTGAAGTACGCCGACCTGTCGACCTCCGCCGCGCGGGACTACAAGTTCGACCTGGACCAGATGGTGTCGCTGCACGGCGACACGAGCGTCTACATCCAGTACGCCTACGCCCGCACCCGCTCGATCTTCGGCAAGGCCGGCGACCGCACCCCGGTGGCCCGCCCCGAACTCGAACTGGCCCCGGCGGAACGGGCACTGGGCCTGCACCTGGACCAGTTCGGCGAGGTCCTCGGCGAGGCGGCCTCCGCGTACGAGCCGCACAAGCTGACCGCGTACCTCTACCAACTGGCGTCACTGTTCACGACGTTCTACGACAAGTGCCCGGTCATCAAGCCGGCCCCGCCGCAGGAGACCGCCGAAAACCGCCTCTTCCTCTGCGACCTCACGGCCCGCACCCTCCACCAGGGCATGACCCTGCTCGGCATCCGTACCCCGGAACGGCTGTAGCGACGGCCGACCGCCACCGCCCTTAAGCGCCTGAAGGCCGGCCTCGGCGCGCCGCCGGTGAGACGGTGGGGCGCCGAGGGCAGCCCGGTCCACGCAACGTGGCACCCTGTCGGCCCGCTGCGCGCGGGGCCGGGCGGGGGAAGTTCCACAAGCTGAACTCCGTTGTCGGTGGGGGCCTTTAGTGTCTGCTGCATGGCGACGCTCCCCAACCCCCTGCCCGCCCTGGCCGCCGACCCCTCGGGCCGGTCGGCAGGGCTCCGACTGCCGCCCGGCAAGCTGGTCGACACGACCATCGACGGGACCTGGCACGAACCGCTCCTCTGGTACGCGGACGAGCCCGCGGGCCCCCGGGCATGGGCCGATCTGCTGTCCGCCCGCAGGACGGGGCTGCATCCGCTGCTCGTCCACGGCGGTCACCGCAAGGAGTGGCCGGAGGAGTGGGACCTGAGCCCGGACTCCGTGTCGTATCCGGGCGACCACGACACGGAGGACGTCCTCGCCGAGTCCTGGGAGCGTCTGTCGGAGGAGGAGTGGCCGGGCCTGGCGGCGGCCCCCCAGGAGTCGGCCGCCGACCCCGACGAGGAGGCGGCCGAGGTCGCGTCCATCCTCACCGACGACGGCAGTTGGATGCAGGGCGCGCGCGTGGCCCTGGTGCCCGCCCGCCGCAGCGCGGACATACCGGCCGCGATCGGCTGGTCGGGCCCGGTGAACCACGAGGACGACGTGGCGCGGCTCTGCGCGGTGCTGCGGTCGTGGGAGGACCGCTTCGGGATACGGGTGGTGGCGCTCACCTTCGACCAGCTGGTGGTCTCGGTGGCCGCCCCGCCGACGACCGCCGAGGAGGCCGAGGCGGTCGCGGCGGAGCACTTCGCGTTCTGCCCGGACAACATCAACCAGGGCCGGCACACCACCCTGCCCGCGTACGCCGCGCACCAGGTGCTGAACCAGCCCGCCTGGACGTTCTGGTGGGACTGAGGGCTGTCCCGTAACGCGGCGAACGTGCGTACCGGGGCACGCGACCCCGGCACGATCGGCCCGACACCCCGGGGCGCGTCCTCTGACGCGAAGGCGGCGCGGCGTCACGCCCGCCACGGTGCTGCCGCGCGGCGCGCCCCGGGACGCCGCCCCTCGTCCGCCCTCCCTCAGAGAGACAGCGCTTCCTACTCCCAGACACTCCGCACCCAATCACAGCCAACTGCGCTCATTGTCCTCGTTTTTCGCCCTTTTGGCGCATGACGAACCCTGCCGCCACCGCCGGATCGTATCGATTTTTCCATCGTTGACAGAAAGCGCTTTCCCACCCGTTGCCTTTTCCCCGGAGGCTCACCTTCACTGAGAGCGGCAGCCCGTCAGCCACTGGACCGCCGGCTGCCTCGGCCCTCAAGGAGGAAGGCCCATGCGGCCGTTCGTCGCACTCTTCTCAGCGCTGTTCCTGGTGCCGCTCATCCCGGGCCAGGCCGCCGCCGCCGAACCCCCCGACATACCACCCCAGGAACCGGGCGTGACCATGCGGGTGTTCGACGTGCAGGTGCCTCTCGACGACTTCTGCGCGCTCAAGCCCGGCCAGACGCCCAACATCGACCAGCTGAAGCCGACGATCGACTGGTCCACCCCGGCGGACTTCGGGCTGACCGACAACTTCGTCACCGAGGTCACCGGCTACCTCGACATCCCGGCGTCCGGCGAGCACGACTTCCGTATCACCAGCGACGACGGCTCCCGGCTGATCATCGACGGCACGGAGGTCATCGACAACGGCGGCACGCACGGCGCCGAGTCGAAGGACGGCTCGATCGAGCTGACCGAGGGGCTCCACCCGCTGCGCATCGACCACTGGGACGGCGCCTACGACCAGCGCCTCCTGCTGGAGTGGCAGCCGCCGGGCGCAACCGGCTTCTCGACCGTGCCCAGCTCCGCGCTGAGCACCGACGCCGACGTCACCCGGGTCACCTCACCGGGACGCAAGTCGTGCGAGGGCGTCGACGAGTCTCCGGGCGACGGCCTGCCGCTGGCCGGCGTGCACCCCGACTACACGCTGACGGACCTGCGTCCCGACGGCTTCGAGCCGCAGGTCACCGGCATGGACTGGCTGCCCGACGGCCGGATGGCCATCAGCACCTGGGGCGGCAGCAGGGAGAGCGAACTCGGGCAGGTGTACCTGCTGGACAACGTCACCGGCGCCACCGACCCCTCGAAGGTGACCAAGAAGCTGGTCGCCGAGAACCTGCTGGAACCGATGGGTCTCAAGTACGTCGACGGCACCATCTACGTGTCCGAGAAGGACGGCCTGACCGCGCTGGTCGACAAGGACGGTGACGAGGTCACCGACGAGTACCGGAAGATCGCGACCTGGCCGTTCGGCGGCAACTACCACGAGTTCGCGTTCGGCCTGCTGTACGAGAAGGGGCACTTCTACGTCAGCACGGGCATCGCCATGGTCCCCGGTGGCGCGACCAGGGACCCGCAGCTCGTACCCAACCGCGGCAGCACCCTGAAGATCAACAAGGCCACCGGCAAGGTGTCCTACGTGGCCGGTGGGCTGCGTACACCGAACGGCCTCGGCTGGGGCCCGGAGGGCGACATCTTCGTCACCGACAACCAGGGCGCGTACCTGCCGACGTCGAAGCTGGTGCGCATCAAGCAGGGCGCCTTCTACAACCACCACACGAACCCCGACGGCGTGTACGACAGCCAGCCGGTGACCGAGCCGGTGCTCTGGCTGCCGCACGGCGAGATCTCCAACTCGCCGAGCAACCCCCTCCTCCTGCCCAAGGGCCCGTTCGCCGGCCAGATGGTGTTCGGTGACGTGACCTACGGCGGCCTGCAACGGGCGTATCTGGAGAAGGTCGGCGGCGAGTACCAGGGCGCGGTCTTCCGTATGACGCAGGGGCTGGAGGCCGGGGTCAGCCGGATCAGCCTCGGCCCGGACGGGGCGATCTACGCGGGCGGCATCGGCGACTCGGGCAACTGGGGCCAGCAGGGCAAGCTCAAGCACGGCCTTCAGAAGCTCTCGCTCACCGGCGACGACGCGTTCGACATGCGCGCCATGCGCGCGGTCGACGGCGGGTTCACGATCGAGTACACCCAGCCGCTGTCCGAGGAGACCGCGAAGGACCTGGCGGCGAAGTACAAGGCCGAACAGTGGCGTTACGTGGCGACCCCGAGGTACGGCGGCCCGAAGGTGGACGAGGAGACCCTCGACGTCACCTCGGCGACGCTCTCCGCGGACCGAAAGACCGTCACGCTGAAGATGGACGGCCTGCGGGCCGGCCGGGTGGTGCACATACAGTCCCCGCGCCCCTTCGACGCCGAGTCCGGTGCCGAACTGTGGAGCACCGAGGCGTGGTACACCCTCAACAAGCTCTCCGACGGCTCCGGGCCGCCGCCGGTGTACGAGGCGGAGTCGGCCTCGCTGGACGGCGGGACCGGGTTCAACGACAACCACTCCGGTTACTCAGGCGCGGGGTTCATCGACCGCAACTGGGAGCCGGGCGCCCGCACCACGTTCGCCGTCCGGGCCGACAAGGCCGGCCGGCACGACCTCGCGCTGCGGTACGCGAGCGGGATGAACTCGGACCCGCAACCCGTCCCCCGCTCGATGAGCGTCTACGTCAACGGCGAGCGCTGGAAACAGATCTGGCTCGACAGCACGCGCACCTGGAACACCTGGGCGACCCACGTCGAGTCGGTGCCGCTGCGCAAGGGCGCGAACACCGTCGCCTATGTCTACGAGTCCGAGGACGACGGCCATGTGAACCTCGACAATCTGACCGTCACCCCGACGAAGCGCGTCAGCCTCTTCGACGGGACGAACCTCGACGCCTGGGAGGCGACCGCCGGGGGTCCGGCGAAGTGGCCGGTGGCGAACGGCTCGATGGAGTCGCTCGGCGGGGACATCCGTACGAAGGAGAAGTTCGGCGACTTCCGGATGCACGCCGAGTGGTACCAGCCGGACTACCCGCCGGAGGTGACCGGACAGGCCCGGGGCAACAGCGGGGTCTACATCCAGGAGCGCTACGAGATGCAGGTGCTGGAGTCGTTCGGGGTCACCACCCCCCGTAACGACGACGCCGGCTCGATCTACCGGCAGAAGGCACCGGACGTCAACGCGGCCACGGCCCCGGGCACTTGGCAGAGCTACGACATCGAGTTCCGGGCGGCCCGCTTCGACAGGGACGGCACCAAGGTGGAGAACGCCCGCGTGACGCTCCGCTGGAACGGCAAGCTGGTGCACAAGAACGTCAGCATCGCCGGCACCACGGGTGCGGGCCGGCCCGAGGGCCCGGCGCCGGGCCACATCAAGTTGCAGGACCACGGGGACCCCGGCGACAACCCGAGGTTCCGCGACATCTGGATCGAACGGCTCTGAACAACCCCGCCCCGCAACGCTGGTGGCGGACCGTCCCACTCGTGGTGACGGCTCCGCCACCTGCGCGCCGGGCCTCAGCCGCGCGGGCGGCCCTCGCCGCGGACGTCGGGCCTCCACCGTCGCGCCGACTGCGCCGGTGAGGTGAATACCGCACCGACACACACCGTCAGCCGTGACCTCCGCGCCCGTTCTGCGCCATAGACAGACCGGACCGTGAGGACTACGACGAGCAGACGGGCTGCCACCTGAGATGAAAGCCACACACACCTTGACCGTCCTGGGCGCGGCGGTGCTGGGCGCCGTGCTTCCCGCCACCGGCGCAGCCGCCGACGAGACCCACACGAACTCCCACAACGGGGGCTTCACACTGCTCTCGATCGGCCAGATCGACGACCCGGCCGAGGACGTCCTGGAACACGCGACCGTGCTGGGCGAGACGCACATGACCGAGGGCGCCGAGGCCCCGGACGCACCGGAAGCCCCGGAGACCGCCGAAGCGCCCGAGGCAGCCGATACCGCTCGGCTTCCGGTCCGACACGTCAGACGATGACGGGCACGGTCCCGGACGGGTCGGTGGACCAGTTGGTCACCGCACCGGACACCGCGGACCCCGCCCGGCGGGCGGACGGCGCCACTTTGAAGGCACGGCTCAAGGGCTGTCCCGTGATCCCCGGTGGATCAGCGCGCGGCGTCGGATGCGGTGCGTCGCAGGGCGGAGGGTCGTCCTCGTACTGGGCGTATTCGGGCGATCCGACAACGCCGGCGAGGCGCCGTAGCCGTCGTCGCGCGCCCGCCGGGGATTACGGGACAGCCCTGAGCGCCCGCACGCCGAACCACTGCTCGGCCCCGTACTCCTCGAAGCGCTCCACCTCGACGAAGCCGAGCTTCGCCGCGAGGCGCATCGAGGGGACGTTGGCGGTCCGGGTGCAGAGAACCACCGGCTCGCCGGGGAGCGCGCCGGCGAACCAGTCGAGTGCCGCCGCGCACGCCTCGGCGGCGTATCCGCGGCCCCACGCCCCCGGCAGGAACATGTAGCCGAGTTCGGCCTCCCCGGCCTCCGGAAGAACGTGCCCCGGACGCTCCGCGTCGCGCCGTTCGATCGTGACCGTGCCGATCATCGTCCCGTCGAGATCGACCACGAAGAGGCCGGGGCGGCGTCCGGGCACCGCGGGCACCGCGCGTTCGAGTTCGTCCCGCGGCCGGGCCCCGCCGAGGTGGGTACGCACCTCCGGGGAGGCGAACAGTTCGACGAACGCGTCACGGTCGCGGGCCCCGGACTCGCGGAGCAGGAGCCGTTCGGTCCTGATCGGGGCCGGCGGCCAGGCGACGGGACCGAGTGCGGTCATGGATGGGACTCCCTAAGGGTACTGGTCCGGGTCGTTCACGGCCGCCGGTTCCCACTTCGAGTCGCCCCCGAGCGGGTAGTCGAACGACGGCCTCCCCTGCGCCCCGCTCGTACGGAACGGCTTGCCGTTGTCGTCGATACGGACCGTGCCCTCGCGGCCGCCGCTGGACCACTCCAGCTCCAGGTACCAACTGACGTAGCGGGCCGAGGCTTTCGCGGTGATGTGGAAGACCTCCGGGTCGGACTCGCTCACCTTGTAGGGGAAGTCCCGCTGCCCGCCCTGGGGTTCGACGCCGGGGCGCCCCGCGTCCAGGTCGACGGTGAACGCCCTGGTCGTGACACCGCCGCCGCAGCCGACACCCGTGCCGAAGTCGTTCCAGGCGAGCGGCGCCCCGCTGCCTACCACGCGCACGTGCAGGTCGTTGAGCACGACGGTCTCGCTCCCGGTGCCCTGGAGGGCCAGTTCGATGAACTGGCTGCCGCTGGAGACCGCGCCGAGCGCGGCCACCCAGCCGGGCGCGTCCGGCTCGGTGGGGGGCGGCGGGACCCTGGACGCGGGGCGGTCGACGAGATAGCGCTGGGTGCACGGGTCCTCGAAGGCGTACGGCCGGGTGTTCACGGTCACCGGCACTCCGCCGACCGGGCCCGTCCCTTTCCCGTCGTCACCGCCGGCGGCCTCCTCCTCCGCGCTCTCGCGGTCGGAGGGACCGGCCTTCGGCGAGGGCGACTCGTCCGGGGAAGGCGATCCGGAGGGCCGGACGGACGGCTCGGGCGACCCGGACCCACCGCCGTCCGCGACACCGGACGCGGTGGGTGAACGGTCGGTCGACGGATCGTTCAGCGGGCCGAGGACAAGAGCGGGGACGGCGACGGCCACGACGACCGCCGCGGCGGCCAGGGTGATGTACAGGCGCTTCCCGCGTCCCCGGGCGGACGTGTCACCCCCGCCCTCGGGCCGGTTCGGATGCGGTGTCACGGCGTCGGTCGACGGGTCGGACGCGGAAGGCTCGACGGGCTCGGCCGCCCCGGAAGGCTCGGCGGACTCGGCCGGCGCGGCGGACTCAGCGGGCTCGGCGGACCCGCCACCCGAATCGGCGCCTTCAGCGGTCTCGGGCGCCCGGACCTCCTCGGCAGCGACCGCCACCGGGCCCGCCGCCCTCGACCGCCGCCGCGCCTCGTCCGCGAGGATCCACCGCCGGTGCAGCTCCACGAACTCCTCGCCCGTCGCACCGCACAGCCGGCCGAACCGCTCCGCCGCCGAGAAGTCGGCCGGCACGGCGTCGCCGTTGCAGTAGCGGTGCAGGGTGGACGTACTGACGTGGAGCTTCGCGGCGAGCACCCCGTAGCTGCGTCCCGAGCGCTCCTTCAGTTCGCTGAGCAGTTCCGCGAAAGCCCTGGCCTCGGTCGTCGCCACGCGCAGTCTCCCCCTCCACATCGGTACGCCACGGTCCGCGGCCGTTCCAGGAACGCGTCCCAGGGAGACAACGTTCCCGCAGGTCACAGGCGTCTCAGCGTTCCAGCTTCCCTCATTGTCCCTTGCTGATTGCGGGCAGTTCCAGCCGCCCCGCAGGGTGATCCCAGCAGCCGCCGGACCGAGGAGGAGCAATCCGAACCCGCATCCGCGAGGGCCTCGTGGACGGCGTCGCCGTCTGCGTGGTGATCGCCTGCACGAGCGTCCTGATCGTGCTCATCAACCGCACCTGACCGCCTTACTCGAACGGGAGACCCAGACTCATGCGCAACCGCCGAATCCGCTCCGCCGCCAGCGCCGCCACCACCGCTCTCCTGGCCGCGCTCGCCCTCACCGCCTGCCAGCCGTCGGACGCGGCCGGGGCCGACCCGAAGCCCGACTCCAAAGCCGCGGCGGCGTCGACGGCCACGGACGAGCCGGACTCCGGGGCGGCCGACGAGCAGCAGCCGCCCGCCGACCGGAACGCGGACGGCGACGACGACAGCGGCAACACGAAGGACGGTGGCAACGCCGGGGACAAGAGCGGCGCCAAGAACGGCAGCACCGGCAAGGGCTCCGACGCCCAGGGCAACGCCCGCACCACCTGCACCGGCTCCAACACCAAGGTCACCGTCACCGATGTCGCCCGGCCGATCAACCACCTGCTGGTGACCGCGACCAACACCGGCGACCGGAACTGCGACGCCTACCACGCGCCCCTGCTCGGCTTCGACGACGCCCAGTCCGTCACCCGGATCAACGAGGACAGCAAGCCGCAGGCGGTCGTCACCCTGGCGCCCGGCGAGACGGCCTACGCCTCGATCGCGCTCGGCGGCGTCGACGGCGCCGAGACCACCCCGGCGTACAAGCTCAGCGTCCACTTCGCGGGCCGCGACAACGAGGGGTCGGTCGGCTCCGCCGCGAACCTCACCCTCCCGGAGGGGACGACGATCTCCGACAGCACGTCGGTCTCCTACTGGCAGTCGACGATGGCCGACGCCCTGGTCTGGTAACCGCTCCGGTCACGGGGGGGGGGGGGGGGGGGGGGGGGGGGCCCCCGTGGGCCCGTATGGGAGGGGGAGCCCCGCGCCGGCCCGCTTTGTTCCC
>NZ_JBVJNN010000033.1:64975-75389 GCF_055583685.1 Streptomyces sp. NPDC104581
CTTCCACCCCCCCCCCCCCCCCCCCGCCCCCCCCCCCACCCCCCCCCCCCCCCCCCCCCCCCCCCCCCCCCCCCCCCCCCCCCCCCTGCCCCCCCCCCCCCCCCCCCCCCCCCCCCCCCCCCCCCCCCCCCCCCCCCGACCTCCGTGGCCCAGTACGTGAGGATCATCCCCGCGCCGGCCCGCTTGATCCCCGTCAGGCTCTCCATGATCGCCTTGTCCCGGTCGATCCAGCCCTTCTCGGCCGCCGCCTCGATCATCGCGTACTCGCCACTGATCTGGTACGCGGCGACGGGCACGGCCACCTCGGCGGCGACCCTGGCCAGCACGTCCAGATACGGCCCGGCGGGCTTCACCATCACCATGTCGGCGCCCTCTTCGAGGTCCAGCGCCAACTCGCGCATGGACTCACGGGAGTTGGCCGGGTCCTGCTGATACGTCTTGCGGTCCCCCGTAAGCGACGAGCCGACCGCCTCCCGAAACGGGCCGTAGAACGCGGAGGAGTACTTCACCGCGTACGCCAGGACGGCCACGTCCTCCCTGCCGATCGTGTCCAGCGCGTCGCGGACCACGCCGACCTGACCGTCCATCATCCCGCTGGTGCCCACCACGTGGACGCCCGCGTCGGCCTGCACCTGGGCCATCTCCGCGTACCGCTCCAGCGTCGCGTCGTTGTCGACGCGCCCGGCGGAGTCGAGCACCCCGCAGTGGCCGTGGTCGGTGTACTCGTCCAGACAGAGATCGGACATGATCACCAGGTCGTCGCCGACCTCTTCGCGCACCGCCCGGACCGCCACCTGGAGGATGCCCTCCGGGTCGGTCCCCGCCGTCCCGGCGCCGTCCTTCTTCGCGTCCTCCGGCACACCGAAGAGCATGATCCCGGAGACACCCGCGGCCACGGCCTCCACGGCCGCCTCGCGCAGCGAGTCCAGCCCGTGCTGGACGACCCCGGGCATGGCCGCGATCGGCACGGGCTCACCGGCCCCCTCCCGCACGAACGCGGGCAGGATCAGATCGGCCGGGTGCAGCCGCGTCTCGGCGACCATGCGCCGCATCGCGGGGCTGGTCCGCAGCCGGCGGGGCCGGGCACCGGGGAAGGAACCGTACACAGTCATGGTGAGTCGCCTCGTGGTCCGAAGGATCAGCAGGATCCGGAAGTGCTGTCGCTGACGTACCCGTCCACGCTACGCGGCGTGCCACACGCGCGCGGACGGCTCCCCTCGCACCGGTGCGCTACGTCGTACGCCGCCGCCTCGACCCCGGCCGCCGCTCGCTGGGCCGGGTGACCGTTTCTCCGGCCTCCCGCGCCGCCGCACGGCGCTCCGCGCCGAACGCCGCCAGTGCCTCGGCCAGCTTGTGCACCGAGGGCTCCGGCGACAGCACGTCCACCCGCAGCCCGTGCTCCTCCGCCGTCTTGGCGGTCGCGGGGCCGATGCACGCGATGACGGTCACGTTGTGCGGCTTGCCCGCGATCCCGACCAGATTCCGCACGGTGGACGACGAGGTGAACATCACCGCGTCGAAACCGCCGCCCTTGATGGCCTCCCGCGTCTCGGCGGGCGGCGGCGACGCGCGCACGGTCCGGTAGGCCGTGACGTCGTCGACCTCCCACCCGAGCTCGATCAGCCCGGCGACCAGGGTCTCCGTGGCGATGTCGGCACGCGGCAGGAACACCCGGTCGATCGGGTCGAAGACCGGGTCGTACGGCGGCCAGTCGTCCAGCAGCCCGGCCGCGGACTGCTCACCGCTGGGCACCAGGTCCGGCTTGACCCCGAAGTCGACCAGCGCGGCGGCGGTCTGCTCGCCGACCGCGGCGACCTTGATCCCCGCGAAGGCACGGGCGTCGAGCCCGTACTCCTCGAACTTCTCCCGGACGGCCTTCACCGCGTTGACCGACGTGAAGGCGATCCACTCGTAGCGCCCGGTGACCAGCCCCTTGACCGCGCGCTCCATCTGCTGGGGCGTACGCGGCGGCTCGACCGCGATGGTCGGGACCTCGTGGGGCACGGCGCCGTATGACCGAAGCTGGTCGGAGAGCGAGGCGGCCTGCTCCTTCGTACGCGGTACGAGCACCTTCCAGCCGAACAGCTGCTTCGACTCGAACCACGCGAGCTGGTCGCGCTGCGCGGGCGCGCTGCGCTCCCCGACCACGGCTATGACCGGCTGGTGCCCGGCCGCCGACGGCAGGACCTTCGCCTGCTTGAGGGTCAGCGCGATCGTGCCGAGCGTCGCGGACCAGGTGCGCTGGCGCGTCGTCGTACCGGCGACGGTGACGGTCATCGGTGTGTCGGGCTTGCGGCCGGCGGCGACGAGCTCACCGGCGGTCGCGGCGACCGTGTCGAGCGTCGCCGAGACGACGACCGTCCCGTCGCTCGCGCCGAGTTCGGTCCAGCACCGCTCGCCGGCCGTACGGCTGTCGACGAAACGGATGTCGGTGCCCTGCGCGTCCCGCAGCGGCACACCCGCGTAGGCGGGCACGCCGACGGCGGCGGCGATACCCGGCACGACCTCGAAGGGAATGCCCGCGGCGGCGCACGCCAGCATCTCGGCGCCGGTGTCGCCGTCGAGACCGGGGTCCCCGGCCACCGCACGGACGACCCGCTTGCCGCCGCGCGCGGCCTCCATGACAAGATTGACGGCATCCCTGATCGCTGGGATACCGGCGGCTGTTGACGCATCGTCAACAATCGTGATCTCAGGCGTGCTCACACCCGGACGGGCATGGCCGCGTACGACTTCGAGCACATCCGGCTCGGCGATCAGTACCTCCGCCCCCGCGAGCGCCTCGACGGCGCGGAGTGTCAGCAGACCCGGATCCCCGGGTCCGGCACCGAGGAAGGTGACGTGCCCTGATGCGTGGACTGCCGGATGGTCGGCGATGGGGCTCAAAGTGCTCGCTCCCCCATAAGACCGGCCGCACCCTTGGCGAGCATCTCGGACGCGAGTTCGCGACCGAGCGCGACGGCGTCGCCGTGCGACGTGGGTACGGGACCGGTGATGGACAACTGCACGAGCGTCGATCCGTCGGTCGTGCCGACGACGCCACGCAGGCGCAGTTCGTTGACAAATCGTGTGTCCTGGCCGTCGCCCAGCAGGTCGGCCAGCGCACCCACAGGTGCGCTGCAACCGGCCTCCAGGGCGGCGAGCAGGGAACGTTCCGCGGTGACGGCGATCCGTGTGCGTGGATCGTCGAGGCCGGCGAGTGCGGCGGCGAGTTCCGGGTCGGAAGCCGCGCATTCGACGGCGAGCGCCCCCTGGCCGGGGGCCGGCAGGACGGAGTCGACCGACAGGAAGTCGGTCACCTCACCGGTCCTGCCGAGTCGGTTGAGACCCGCGGCGGCCAGCACGACCCCGTCCAGCTGACCGCCGCGCACATAGCCGATGCGGGTGTCGATGTTCCCGCGTATCGGCACGGTCTCTATGAGGAGGCCGTGGCCGCGGGCGTACGCGTTGAGCTGCGCGGCTCGCCGCGGGGAGCCCGTACCGATCCTGGCGCCGTGCGGCAGCCGGTCCAGGGTGAGGCCGTCGCGGGCGATCAGCACGTCCCGGGGGTCCTCGCGGCGCGGTACGGCGGCCAGCGTCAGGTCCTCGGGCTGCGCCGTGGGCAGGTCCTTGAGCGAGTGGACGGCGAAGTCGACCTCGCCGCGCAGCAGCGCGTCGCGCAGCGCGGTGACGAAGACGCCGGTGCCGCCGATCTGCGAGAGCTGCTCGCGGGAGGTGTCGCCGTACGTCGTGATCTCGACGAGCTCGACCCGCCGTCCGGTCAACTCCCTGACGGCGTCGGCCACTTGCCCGGACTGGGTCATGGCGAGCCTGCTGCGCCTGGTCCCGAGTCTCAGTGTCTTGTCGGTCATACTCGCCCTCGGTTCCTGAGGTCGACCGCGTTCCGGTCGCCGGCCTCGCTCCGGTCGGCCCGGCTGACGGCGGCGACCGTCTGCGGGTCGAGGTCGAACAGTTCGCGCAGCGCGTCCGCGTAACCCGCGCCGCCCGGCTCTCCGGCGAGCTGTTTCACCCGCACGGTCGGGGCGTGCAGAAGCTTGTCGACGACACGGCGCACGGTCTGTGTGATCTCGGCGCGCTGCCGCTCGTCGAGGCCGGGGAGCCGGCCTTCGAGACGCGTGATCTCGTTGGTGACGACATCGGCGGCCATGGCGCGCAGGGCGACCACGGTGGGGGTGATGTGGGCGGCGCGCTGGGCGGCGCCGAAGGCCGCGACCTCGTCGGCGACGATCCGCTTGACCAGGTCGACGTCGGCGGCCATGGGGGCGTCGGCGGAGGCGTCGGCGAGGGACTCGATGTCGATCAGCCGCGCGCCGCCGAGGCGGTGGACGGCGGCGTCGATGTCGCGGGGCATGGCGAGGTCGAGGAGCGCGATCTCCCGGTCACCGGGTGCGGTGCCCAAGGCGGCCTCGACGGCGTCGGCCGTCAGGACCAGACCGGTGGCGCCGGTACAGGAGACGACGATGTCGGCACGTGTCAACTCCGCGTCGACACCGCCCATGTCGACGGCGCGGGCCCCGACTCCCGTACCGCCGGGCTCGTTGAGGATCGCCACCAGGCGCTCGGCGCGGGACGCCGTGCGGTTGGCGACGACGATCTCGGCGACCCCGGCACGGGCGAGTGTCGCGGCGGCGAGCGAGGACATCGACCCGGCGCCGATCACCAGCGCGCGCCGGCCCGCGGCCCAGGCGCCGACGTCCGCGCCGGCGGCGAGCTGTTCGAGACCGAAGGTGACGAGCGACTGCCCGGCCCGGTCGATCCCGGTCTCGCTGTGGGCGCGCTTGCCGACGCGCAGCGCCTGCTGGAAGAGGTCGTTGAGGAGCCGGCCCGCGGTGTGCAGCTCCTGGCCGCTGGCGAGCGTGTCCTTGAGCTGGCCGAGGATCTGGCCCTCGCCGACGACCATCGAGTCCAGTCCGCAGGCCACCGTGAAGAGATGGTGGACGGCGCGGTCCTCGTAGTGCACATAGAGATAAGGGGTCAGCTCGTCGAGGCCGACGCCGCTGTGCCGGGCGAGAAGGGTCGACAACTCGGCGACACCGGCGTGGAACTTGTCCACGTCCGCGTACAGCTCGACCCGGTTGCACGTCGTGAGGACGGCCGCCTCGGTCGCCGGTTCGGCGGCGAGCACGTCCTGGAGGAGCTTGGTCCGGCTGTCCGGTGACAGCGACGCCCGGTCCAGCACGCTCACGGGCGCGCTGCGGTGGCTCAGACCGATGACCAGAAGACTCATGCCGGCATCACGGCGGGGACGTCCCCGTCGGGTCCCTTCCGGCCCGCGCCGGTCGAGCGGATCGGCGGCGGCGTGCCCGCCTCGGCGGCCGCGGCCTCCTCCCCCGCCTTGCGCTGCTCGTGGAAGGCGAGGATCTGGAGCTCGATCGAGAGGTCGACCTTCCGTACGTCCACACCGTCGGGCACGGTGAGCACGGTCGGCGCGAAGTTGAGGATCGAGGTGACACCGGCGGCGACCAGTCGCTCGCAGACCTGCTGGGCACCGCCCGCCGGGGTCGCGATGACCCCGATGGAGACGCCGTTGTCGCTGATGATCCGCTCCAGCTCGTCCGTGTGCTGGACGGGCATCCCGGCGACCGGCTTGCCGGCCATCTCGGGGTCGGCGTCGATCAGCGCGGCGACGCGGAAGCCGCGGGAGGCGAATCCGCCGTAGTTGGCGAGGGCGGCGCCGAGATTGCCGATACCGACGATGACGACCGGCCAGTCCTGTGTGAGGCCGAGTTCGCGGGAGATCTGGTAGACGAGGTACTCCACGTCGTACCCGACACCGCGCGTTCCGTAGGAGCCGAGGTACGAGAAGTCCTTGCGCAGCTTCGCGGAGTTGACCCCGGCCGCCACGGCGAGTTCCTCGGACGACACAGTGGGTACGGAGCGCTCGGAGAGTGCGGTGAGCGCCCGCAGATACAGCGGAAGCCGGGCGACCGTGGCCTCGGGGATTCCTCGGCTACGGGTCGCCGGTCGGTGAGTTCGGCCAGTTGCCACGGTGCTCCTGCGGGATGAGCGGGGCTGCAGGCGGCCGTTTGTCCCAGGACCGCCCCGTCGTGTGCAGGGTATGTCTTTGTGAACGCGTGCACAAAGATTGTGTCCGCTTTGTCCGTGCGAAGTGACCGGGGTCACGCGACCCGAACGAGGGATCTTGGAACCCTCGGCCGCACCGGCCCGTTGAACGCATGATGGGGGCAAAACCGTACAACTCCTCATGACCACGCCCCCGAGATCACTCCGCCACGCCCACCGGAGCCGGTCGTACCGGTTCTTCGGAAAAAGCTCGGCAAAGCGCCCACGATCGTAACCGTCTTTCTGTCAGGTCCCCAGTTCCTTGCGGAGCCGATCGGCGTCGACCCGCCAGAAGGTGTGCTGTTCGCCGTCGACGAGCACGACCGGAATCTGCTCCCAGTAGGCGCGGTGCAACTCTTCGTCGACCGTGATGTCCTTCTCCTCCCAGGACGCCCCGGTCTCGGCACAGACAGCCGCCACGACGGCACGCGCGTCGTCGCAGAGATGGCAGCCGGGTTTGGAGACGAGCGTCACCACCCGCTCGGCGGGCTTCTTCTTCGTACGGCGCAGGAGGGGGCTCATGGGATCCATTCTCCGCCGCCCGGAAGCCGCCCCGGAGCCGTCCGCACGTTCTCCCTCCCCCGCCTTCCCGGAGAGTTCACACCGACGGCACTCCGGCGCGTCCGGAAGTACCGAACAGACTGACTATGCTCACGCTATGGCCGCACTGGGATGGCTCACCCCCCGTAAGCGCTCCGCGACAGCACGGAGCGTGCTCGCGGGTGAGGCCGCAGCAGAGGCAGGACTCAAGTCGTCGCAGGAGATCGACGGCGTCGGGGTGGCACCGGCGGGCACGGCCGAGCCGGTCGTGCCCGACTTCCCCGTCATCGGCGACGCGCGCGCCGCCGCCTTCTTCGACCTGGACAACACCGTCATGCAGGGCGCCGCGATCTTCCACTTCGGGCGCGGGCTGTACAAGCGGAAGTTCTTCCAGCGCCGCGAACTGGCCAGGTTCGCCTGGCAGCAGACCTGGTTCCGGCTCGCCGGCGTCGAGGACCCGCAGCACATGCAGGACGCGCGGGACAGCGCGCTGTCGATCGTCAAGGGCCACCGGGTCTCCGAGCTGATGTCCATCGGCGAGGAGATCTACGACGAGTACATGGCCGACCGCATCTGGCCGGGCACCCGCACCCTCGCCCAGGCGCACCTCGACGCCGGGCAGCAGGTCTGGCTCGTGACGGCCGCGCCCGTCGAGACGGCCACGATCATCGCCCGCCGGCTGGGACTGACCGGCGCGCTCGGCACGGTCGCCGAGTCGATCGACGGCGTCTACACCGGCAAGCTCGTCGGCGAGCCGCTGCACGGACCGGCGAAGGCCGAGGCGGTACGGGCGCTGGCGGCGGCCGAGGACTTCGACCTGGCCCGCTGCGCGGCGTACAGCGACTCGCACAACGACATCCCGATGCTGTCGCTGGTCGGACATCCGTACGCGATCAACCCGGACAGCAAGCTCCGCAAACACGCCAAGGACCGCGAGTGGCGGCTGCGCGACTACCGGACGGGCCGCAAGGCGGCCAAGGTCGGCATCCCGGCCGCCGCCGGGGTCGGCGCGCTGGCGGGCGGCACGGCCGCCGCGGTGGCACTGCACCGCCGCCGCCGCTGAGCCCCGGAGCCCTCCGGCTCCACTCGGCGCCCCCGGTGCCCGGCCCCGGGCTTCCCGATCCCCCGGCTCCCCCGCCCCTCTCCGGGCGGGCACCCACGCCCCGGATCGTCGATTCGCGACCGCCGGCGATCACGTCAGCTGACACATCGTGACGTCAAACGATCAATAACAGCTCACAATCAGCTGCTTGATTCGCCGTATAGGCGTAACAGAAGCGACGTAATCGATGATTTGAGCAACTGGGTGTAGTGCTGCCTGTACGAAGCGTTATTCTCCTCAGACGCATAACGGACCTCACACGTCGCCACGACGAACGGTCCCGCACTGAACGTGATGGAAGCTCTGCCTCTGGGAGTCCCGTGTACCCACACGTCGGGGTTGACGCCTCGGGCCTGGCTACGCTGCGCGCATCGGTCCTGCACCGCTTGCGCGGCTTCGTCCCCACCGCGTACGCCGTCCCCGCCCACGCCGCCGCGGCCCCTGCCGTGAGCGGCCCTATCGGTCCTTGCTATGCCCTGGCGAACGGCGGTGCGGCGGTCGGCAGACGGGGAAGCCGACACAGCAGCACCCCCGCCGCCTCCACCCCCGTCCGCCGGCCCACGGCGGACAGCGACAGCGCCCGCATGATGGAACTCGTCGAACGCGCCCAGGCCGGCGAGGCCGAGGCGTTCGGCAGGCTGTACGACCAGTACAGCGACACCGTCTACCGCTACATCTACTACCGCGTGGGCGGCAAGGCGACGGCGGAGGACCTCACCAGTGAGACCTTCCTGCGCGCCCTGCGGCGCATCTCCACGTTCACCTGGCAGGGGCGCGACTTCGGCGCCTGGCTGGTCACGATCGCACGGAACCTGGTCGCGGATCACTTCAAGTCGAGCCGTTTCCGGCTGGAAGTGACCACCGGCGAAATGCTCGACGCCAACGAGGTGGAGCGCAGCCCGGAGGACTCCGTCCTGGAGTCCCTCTCCAACGCCGCCCTGCTCGAAGCCGTACGGAAACTCAACCCCCAGCAGCAGGAGTGCGTGACCCTGCGCTTCCTGCAAGGGCTCTCGGTCGCCGAGACGGCCCGAGTGATGGGGAAGAACGAAGGAGCGATCAAGACCTTGCAGTACCGGGCCGTGCGCACACTGGCGCGGCTGCTCCCGGAGGACGCCCGCTGACGGGCGGCCGGCGCACCGTTCAACTCACCGTCGGTGACGCCCCGATGACGCACTGGTCCGATCATCCTTCGCGCGTAACCCAAGTGCCGCGACGCTCGTTGTGCGGAATGCAGACTCCCTGTGGATGCGCTCAAGGCGTGCAACCTTCCGAACGGTCAGGGGAGTCGATCGTCATGACGAGAGGAGGTGCCGCCAGTGATCGCGAATGTCTCGGCACACCGGCGGGCGAACGCCTTCGCCCGGGCTCTGGAAGACCGGAAGCCACAGGGCGCTGCGGTGGAACAGCCCGCCGCGTCGGCCGAACCGACTGAGCAGGGGCGGCTGTTGGCCGTGGCCAACGGTCTCGGCGAGCTACCGAGACCCAAGCTGGACCCCGAGGTCAAAGTGGTGCAGCGAGCACAGCTCGTGGCAGCCATGGAGGCCATGCTGCTGGAGGGCACCGCGGACCAGGCCGCGCCCACGGGACCTACCGTGCCCGAGCAGCGGCGGACATCGGGAAGGGGGGCCCATCGGGCGTCCCCGCTCCGGAAGTTCCGCCCGAGGTCCCGCTGGTCGAAGGGGCTCGCTGCCGGGGGACTCACCGTCGGGGTCGCCGCCGGTGCCTTCGGCGGGGTGGCCGCCGCCAGTTCCGACGCCCTGCCCGGTGATTCGCTGTACGGGCTGAAGCGGGGCATGGAGGACTTCAAGCTCGGCATGGCCGACGAGGACGCCGACCGCGGCGGTCTCTACCTCGACCACGCCTCGACCCGGCTGAACGAGGCCCGCCGGCTGCTGGAGCGCGGGCGCTCCGGCGAGCTGGACCACGAGTCGCTCGGCGAGATCCGCCGGGCACTCAACGGCATGCGGCACGACGCGACCGAGGGCCACCGGTTGCTGAGCCGGGCGTACGAGAAGGACGGCAAGATCAAGTCGATCGCGACGCTCTCCTCGTTCTCCGAATCGCACCGCGCCATCTGGAACGGCCTGCGGGACCGGCTGCCACCGCAGCTGAGCCATGTGGGGAGCCAGGTCAGCTCGGTGTTCGACGCCATAGACGAGGACGTCGCCCCGTTGCAGGCGCTGCTGCCGCGCGGTTCCGACAAGAACGGCCGCTCGCAGACACCCGGCGGACCCACCACGGGCTCCGACAACTCCGGCGGTACGGACGGCAGCCCGTCGCCGTCCGAGTCGGCCGCCGACCAGGACCGTCCGGACGACGGGGGCAAGCCGAGCCCGTCGGCTCCCGGCACCCCGGAGAAGGACGGACTACTGCCCGACGCGCCCGGTGATCTGCTCAATCCGCCGTCCGGCAGCGGTCTTCCGTCGGCTCCGGGCGAGGGCGGAATCGCGCCGGACCCGGACGTCACGATCCCGCCGCTGCTGCCCGACCTGCTGCCGGGTCTCGGCATCGACACGGAGAACGCCGACTGATACCGACTGATACCGCTTGGTTCAGAGCGATGCCGCATCCCATGTGAGAGGGGGGGGGGGGGGGGGGCCTCCCCCCCCCCCCCCCCCCCCCCCTCCCCCTCCCCCCCCCCCCGTCCGAAGAAAAAAAAAACACGCCCTCCAAGCAGATTGTGGAGAGTGTGCTTGATCTTTCCTTTTC
>NZ_JBVJNN010000033.1:75399-82790 GCF_055583685.1 Streptomyces sp. NPDC104581
AGAACGCCAAGGGAGCTACGGGGGTATCTTTGGGGCCAGGGGCGGGCCACGGCCGGGGGGGGGGGGGGGGGGCCCGCCCCCCCCCCCCCCTCTCACATGGCGCCATGTCCCGGTCGGCATCTCCCGGTCAGAAGAAGACCGACCTGCGCTGTACGAGCAGCTTGTAGAGCGTGTGCTGGATCTGCTCTCGTACCTGATCGGTCAGGTTGAACATCAGCATCGGGTCCTCGGCCGCCTCCGGCGGATAACCGTCCGTGGGGATCGGCTCGCCGAACTGGATCGTCCACTTCGTCGGCAGCGGCAGCGCGCCCAGCGGCCCGAGCCACGGGAACGTCGGCGTGATCGGGAAGTACGGGAATCCCAGGAGCCGCGCCAGCGTCTTGGAGTTGCCGATCATCGGGTAGATCTCCTCCGCCCCGACGATCGAGCACGGCACGATCGGCACACCGTGCCGCAGCGCCGTCGAGACGAAACCGCCCCGGCCGAAGCGCTGCAACTTGTAGCGCTCCCCGAAGGGCTTGCCCAGTCCCTTGAAACCCTCCGGCATCACGCCCACGATCTCGCCGCGCTGGAGCAGCCGCTCCGCGTCCTCGGCGCACGCCAGGGTGTGACCGGCCTTGCGCGCCAGCTCGTTGACGACCGGCAGCATGAACACCAGGTCGGCGGCGAGCAGCCGCAGATGGCGGCCCGCGGGGTGGTTGTCGTGGACGGCGACCTGCATCATCAGCCCGTCGAGCGGCAGGGTGCCGGAGTGGTTGGACACCACCAGGGCGCCGCCGTCCGAGGGGATGTTCTCGATGCCCTTCACCTCGACGCGGAAGTAGTTCGCGTAGAGCGGGCGGATCAACGACATCAGGACCTGTTCGGTGAGCTCCTTGTCGTACCCGAACTCATCGACCTCGTAGTCACCGGTCACCCGGCGCCGCAGGAAGGCGAATCCCTCGGCGAGCCGGCGGTCCCAGTCACCACCGCCGGATTCGGCCGTGTCCCGGCCGGCGCCCGCGGTCGCGTCCTCGTGGGCGTCCCCGGTGGCCGCCGCGGCGGTGGCGGGAGCCTCGGTGCCGGGCGCGGCTGCCGCGTCCGGCTCAGCCGGTCCGGGGGTCCCCCCGGGCTCAGCGGGCTCGGGCACCGGCCGGTCGTTCACCGCCATGGTGTCCTCGATCCCCTCCGCCTGATCGGGCACGGACGACAGCGAGTGCGGACCGGAACCCGACGCGGACGCGGAGGGAGACGCGGACGCGGAGGGAGACGCGGACGAGGGTCCGCGCCCCCGCGCGCGCTTCGCCGCGCGCCGCGACCGGGGCTCCTCGCCGAAGGGGATGACCTTGGCATCGGCCATTTAGCTGCGCTCCTTGCTGACGAGGGTGGCGAACTGGTCGACCGCGTCGGCGACAGCCTCCGGCGGCAACAGGCCGGCACCCCGGCCACGTGCGAAGTCCGTGAAGGACTCCGCCGTCGTGTACGAGGGTACGAACCCCAGTGTCTCGCGCATCTGGTCCGTGCTGACGACCCTGCCGTGGGTCAGCAGCCGGATCTGCTCGGGCGAGAAGTCGGTCATACCGAGCGTGCGCAGCGCCGAGCCGACCCAGGTCACGGCCGGCAGCAGCAGGGGCACCGTCGGCCTGCCGAGCCGCCGGGAGCACTGCGAGAGCAACAGCACACCGTCACCGGCGATATTGAAGGTCCCGCTGTTGAGCGTGCCGCGCCGGGGTTCGTGCAGGGCGATCCGCAGGACGTCGATGACATCGTCCTCGTGGACGAACTGGAGCCGCGGGTCGTAACCGAGGACCGTCGGCAGCACGGGCAGCGACAGATACTCGGCGAGCGGCGAATCCGCTGCGGGCCCGAGGATGTTCGCGAAGCGCAGTACGCACACGGCCACGTCCGGGCGCCGCCGCGCGAAGCCGCGTACGTACCCCTCGACCTCCACCGCGTCCTTCGCGAAGCCACCGCTGGGCAGCGCCTTGGGCGGGGTGGTCTCGGTGAAGACGGCCGGATCGCGGGGCGCGGCGCCGTACACGCTCGTGCTGGACTTGACGACCAGACGCTTGACGGTGGGCGACTTCTGGCAGGCACCGAGCAGTTGCATGGTGCCGATGACGTTGGTCTCCTTCACCGCCGTCCGGCCGCCGGCGCCGAGCGGGGTGCCCGTCACGTCCATGTGCACCACGGTGTCGACGGAGTGCTCGGCCAGGACGCGCGCTATGGCGGGCTGACGGATGTCCGCCCGGACGAAATCGGCACCACCGAGACTGTGGTCGGGGGTGACGGCGTCCACACCGATGACCCGGTCCACCTCGGAGTCGCGCAGGATTCGCCGTACGAGACGGCTGCCGAGCTGGCGGGCCACTCCGGTCACGAGCACGACCTTGCCCAAGATCAGCGCCTTCCCCTGAATTTCGATGTCCGGCCCAAGCACATTGCTTGCCTCAGCCGTCACCGTAGCGGGTCGCCGTGGCCGGGTGAGGGCCTCGCGGCGCTCTTCTCCGCACCTTCGCGAATCTTTGACCCGAACTGACCTGAACGCCACCGAAACGCACCGCGGCCCTCCCACCTGCATGGTGGAAGGGCCGTGATGTCACGTACAGCTGTCGATCACTTCTTGTTACGACGCTGAACGCGGGTGCGCTTGAGCAGCTTGCGGTGCTTCTTCTTGGCCATCCGCTTACGCCGCTTCTTGATAACAGAGCCCACGACTACCCTCGCTCACTTCTCTTCACTCGGTGCGGGGCGTCTGGGCCCACACGACCTACGTTGGCCCAGCCTACCCGCCGCCGAGTGAGGGAGGTAATCCGAGGGAAATCTCAGGCGGATTCGACCCCCACGAATGACTCGCGGAGATACTCGTGAACCGCTTGCTCCGGAACCCGGAAAGACCTGCCCACCCGGATCGCCGGCAGATGACCGCTGTGCACCAATCGGTACACGGTCATCTTCGACACTCGCATCACCGAGGCAACTTCCGCCACGGTAAGGAACTTGACCTCGTTGAGAGGCCTCTCGCTGCCAGCAGCCATGATCCACCTGTACCTTCCGCACGCGACGGCCCCCGGCTTCCCCTCCGGTGACTCTTCGTCGCTGTGCGCTCACTCCCCAGACTAGGGGCGGATGATACGAGTGGGGAAGAGGAGCAGCACATGGCCTCCTACTGTGACAGACACGCTCGATTGAGTACATAGCGAGTCAACGGGCGGTAGTAGTCGGACCGCACACCATCGTCAACCGGGACCACGACGGAGACCCGGCCCTCCGCCTCGCCGACGAACAGCGCGGGGTCGTCGGTGTCCGCGAGACCGACGGCCTCAATACCCAACTGACCTGCTCCGCAGACCCATCCGTGGTCCCCGACGACCAGTTCCGGAAGCGGCCCGCCGACCTCGGCGACGCTCTCCAGCACCACCCGGACGGGGAGGGGGGAATGGCTGTGCGCGCCGGTCTCACTCCCGGCGTGCGACGTTTCGGATTCCCGCACCAACGCGACTCGTCGTACGTAGTCCAAGCTGTGCGTGCGTACGCCGAACCGGGTCGTTATGTCGATACATCGCCCCTTCGCGGGGGTGAGGACGAGACACCCCGCCGCCGACAAAGCGTCTGCGAGACCCGCGTAGAACCCGATCAGCCGGTGCGGATGCCCCGTCCCGAAGAGCACGGGAGCCCGCCGGCCGGCCGCACTGCCGAGGCGCGCGGCGAAGGCGTCGAGGCTGCTCAGCGTCCGCTCGGGATCGATGACATCGCCACCGGAGACATGCGCCGGATCCCCGGAGACTCCGCACCGCTCGGCCATGAGCCGCAGCAAGTCGCTCTCGCGCCAGACCCGTTCGGGGGTGAGCCCCAGCGTCGCACGCGGATCGCGGGCGGCGAAGAGCCGGTAACTGCGCAGGTTCTGCTCCCGCGTGGTGGCCACGGGGCCGGCCAGCCGGGCGGCCAGCAGATGGGCCCGTAGGGCTCCGGTACTCAGCACAGCACCGATGCTCCCGCACGAAGACGCCCCGGGGACCGGAACACCCACGCCACCGCACAGTTGGCGTAACGCCCGGCCGAGAAGCGGGGCGCCGGCCAAGCCCGTCCGGCGGTCGAGGACGAACCGCCCACCGGGCGGCCCCGGCCGACGCGCCCCGCCCAACGGCCTACGCCAGCAACCCCCGCAGAGGAAACACCGCCCTGCGGGTCGCCAGAATCGCCTGATCCAGCCGATCCGCGGGATCGTACCCCGCGTCCCACGCCTGCCAGTTCGGCGTACGCCCATCCGTCATCCGCCGCGGCGCGGACTCCCGCGTACGGGCGTACACCTCCCGCCGCCACTCCTCCGGCACCGCCGACTCGGGATCGATGGGCGCGTGCGCCGCGATCGACACCAGATGCGTCCACGAGCGCGGCACGACGTCCACGACCGAGTACCCACCACCACCGAGCGCGATCCAGCGCCCCCCGTCGACGTACTCGTGCGCCAGCTCGTGGCACGACGCCTGCACCGCGCGCTGCGCGTCCAGCGACACCGCGAGATGCGCCAGCGGGTCCTCGAAGTGGGTATCGGCACCGTGCTGTGTCACCAGCGCCTGCGGCCGGAAGTCCGCCAGCAGCTCAGGCACCACCGAGTGGAACGCCCGCAGCCACCCCTCGTCACCGGTCCCCGCGGGCAGCGGCAGATTGACCGCGCTGCCCTCCCCCGCGCCCGCGCCCGTCTCCTCCGGCCAGCCGGTCTGCGGGAAGAGCGTGCGGGGATGCTCGTGCAGGGAGATCGTCAGCACTCGCGGATCGTCCCAGAACGCCGCCTGGACGCCGTCCCCGTGGTGCACGTCCACGTCCACGTAGGCGACGCGCTCCGCACCCAGCTCCAGGAGCCGCGCGATCGCGAGCGACGCGTCGTTGTAGACGCAGAAGCCCGAGGCCGAGCCCGGCATCGCGTGGTGCAGACCGCCGGCGAAGTTCACGGCGTGCCGCGCCGCGCCGCGCCACACG
Organism: Streptomyces sp. NPDC104581; assembly: GCF_055583685.1. Taxonomy (NCBI): domain Bacteria; kingdom Bacillati; phylum Actinomycetota; class Actinomycetes; order Kitasatosporales; family Streptomycetaceae; genus Streptomyces; species Streptomyces sp. NPDC104581. Next base: position 80,359 of record NZ_JBVJNN010000033.1, read on the forward strand.
GCCTCGGCCGCACCGACCGACTGCCCTGCGATCAGCGCGGACGCCTCGTGCATCCCGGCGAAGGCCGGATCGTCGACGGTCCCGATGCCGTACGAACCGTCGGCGGACCCCGGGTCGGCCGAACAGCGGCGTACGGCGTCGATGTACGCCTCGTGATGAACGAGTCTCAGCGTCGAGGCCCCGGCCGACGGGGCGGACACCACGTCCACCTCGCGGTCCAGCCCGTACGCGCGCACCAGCTCCCTCGTCAGTGCCAGGCGTACCGGGTCCATCGGGTGGCTGGGCCCGAAGTCGTAGCCCGTTACGGCGTCATCCCACATCAACTGTGCGCGACCGGTCATGCCCGCCACCGTATCGGGCGGTCCCGTCGGCGAACGAGCGGGCGTACACCAGCGTCACCAGGATCATGAGCATCGGAACGAGCATCGCGCCCCGGTAGCTCCAGACGTCACCGAGCGCGCCGACGAGCGGTGAGCCGATCAGGAAGCCCACGTAGTTGAAGATGTTCAGCCGGGCGACGGCCGCGTCACTGGACCCGGGGAACATCCGCCCGGCGGCGGCGAAGCACTGCGGGACGAGGACGCAGAGACCGAGGCCGAGCATGGTGAACCCCAGGATCCCCACCCACGCCCCGGGCGCGAGCGCGACCACCGCGAAGCCCGCGGCGGCGAGGAGCGACCCGGAGCGTACGACCGCGACGGGCCCGAAGCGACGCACCCCGAAGTCACCGGCCGCGCGCCCGAGGAGTGTGGTGACCATGTACGCGTTGTACGGGACGGTGGCGACCTCGTCGGAGCTGCCCAGCACGTCCTGGAGGTACTTCGCGCTCCAGTTGGAGACGGTGGAGTCGCCGATGTAGGCGAAGGTCATGACGAGGCAGAGGGGCAGCAGGGCTCTGAAGGCCGGTGCCGGTATTCGCGAGTCCGTCTTCCTGTCCGCGGCCCCGGCCGCGGCTGTGTCCGTTTCCGCGTCGGTGTACCAGCGGCTGCCCACGAGCGCGGCCGGCAACACCACCACGACGACCGGCAGATACGACAGGAGCAGCGACAGATCCCAGTGCGCACCGGCCCACGCGAGGGAGGCCCCCGCGATGCCCCCGAGACTGTACGCGGCATGGAAACCGAGCATGATGCTGCGTCCGTACGCCCGCTGGAGGCGCACCCCCAGCATGTTCATCGACGCGTCGAGCGCCCCGACCGACAGCCCGAACGCACCGAGCGAGGCGGTGAGTTGCCACACCTGGTCACCGGCGGCGACCCCGAGGAGGGCGAGCAGTACGAGGGGCTGGGCCCACCGCAGTACGACTCGGGGCCGTACACGCGCGACGATCCTCTCGGTGAGGACGCTGCCCACACCGGCGAGAATCGGAACGGCCGCCAGAAACAACGGAAGCAGGGCGTCGGATACGCCGTACCGGTCCTGGATGGCCGGAATGCGGGTGACGAGGAGAGCGAAAGCCACTCCTTGCACGGAGAAGCTCAGCGCCAGGGACACCCGTCCGTGTCTTAACCGTGCGTCTGTGTCGACCGGCTTGGCTGTCATGGCCGGACAGCGTATGACTCCGCGCCACCCAGGGGTAGATGGATCAGCCAAGCAGTTCCGGAAGCTCGTCCATGGAGGAGAAGTACGCGGTGGCGCCCGGCAGCTGCGCGGCTGAGGTCATCGCGGTGAACGCGTACACATCCATCCCGGCCGCCCGCGCCGCGGCCACCCCGAGCGGGCTGTCCTCTACGACGACGCACCGCGCGGGGGAGACCCCCATCCGCTCGGCCGCGTGCAGGAAGAGGTCGGGAGCCGGCTTTCCGCGCCCGACGTCCTGCGCGCTGAAGACGATCCCCGGCTCGAACCACCGGTCCAGCCCGGTCTTTCGGTGCCCGACCCGGATCCGTTCATGGCTGCCGGACGACGCGACACAGTACGGCCGACCGTCGGCGATGAGCTTCTCCAGGACTTCGACAACCCCGTCCACCGGCTGCAACTCCCGCTCGAACGCGGCGAACACACGGCTGTGCAAAGTGTCGTCGAAGTCGTCGGGCAGCAGCTGCCCGGTTCTCTCCTTCACGAGATCGTGCACGCGGTGCACCGCGGAGCCCATGTAGTCGCGGAGCGAATCCTCGTAGGTGGTGGGGTGCCCGAGTTCGGTGAGATAGCCGGCGAGGATGGCGTTGGAGAGCGGCTCGCTGTCGACGAGGACCCCGTCGTTGTCGAAGATGACCAGTTCATAGCTCATGTGCCGACTGTAGGCGGCCCCTGAACGCAGAAATGCCTCAGCCCCCGAACCATGGGTTCGGGGGCTGAGGCCAAAGATTGTTCGGCGGCGTCCTACTCTCCCACAGAGTCCCCCCTGCAGTACCATCGGCGCTGAAAGGCTTAGCTTCCGGGTTCGGAATGTAACCGGGCGTTTCCCTAACGCAATGACCACCGAAACACAA
>NZ_JBVJNN010000034.1:0-79558 GCF_055583685.1 Streptomyces sp. NPDC104581
TTTGTTTTTTTTGTTGTTGGTGTTCATTGAAGGCCCCCCCCCACCCCCCGGCCCCCGCAAAAGGAGAAAGAGGGGGGGGGGAGGGGGGGGGGGGGCCCCCCCCCCCCCCCCCCCCCCCCCCTCGGTCGCGTTCCCGTTCTCTCGGGCCGCCCGCGGCGTGTGGGCCTCAGCACACTGCCCCGTCGCAGGTCAAAGCCCGGTTGACGGGGATTCGCACGCGTGGTGGACTGCCGAGGCCAATACGGCGACAGCGAAGAGGAAGCCGGTGCGAATCCGGCGCGGTCCCGCCACTGTGACGGGAGACAGCCATGTCTCCCGGAGCCAGGAACTCTTGTCGCCGCATCACGTCGAACCGGGGCGCGGACCCTGAGTGAGGACATGTCGCCATGCCCGGCTGCGCTACAGCTGTCGCGTCCAGTGCTGTGAGTACCAGACCCCCACGAGCGTCCCGGGGCGTATCGGCGGACTGAGCGATGCGTGCCGAGTATTCGGCGGGGCGCGGAGTACCGGCCCCGGGAAGCGTCTTCGCGTACGGCGCCACCGCCGGTCTGCTGGCAGACCTGCTCGTCGGCGACCCCCGGCGCGGCCATCCGGTCGCCGGCTTCGGGCGGGCCGCCGACGCCGTCGAGCGTCTGCTGTGGCACGACCACCGGGGGTGGGGCGCGCTGCACGCCGTCGTGTGCGCCGGGGGTACGGCCGGGGTGGCCGCCCTCGTCTCGCGCGGGCTGCGGGACCGTACCGCCGCCTCCGTCGTCCTGACCGCCGCCGTCACCTGGACCGTGGTCGGCGGTACGTCGCTGGGGCGCGAGGCGCGCGCCGTCGCCGGAGCGCTGGCGGCAGGTGACGTGGAACTCGCGCGGGAGCGGCTGCCGCGGCTGTGCGGGCGGGACCCGCAGGGCCTGGACGAGCGGCAGATCGCCCGCGCCGTGGTGGAGTCCGTCGCCGAGAACACCTCGGACGCCGTCGTGGGCGCCCTCGTCTGGGGCGCGCTGGGCGGGGTGCCGGGACTGGTCGCGTTCCGCGCCGTCAACACGCTGGACGCGATGGTCGGTCACCGTTCGCCGCGCCATCTGCGCTTCGGCTGGGCATCGGCGCGGCTGGACGACGTGGCCGGCTGGCCCGGGGCCCGGCTGACGGCGGCGCTGGCCGCGGTGGCGGGCGGCGCGCCCGCGCGGGCGCTCGGCGCGGTACGGCGCGACGCGGGCCGCCATCCGAGCCCCAACGCGGGCCTCGTGGAAGCGGCGTTCGCGGGCGCGCTGGGCGTACGGCTCGGCGGCACCCTCGCGTACGGCGGACGGGTCGAGCACCGGCCGGTCCTGGGCGGCGGCGGACGGCGGGTGGAGCCGGCCGACATCGAGCGGGCGGTCCGGCTGTCGCGCCGCGTCGGCGCGCTGGCGCTCGGCGTCTGCGTGGCCGGACGCCTGCTGGCCGGCAACCTCCGTAAGAGGAGGGCCCGATGAGTACGGAGCCGGGAGGCACGGAGCAGAGGGGCGCGGAGCCGACGGGCGGCGGGCGCGGCCGTCGGCGCGGCGGCGGGCTGCTCGTCGCGGGCACCACCTCCGACGCCGGGAAGAGCGTCGTCACGGCGGGCATCTGCCGCTGGCTCGTACGCCGGGGCGTGAAGGTGGCGCCCTTCAAGGGACAGAACATGTCGCTGAATTCGTTCGTGACGCGCGAGGGCGCCGAGATCGGCCGGGCGCAGGCGATGCAGGCCCAGGCGGCGCGGGTCGAGCCGACGGCGCTGATGAATCCCGTCCTGCTCAAACCGGGCGGCGACCGCAGCAGCCAAGTGGTGCTGATGGGACGGCCGGTGGGTGAGCTGAGCGCCCGCGGCTACCACGGCGACGGCACGGGCCCCGGCCGCCAGGAGACGCTGCTCGGCACCGTCACCGACTGTCTGGAGGAGCTGCGGAGCACGTACGACGCGGTGATCTGCGAGGGCGCCGGCAGTCCGGCCGAGATCAATCTGCGGCGTACCGACATCGTCAACATGGGCGTCGCGCGGGCGGCCCGGCTGCCGGTCGTCGTCGTCGGGGACATCGACAGAGGCGGTGTCTTCGCGTCCTTCTTCGGTACGACGGCGCTGCTGAGCCCCGGGGACCAGTCGCTGGTCGCCGGCTATCTCGTCAACAAGTTCCGCGGCGACGTGTCGTTGCTGGAGCCGGGTCTGGAGATGCTGCGCGGACTCACCGGCCGCGCCACGTACGGTGTGCTGCCCTTCCGGCACGGCCTGGGCATCGACGAGGAGGACGGCCTGCGGGTCTCGCTGCGCGGCGCCGTACGCGAGTCGGTGGTGGCGCCTCCGTACGGAGAGGAGGTGCTGCGGGTCGCCGTCTGCGCGGTGCCGCTGATGTCCAACTTCACCGACGTGGACGCGCTGGCGGCCGAACCGGGCGTCGTGGTGCGGTTCGTGGACCGCCCCGAGGAGATCGCGGACGCCGACCTGGTGATCGTCCCCGGCACGCGCGGCACGGTCGGGGCGCTGGCCTGGCTGCGCGAGCGCGGTCTCGCCGACGCGCTGCTGCGGCGCGCCGCCGGGGGCGGCCCGGTCCTCGGTGTCTGCGGCGGCTACCAGCTCCTCGGCGAGCACATCGAGGACGACGTCGAGTCCCGGGCGGGCGCCGTCGCCGGGCTGGGACTGCTGCCCGTACGGGTCGAGTTCGCCCGTGAGAAGACCCTGGCGCGGCCCGTCGGCGAGGCGCTGGGCGAGCGCGTCGAGGGATACGAGATCCACCACGGCGTCGCCTCCGTGGAAGGCGGCGAGCCGTTCCTCGTCGACAGCGGCGGACGCCGTCTCGACGGGTGCCGCTCGGGCCAGGTGTGGGGTACGCACTGGCACGGGTCGCTGGAGAGCGACGGCTTCCGGCGCGCCTTCCTGCGCGCCGTGGCCACGGCGGCGGGGCGCCGTTTCGTACCCGTACCCGACACCTCGTTCGCCTCGCTGCGCGAGGAACAGCTCGATCTCCTCGGCGATCTGATCGAGGAGCACGCGGACACGGACGCGCTGCTGCGGCTGATCGAGTCGGGCGCCCCGTCAGGACTTCCCTTCGTCGCACCTGGAGCGCCATGACCACCGCGCCTGTCAACAGCCCCTCCCCGGCCGCGCCTCCCCCGGGTGTGCTGCTGCTGTCCACCGCCGATACGGATCTGCTGGCGGCCCGTGCCTCGGGCGCCCCGTACGTCATCGGCAACCCGAACCGGATCGACCCCGAAGGGGACCTCCCCGGGCTGATCGCCGGGGCGCGCGTCGCCGTCGTGCGCCTGCTCGGCGGCAAGCGCGCCTGGGAGGGCGGTCTGGCGGCGCTCGCCGCGGCCGGTGTCCCGACCGTACTGCTGGGCGGCGAGTCCGTACCGGACGCGGAGCTGATGGCCGACTCGTCGGTGCCCGCCGGTGTGGTCGCCGAGGCCCTGCGCTATCTGGTCGAGGGCGGGCCGGAGAATCTGGCGGAGCTGGCCCGGTTCCTCTCCGACACCGTGCTGCTCACCGGCGAGGGCTTCGAGGCGCCGCGCACGATGCCCGAGTGGGGTGTGCACGGCGAGCGCGCCCCGGTGGAAGGGCGGCCCACGGTCGCGGTCCTCTTCTACCGCGCGCACCACCTCTCCGGGAACACCTCCTTCGTGGACGTGCTGTGCGACCGGATCGAGGAGCGGGGCGCCAACGCCCTCCCTCTGTACTGCGGTTCACTGCGCGGCGCCGACCCGGCCCTGTACGAGCGGCTCGGGTCGGCGGACGCGCTGGTCGCCACCGTCCTCGCCGCGGGCGGCACGCGCGCCTCGGACGCGTCGGCGGGCGGCGACGACGAGGCGTGGGACATCGGGGCGCTGGCGGAGCTGGACGTGCCCGTCCTCCAGGGGCTGTGCCTGACGTCGTCGCGGGCCGCCTGGGAGGCGTCGGACGCCGCGCTGTCTCCCATGGACGCGGCGATGCAGGTCGCGATCCCGGAGTTCGACGGACGGCTGATCACGGTGCCCTTCTCCTTCAAGGAGGAGGGCCCGGACGGGGTTCCGGTGTACGTCGCCGACCCCGAGCGGGCGGGCCGGGTCGCCGGGATCGCGGTGCGGCACGCGCGGCTGGCGCACAAGCCGAACGCGGACAAGCGGCTGGCGGTGGTCTTCACCGCGTACCCGACGAAGCACTCACGCGTCGGCAACGCGGTCGGTCTCGACACCCCCGCGTCGGCGGTACGGGTGCTGGACGCCCTGCGCGACGCCGGTTACGCGGTGGGGGACGGCGCGGACGGGCACCCCGACAACGGCGACGAGCTGATCCACCGGCTCATCGCCGCCGGCGGCCACGACGTGGAGTGGCTGACGGAGGAGCAGTTGGCGGTGGCGCCCGCGCGGGTGCCACTGGCCGACTACCGCGCCTGGTTCGACCGGCTGGACCCGGGGCTGCGGGCCGGCATGCTGGAGCACTGGGGTGAGCCGCCGGGCTCGCTGTACGTGGACGGCGACGACATCGTGCTGGCGTCGCTCCGGTTCGGGAACGTCGTGGTGATGATCCAGCCGCCGCGCGGCTTCGGCGAGAACCCGATCGCGATCTACCACGACCCGGACATGCCGCCGTCGCACCACTACATGGCGGCGTACCGCTGGCTGGAGACGGCCGCCGCGGAGAACGGCTTCGGCGCGGACGCGATCATCCACATGGGCAAGCACGGCACGATGGAGTGGCTGCCCGGCAAGGGGCTCGGTCTGTCGGCGGGCTGCGGCCCGGACGCGGTGCTCGGCGAACTGCCGCTGATCTACCCGTTCATCGTGAACGACCCCGGCGAGGGCACCCAGGCCAAGCGGCGCGGCCACGCCACCGTCGTGGACCATCTGGTGCCGCCGATGGCGCGCGCCGACACCTACGGGGACCTGGCCAAGCTGGAGCAACTGCTCGACGAGTACGCGCTGGTCAGCGATCTCGACCCGGCGAAGGCTCCGGCGGTCCGCGCGCAGATCTGGACGCTCGTCAAGGCCGCGGAACTGCACCACGACCTGCATGTGGACGAGCAGCCGGACGACGACGACTTCGACTCGTTCGTCATGCACGTCGACGGCTACCTGTGCGAGATCAAGGACGTCCAGATCAGGGACGGCCTGCACGTACTGGGCGGCGGCCCCCGGGACGGGGCCCGCGTCAACCTGGTGCTCGCCGTACTGCGTGCCTCGCAGGTGTGGGGCGGCGAGGCGAACGCGCTGCCGGGGCTGCGGGCGGCGCTCGCCGAGCACTTCGGCCTGGTCGAGAAGGAGTTGCTGGGCGAGCCCGGCGCGCCGCTCAAGGTGCCGGTGGAGCTGACGGACCTGGTCACGGGCCCGGCCAGGTCGGCGGCCGACGCGATCGATCTGCTGGAGCAGCTCTGCCGGCGGCTCGCGGAGGGCATGGAGGAGCGGGGCTGGGAGCTGTCGGCGGCGGCGCCGCTCGTCGGGGAGGTGCTGGGGCACGAACTGCCGTCGGCGGTGGCCGTGCTGGGCTTCGCCTGTACGGAGGTGGTGCCGAGGCTGGCCCGTACGACGGACGAGATCGGCAACGTCCTGCGCGCGCTGGACGGCGGTTTCGTCCCGGCGGGCCCGTCCGGGTCGCCGACGCGCGGTCTGGTGAACGTACTGCCGACGGGCCGCAACTTCTACTCCGTCGACCCCAAGGCCATTCCGTCGCGGCTCTCCTGGGAGGTCGGCCAGTCGCTCGCGGACTCACTGGTGGCCCGGTATCTGGCCGACACGGGCGCCTATCCGGCGTCGGTGGGGCTGACCGTGTGGGGGACGTCCGCGATGCGCACCCAGGGCGACGACATCGCCGAGATCCTCGCGCTGCTGGGCTGCCGGCCGGTGTGGGACGACGCGTCGCGGCGGGTCAGCGGCTTCGAGATCGTGCCCCTGGCGGAGCTGGGACGGCCCCGGATCGATGTGACGGTGCGGATCTCGGGCTTCTTCCGGGACGCCTTCCCGCATGTGGTGGGGCTGATCGACGACGCCGTGCGGGCGGTGGCCGAGCTGGACGAGCCCGCCGGGTCCAACTACGTACGGGCGCACGCGGACCGCGACACGGCCGAGCACGGCGACCGGCGCAGGGCGACGGCGCGGATCTTCGGGTCCAAGCCGGGCGCGTACGGGGCGGGGCTGCTGCCGCTGATCGACGCGCGGAACTGGCGGTCGGACGCGGACCTGGCCGAGGTGTACGCGGTGTGGGGCGGTTACGCGTACGGGCGCGGGCTCGACGGGCGGGCGGCGCGCGGCGACATGGAGAAGGCGTTCCGGCGGATCAAGGTGGCGGCGAAGAACGTCGACACGCGGGAGCACGATCTGGTCGACGCGGACGACTACTTCCAGTACCACGGCGGCATGGTCGCGATGGTGCGGCATCTGACGGGTGAGTCGCCCGAGGCGTACGTGGGTGACAGCGCGACCCCGGACCGGATCAGCACCCGCACGCTGGGCGAGGAGACGCACCGGGTGTTCCGGGCGCGGGTGGTCAACCCGCGCTGGATGGCGGCGATGCGGCGGCACGGGTACAAGGGCGCGTTCGAGATGGCGGCGACCGTGGACTACCTCTTCGGGTACGACGCGACGGCCGGGGTCGTGGACGACTGGATGTACGAGAAGTTGTCGGCGGAGTACGTCTTCGCGCCGGAGAACCAGGAGTTCATGCGGCGCTCCAACCCGTGGGCGCTGCGCGGGATCACCGAACGGCTGCTGGAGGCGGCGGAGCGCGGGCTGTGGGCGGAGCCGGACGAGGAGACGCTGGAGCGGCTGCGGGCGACGTACCTGGAGCTGGAGGGCGATCTGGAGGGCGGCGGCGAATGACCGCGGTCCCGGACAACGGAGCCGGCCCCCGAACACCGGAAGCGCCGAACACGCCGACCCATGCCATGGAGGCACTGTGAGTACGCCCTACCCCTTCACCGCGATCGTCGGGCAGGACGATCTGCGGCTCGCGCTGCTGCTCAACGCCGTCTCCCCCGCCGTCGGCGGGGTGCTGGTGCGCGGCGAGAAGGGAACCGCCAAGTCCACCGCGGTACGGGCGCTGTCCGCGCTGATACCGGAGGTGTCCGTCGTCGCCGGGTGCCGGTTCTCGTGCGATCCGGGGGCTCCGGACCCGGCGTGTCCCGACGGGCCGCACGAGGGCGGCGGCGGGGCGGCGCGGCCCGCGCGGATGGTCGAACTGCCCGTCGGCGCCTCGGAGGACCGGCTGGTCGGCGCGCTCGACATCGAACGGGCGCTGGCGGAGGGCGTGAAGGCGTTCGAGCCGGGGCTGCTCGCCGACGCGCACCGGGGCGTGCTCTACGTGGACGAGGTCAACCTCCTCCACGACCACTTGGTGGACCTTCTGCTGGACGCCGCCGCGATGGGCGCCTCCTACGTGGAACGTGAGGGTGTCTCCGTACGGCACGCCTCCCGCTTCCTGCTCGTCGGGACGATGAATCCCGAGGAGGGCGAGCTGCGGCCGCAGTTGCTCGACCGGTTCGGGCTGACCGTCGAGGTCGCCGCGTCGCGCGAGCCGGATCAGCGGGTCGAGGTGGTGCGGCGGCGGCTCGCGTACGACGAGGACCCCGCCGCGTTCACCGCGCGGTGGGCCGGGGAGGAGGACGGGCTGCGGGCGCGCGTCGTGGCCGCGCGGGCGCTGCTGCCCGAGGTGCGCCTGGGGGACGGAGCGCTGCGGCAGATCGCGGCGACGTGCGCGGCGTTCGAGGTGGACGGCATGCGGGCCGACATCGTGATGGCGCGGACGGCGGCGGCGCTCGCCGCGTGGGCGGGCCGCACGGTGGTGCTGGCCGAGGACGTACGGCAGGCGGCCCTGCTGACACTCCCCCACCGCGGGCGCCGCAACCCCTTCGACGCGCCGGGGCTGGACGAGGAGAAGCTCGACGACACCTTGGCGGAGCACGGCGGCGGGGAGGGCGAGGGCGACCGGGACGGCTCCCCGGAGGACGATCCGGATCCGGACGGGCCCGGCGGCGGCGGGCGTCCGCCGCAGGACGGGCCGCCCGAGGCTCCCCGGGACCCGTCCGGCCCGGCGGAGCCGGGCGCGGGCGGCGAGCCGGGCGACGGGACGGGGCCGCCGCCGGGATCCGGTGGCGGTGAGCGGTCCGCCGTGCGGTCAGCGGAGCCCTTCCGTACGAAGGTCCTCAGCGTGCCCGGCCTCGGTGAGGGCGCGGCGGGGCGCCGTTCACGGGCCCGTACCGACCACGGCCGTACGACGGGCGCCAGGCGGCCCCGGGGGACGCTCACCAAGCTGCACCTGGCCGCGACCGTCCTGGCCGCCGCCCCGCACCAGCGGGCGCGCGGGCGTTCGGGGCGGGGGCTGGTGGTGCGGCGCGACGATCTGCGGCAGGCGGCCCGCGAGGGGCGCGAGGGGAATCTGGTGCTGTTCGTGGTGGACGCCTCCGGGTCGATGGCGGCGCGGCAGCGCATGTCCGCCGTGAAGGGCGCGGTGCTGTCGCTGCTCCTGGACGCCTACCAGCGGCGCGACAAGGTCGGTCTGGTCACCTTCCGCGGGAGCCGGGCCACGGTGGCGCTGCCGCCGACCTCGTCGGTCGACGCGGCGGCCGCACGGCTGGAGTCACTGCCCACGGGCGGGCGCACCCCGCTGTCCGCCGGGCTGCTGAAGGCGCACGACGTACTGCGGGTGGAGCGGATGCGCGATCCCGCGCGGCGCCCGCTGCTCGTCGTGGTGACCGACGGGCGGGCGACGGGCGGGCCGGACCCGGTGGCGCTCGGTGGGCGCGCGGCACGGCTGCACGCCGCCGAGGGCACGGCGTCGGTGGTCGTGGACTGCGAGTCGGGGCCGGTACGGCTCGGGCTGGCGGCAGCCCTGGCGGCCGATCTGGGCGGCGCCGCCGTCACGCTCGACGAGCTGCGCGCGGACAGCGTCGCGGGGTTGGTCAGGGACGTCCAGGGCGCCGCCCGGGACGCACGGGGCTCGAAGCGGAGGGCGGCCTGATGCCGCAGGGACAGCCGGCCTCCGTGCCGGACGACGGGCTCACCACCCGGCAGCGCCGCAACCGCCCCCTGGTCGTGGTCCACACGGGCATCGGCAAGGGCAAGTCGACGGCGGCGTTCGGGCTCGCGCTGCGCGGCTGGACGCAGGGGTGGCCGATCGGGGTGTTCCAGTTCGTCAAGTCGGCGAAGTGGAAGGTCGGCGAGGAGCACGCGCTGAGGGTCCTGGGGGCGAGCGGCGAAGGCGGTTCGGTCGCCTGGCACAAGATGGGCGAGGGCTGGTCCTGGGTGCAGCGCGACCGCCAGCTGTCCAACGAGGAAGCGGCGCGTGAGGGCTGGGAGCAGGTCAAGCGGGACCTGGCGGCGCAGACGTACCGGCTGTACGTGCTGGACGAGTTCGCCTACCCGATGCACTGGGGCTGGGTGGACACCGACGAGGTCGTACGCGTGCTGCGGGAGCGGCCGGGGACACAGCATGTCGTGATCACCGGGCGGAACGCGCCGGAGGCGCTGGTCGAACTCGCCGATCTGGTCACCGACATGACGAAGGTCAAGCATCCGATGGACGCGGGGCAGAAGGGGCAGAGGGGCATCGAGTGGTGAAGACCGTCCCTGTGCCGCCCCGTTCGACGGTGATGGTGCCCCGTCTCGTCATCGCCGCGCCGGCCTCGGGCAGCGGCAAGACCACGGTCGCCACCGGACTGATGGCGCTCCTCGCCGGGCGCGGTCTCGCCGTGTCGCCGCACAAGGTCGGGCCCGACTACATCGACGCGGGCTACCACACGCTCGCCACGGGGCGGCCGGGCCGGAACCTCGACGCGTATCTGTGCGGTACGGAGCTGGTCGGCCCGCTGTTCGCGCACGGCGCGGCGGGCTGCGACCTGGCCGTGGTCGAGGGCGTGATGGGGCTGTACGACGGCGCCGCCGGGCAGGGCGAACTCGCGTCCACCGCCCAGGTGGCGAAGCTGCTGCGGGCGCCGGTGGTGCTCGTGGTGGACGCGTCGTCGCAGTCCCGGTCCGTGGCGGCCCTGGTGCACGGATTCGCTTCGTGGGACCCGGAGGTGCGGATCGGCGGGGTGATCCTCAACAAGGTCGGGTCCGACCGGCACGAGGAGCTGCTGCGCGAGGCGCTGGACGAGTCGGGCGTGCCGGTGCTGGGGGTGCTGCGGCGCGCGGCGGAGATCGAGACGCCGTCGCGGCATCTGGGGCTGGTGCCGGTGGCCGAGCGGCGCGAGGACGCGGTGTCGGTGGTGCGGGGGCTGGCGGAGCGGGTGCGGGCGGGGTGCGACGTGGAGGGGCTGCTCGCGCTGGCGCGGAGCGCGCCTTCTTTGGAGGTGGGGGTGTGGGATCCGGGTGACGCGGTGCGGGCGGCGGGTGCGGGGCCGCTGCGCGGGGACGTTCCCCTGCCCGCCCCTTCCCACAACCGGGGCTCCGCCCCGGACCCCGACCCCGTACCGCCTTCGGCGGTGCCCTCAAACGCCGGGCGGGCTGGGTTTGCGGGGCTGACCGTGGCTGTCGCCGGCGGGGCCGCGTTCACCTTTTCGTACGCCGAGAACGTCGAGCTGCTGCGCGCCGCCGGTGCCGATGTCGTCGTCTTCGATCCGCTGCGGGACGAGCGACTGCCGCCCGGAACCGGGGGGTTGGTCATCGGGGGCGGCTTCCCCGAGGTGTACGCCGCCGAGCTGGGCGCCAACGAACCCCTCCGCAAGGCCGTCGCCGAACTGGCGCGCTCCGGCGCGCCCGTGGCCGCCGAGTGCGCCGGGCTGCTGTATCTGGCGCGGTCGCTCGACGGGGCGCCCATGTGCGGGGTGCTCGACGCCGACGCGCGGATGTCGCAGCGGCTGACGCTCGGGTACCGGGAAGCCGTCGCCGTCGGGGACAGCGTCCTCGCGGCCGCCGGGACCCGGCTGCGGGGTCACGAGTTCCACCGGACGGTGCTGGAGCCGGGGGCAGGTGCGGCACCTGCCTGGGGGCTGGTGCGGCCCGAGCGCCGGGTGGAGGGCTTCGTACAGCGGGGGGTGCACGCCAGCTATCTGCACACGCACTGGGCGGCGGCGCCCGGTACGGCACGGAGATTCGTCGAAAGGTGCACGGCATGAGCGGCAGACTCGTCGGGGTCGGTGTGGGGCCCGGTGACCCGGAGCTGGTGACCGTGAAGGGCGTGCGGTGTCTGCGGGAGGCCGACGTCGTCGTCGTTCCCGTGATGGCGGCGGCCGACGGCACGGACGGCGGGGAGCCCGGCCGGGCCGAGGCGACCGTGCTGCACCACGTCGGCGCCGGGCGCGTCGTACGGATCGTCTTCGCGCTGAACGAGCGCGCGGACCGCGCCCGCCGTGAGGCCGCCTGGGACGCCGCGGGCCGGCGCGTCGCCGACCTGCTGCGCGCGCATCCGCACGGAAGCGTGGCGTTCGCCACGATCGGCGACCCGAACGTGTACTCGACCTTCACCTATCTCGCCCAGACGATCGGTGAGCTGGTGCCGGGGACGGTCGTGGAGACAGTCCCCGGGATCACCGCGATGCAGGACCTCGCGGCGCGCGGCGAGGTCGTGCTGGCCGAGGGGACCGAACCGCTGACGCTGGTGCCGATGACGGCAGGCACCTCCGTACTGAAGGACGCGCTGAACGGCCCCGGCACGGTCGTGGCCTACAAGTTCGGCCGGCTGGCGGGCGAGGTCGCCACGGCGCTGCGGGAGACCGGCCGTACGGAGGGCGCGGTGTGGGGGTCGGCGCTCGGGCTGCCGGAGGAGTCGATCCGGCCGGCGTCGGAGCTGGAGCGGGGACCGTTGCCGTATCTCTCGACGCTCATCGCGCCCGCGCGGCGTGACGGCGGGCGCGGGGGCAAGCTGTGAGCGCGCCCGGCACCGGCCGGGCCGGATCAGCCGGCCAGCGCCACCACCAGCCAGATGAACGCCACGCCGCCCACGGTGCACAGCAGTGTGGACAGCGCCGGGTGCTCGTGGTGCGCCTCGGGGAGGATCTCGGCGGCGGCCAGATACAGCAGCGCGCCGCCGAAGAAGCCGAGGTAACTGCCGAGAAGTTCCTCCGGAAGGGTGAACAGCAGCGTGGACGCGGCGCCGACGACGGGCGCGAGCGCGTCGGCGAAGAGCATCGCGAAGGCCTTGCGGCGGTCGTTCCCGTAGAGGCTGGTGAGCGTGTAGGTGTTGAACCCGTCGGCGAAGTCGTGGGTGATGACGGCGAGCGCGACGGTCGCGCCCACTCCGCCGCCGACCTGGAACGCGGCACCGAGCGCGATGCCGTCCATCAGGCTGTGCAGGACCATGGCGCCCGCCGCCGTCAGTCCCACCTCAGGTGTCCGCTCCATTCTTCCGGCGGGCGCGCCGCGGCCGTGGGGGCCGGCGCCGTCCGGCGCGCCGTGCGCGGCCCGGCGTACGGCCAGCAGCCGTTCCACGACGTGCGCGAAGAGGAATCCGCCGACGAACAGCAGGAGCGCGCGGTGCACGCCGAGGAAGTCCTCGCCGGCCACCTCCATGGCTTCGGGCAGCAGTTCGAGGCCGACGACGCCGAGCATCAGCCCGCCGGCCAGACCGAGCACCAGATGACGGCGGTCGGTGACGCGCTGCGCCGTCCAGCCGCCGAAGAGCGTCATGAGGAACGCGCCGAGCGCGACGAACACCGCCATGCGCCCTTGCTAACCGATGGGACCCCCGGTCCGCACGTTCATGTTCACCCCTTCCGCTCCCCCGCCCCGTTGACCCGCGAGGACAGCCGCTCATGACCCAGAGCCACACAGACACCGACAGCGTCGCCGCCGCCGGAGCCACGACCGGCACCGGCGGCACCGGCGCGGGCGGTACCACCGGCAGGGTGACCTTCGTCGGGGCGGGCCCCGGCGCGGCCGACCTGCTGACCTTCCGTGCCGCGCGTGCCATCGCCGGCGCCGACGTCGTCATCTGGGCGGCGTCCCTGGTGCGGGCCGAGGTGCTCGACCACGCGCGCGAGGGCGCCGAGATCCTCGACTCGGCCGCGCTCTCCCTGGAGGACGTCGTCGCCGTGTACGAGCGGGCGGTGCGCGAGGGGCTGAAGGTCGCCCGTATCCACTCGGGTGACCCGTCCCTCTGGGGCGGTACGCAGGAGCAGGCCGACCGCTGTGCCGCACTCGGTCTGGAGGTGGAGATCGTGCCGGGGGTCTCGTCGTTCTCGGCGGTCGCCGCCGTCGCGGGGCGGGAGTTGACCATTCCGGAGGTCGCGCAGTCGGTGATCCTCACCCGGCTGGGCGGCGGGAAGACGCCGATGCCGCCCGGTGAGGAGGTGCGGGAGTTCGCACGGCACGGCACGACGATGGCGGTGTTCCTCTCGGCCGCGCGGTCGGGGCAGCTCGCCCAGGAGCTCCTGGAGGGCGGTTATCCGACGTCGACCCCGGTCGTCGTCGCCCACCAGGTGACCTGGCCGGAGGAGCTGGTCGTGCGCTGCACCCTCGGCACGCTGGAGGAGACCGTCAAGGAGCACAGGCTCTGGAAGCACACGCTGTTCCTGGTGGGGCCCGCGCTGTCCGCCTCGGGGACCCGTTCGCACCTCTACCACCCGGGGCACTTCCACGGCTTCCGGCGGGCCGAGCCCGCCGCCCGCAAGGCTCTGCGCGAGGAGCGGGCCCGGGACGCCGCGCGGTGATCACGGTCATCGGTACGGGGACGGGGACACCGCTCTGCCCGGAGTCCCTGCGCGCGCTGTCGGAGGCGACGCTGGTCGTCGGCGCGCGACGGCATCTCAAGGAGGCCGCGGCGGCGGGACTGCCCGAGCGGATCTCCCGGGTGGTGCTCGGACCACTGGCGCCGGCGCTGGACGTGATCGCGCGGCACCGCGCCGACGAGGGCGCGGGCCGCGTCGTGGTGCTGGCCTCCGGCGATCCGGGGCTGTTCGGGATCGTCAGGGCGCTGGCCGGCCGTTTCGGGCCGGGGGCCCTGGACGTACGGCCCGCCGCCCCTTCGGTCGCCGTGGCGTTCGCCCGCGTCGGCCTGCCGTGGGACGACGCGGTCGTCGTCAGCGCGCACGGGCGCGACCTCCGTACGGCGGTCAATGTCTGCCGCGCGCATCCCAAGGTGGCCGTGCTGACCGGTCCGGGGGCGGGACCGGCGGAACTGGGCGCCGCGCTCGCGGACACCGGGCTCCGGCGCAAGCTCGTCGTCGCCTCGGCGCTCGGCGACCGGGACGGCGAGCGGATCGAACACGTGTCACCGGCCGACGCGGCGGCCCGCGTCTGGCCGGAGCCGCTCAGTGTGGTGCTCTGCCTGGACGACGCGCGGACGGCGGCGCACGCCCCGGAGCCGCGCACGGTGGCGGGCCGCGGGCCGGGGCCGGCGCGCTGGGCCCTGGGCGAGGAGGAGTTCGCGCACCGGGACTCGATGATCACCAAGTTCGAGGTGCGCGCGCTGGCGCTGGCCAGGCTCGGGCCGAGGACGGGCGATCTGGTGTGGGACGTCGGCGCGGGCTCGGGGTCGGTGGCCGTGGAGTGCGCGCGGTTCGGCGCGGCTGTGGTGGCGGTGGAGAAGTCGTCCGACGGCGCCGGGCGGGTGCGGGCGAACGCCCTGGCGCACGGGGTGGACGTCCAGACCGTGCACGGGTCCGCACCCGCCGCGCTGGACGAACTGCCCGATCCGGACGCGGTGTTCGTCGGCGGCGGGGGCCGTGCACTGCCCGCGATCGTCACGGCGTGCGCGGGCCGGGCCCGCCGGACGGTCGTGGTGGCGGTCGCCGCGCTGGACCGGGTGGGTGCGGTGCGGGACGCGCTGTCGTCGGCCGGGTTCGCGACCGGTGGCGTCCTGCTGCACTCCTCGCGGCTCGCGCCGCTGCCCGGCGAGGTGACCCGGCTCGCGGGCACCAACCCCGTCTTCCTGCTGTGGGGCGACCGCCCCCCGGCGGATCTCCGTCCCCAGCGAGGAGCGACCAGATGATCGGCCTGATCTCCGCCACGGCGGCGGGCACCGCGGCCCGCGACCGCCTGGCCACGGCGTGGCCCGGCCGCACCCGCGTCTACCGGGGTCCGGTACGCGAGGCGGTGGAACGCGCGTTCGCCGAGTGCGAACAGTTGGTGTGTTTCCTGGCCACGGGGGCGACGGTACGGCTGCTGGCCCCGCTCCTGACCGACAAGGCGTCGGACCCGGGCGTCGTGTGCGTGGACGAGGCCGGCCGCTACGCGGTGTCGCTCGTCGGCGGCCACGGCGGCGGGGCCAACTCCCTGGCCACGGAGGTCGCCTCGGTCCTCGCCGCGACCCCGGTGATCACGACGGCGACGGACGCCACGGGCATCCCCGGCCTCGACACGCTGGGCCTCCCCACGGAGGGCGCGGTGGCAACGGTGACCCGCGCGATCCTGGACGGCGCCCCGGTCACCCTGCACAGGGACGCGGTGTGGCCCCTGCCCCCGCTTCCCCCGAACGTACGGCGGGCGGCCCCGCCGGACGCGTGCGGGGCGGCGGAGGACGGGGTGGCGGCGAACGGGACCGGCGGTCGGGGGCCGCGGCTGCTCGTCAGCGACCGGGCCGTGGATCTCGGCGTGGCGGACGCCGTGGTCCGGCCGCCGTCGCTGGTCGTCGGGGTCGGCGCCAGCCGGGGTGTCGGGGTCGACGAGGTGGACGGGCTCGTCCGGGACACGCTGCGGGACGCCGGTCTCTCCGTGCTCAGCGTCGTGGAGCTGGCGACCGTCGACGCCAAGGCGGACGAGCCCGGCATCGTCGGGGCGGCCGAGAGGCTCGGGGTGCCCGTGCGGACGTATCCGGCGGACGTACTGGCCGCGATCGCCGTGCCCAACCCGTCCGGCGCGCCGCTCGCCGCCGTCGGCACCCCGTCGGTCGCCGAGGCCGCCGCGCTCGCCGCCGGGCGCGGCGGTGAACTCCTCGTACCGAAGCGGAAGTCGCACCCCGTGGGACGGGCCGCGATGGCCACGTGCGCCGTCGTACGCCGCCCGCCGCGCGGGCGGCTCGCCGTCGTCGGGCTCGGCCCCGGCGCGCGCGACCTGCTGACACCCCGCGCGACCGCCGAACTGCGGCGCGCCTCGGTGCTCGTCGGGCTCGACCAGTACGTCGACCAGATCAGGGACCTGCTGCGGCCGGGCACCCGTGTCGTCGAGTCGGGGCTCGGGCGCGAGGAGGAGCGGGCCCGTACGGCGGTGGCCGAGGCGCGGGCGGGCCACGCGGTGGCCCTCGTCGGCAGCGGCGACGCGGGCGTGTACGCCATGGCGTCGCCGGCGCTCGCCGAGGCCACCGACGACATCGAGGTGGTCGGTGTGCCGGGCGTGACCGCCGCGCTGGCCGCCGCCGCGATACTCGGCGCGCCCCTCGGGCACGACCACGTCTCGATCAGCCTCAGCGACCTGCACACTCCGTGGGAGGTCATCGAGCGCCGTGTCCGCGCCGCCGCCGAGGCCGACATCGTGGTGACCTTCTACAACCCGCGCAGCCGGGGCCGGGACTGGCAACTGCCCAAGGCGCTCGCCCTGCTGGCGGAGCACCGTACGGGGACGACACCCGTCGGCGTCGTACGCAACGCGTCCCGCCCCGACGGCACCAGCCACCTCACCACGCTCGCCGGGCTCGACCCGGCGACGGTGGACATGATGACGGTGGTGACGGTGGGCAACACGGCCACGCGTGAGATCGCGGGCCGCATGGTGACACCACGGGGCTACCGGTGGCAGACGGAAGGAGCCCGGTGAACCAGCGGGAGCGTGTCGTCCATCCCATCGAGGAGGAGTCGTACCGCAGGCTGCGCGCCCGCGTCGACACCTCGCACCTCGCGCCGCTGACCCGCGCGGTCGTGGAGCGTGTCGTCCACTCGGCGGCCGATCCGGCCTATGTGACCGATCTCGTCTGCGACGAACCCGCACTGGCCGCCGCGCACGGCGCGCTGCACACGGGCGCGCCGGTCGTCGCCGATGTGGAGATGGTCGCCGCCGGGATCACCCGTCGCACCGCGGTCTGCCGTCTCAAGGAGGCCGTGTCGGGCCCGGGGCTGACCCGTTCCGCGCACGCGGTGCGCCTGGCGTACGAACAGGTGGGAACGGGCGCGGTCTGGGTGATCGGCTGCGCCCCCACCGCACTTGAGGAGCTGCTGCTCCTGGACGCCGCGCCCGCGCTCGTGATCGGGCTGCCGGTCGGCTTCGTCGGCGCCGTCGAGTCGAAGGCGGCGCTGCGCGGGAGCGGGCTGCCCTCGGTGTCCAACATCTCGGAGAAGGGCGGCTCGGCCGTGGCCGCCGCCGCGCTCAACGCCCTGCTCTACCACCCGTACGACCCGCCCCATCACCAGCTCGCCAAGGAGGACGCGTGACCACCCCCGGACCCGCACTGCTCATCGCCGGCCACGGCACCAGGGACACGGGGGGCGCCGAGGCCTTCCGGGAGTTCGTAAGGGAGTTGGGCAGGCGCCACCCCGAACTACCCGTGGCGGGCGGCTTCATCGAGCTGTCCGCGCCGCCCATCGGCGACGCCGTGTCCGAACTCGTCGAACGGGGCGTGACCCGGTTCGCCGCGGTCCCGCTGATGCTGGTGTCCGCCGGTCACGCCAAGGGCGACATCCCGGCCGCGCTGAAGCGCGAGAAGGAGCGCCACCCGGGCATCTCGTACAGCTACGGCCGGCCGCTCGGCCCGCACCCCGCGCTGCTCACCGTCCTCGAACGCCGGCTGGACGAGGCGCTGGCACGGCTGGCGGGTCACGACGGCGACAGGTCGCAAGTGACCGTCCTGCTCGTGGGGCGCGGCTCGACCGACCCCGACGCCAACGCGGAGGTGCTGAAGGCGGCGCGGCTTCTCTGGGAGGGTCGCGGTTACGCGGGCGTGGAGACGGCGTTCGTGTCGCTGGCCGCGCCGGACGTGCCGAGCGGGCTCGACCGCTGCGTACGGCTCGGTGCGCGGCGGATCGTTGTCCTGCCGTACTTCCTGTTCACCGGGATCCTGCCGGAGCGCGTGGTGCGCCAGACGCGGGAGTGGGCGGCGGCGCATCCGGAGACCGAGGTGGTGTCGGCCGATGTGGTGGGGCCGACCGAGGAGTTGCTCGATCTGGTCATGGAGCGCTACCGCGAGGCGGTACGGGGCGATCTGCGGATGAACTGCGACTCGTGCGTCTACCGCGTCGCGCTGCCGGGCTTCGCGGACAAGGTGGGGGCTCCGCAGCAGCCGCACTTCCATCCGGACGACGACGGCCACGACCACGGACACGGACACGATCATGGCCATCACCACGGCCACGGCCACGGCAGTCATGCGCACGCGCACTGAGACACCGGCCGGCCCGCACGACCTGCGTCACCACGGCGACGCCGAAGTGCGGGACGACGGCGCGGAGTTGACGGATCTCGCGGTCAACGTCCGTCCCGGCACTCCCCCGGACTGGCTCCGCGAGCGGATCGCCGCCTCGCTCACCGGTCTCGCGGCCTATCCCGACGGGCGGGCCGCGCGGGCCGCCGTCGCCGCGCGGCACGGGCTGCCGGTGGAACGCGTGCTGTTGACGGCGGGCGCCGCGGAGGCGTTCGTGCTGCTCGCCCGCGCGCTCGGGGCGCGCCGGCCCGTCGTGGTGCATCCGCAGTTCACGGAGCCGGAGGCGGCGCTGCGCGGCGCCGGGCACACGGTGCGGCGGGTCCTGCTGGAGGCCGGCGCCGGCTTCCGGCTGGACCCGGCCGCCGTGCCCGGGGACGCGGACCTGGTGGTCGTCGGCAATCCGACGAATCCGACGTCCGTGCTGCACCCGGCCGACGACCTCCTGCGACTGGCGCGTCCGGGGCGGACGCTGGTCGTGGACGAGGCGTTCATGGACGCCGTGCCCGGCGAGCCGGAGACGCTGGCGGGGCGCCGGGACGTGCCGGGGCTCGTGGTGCTGCGCAGCCTGACCAAGACCTGGGGGCTCGCCGGTCTGCGGATCGGCTACGTGCTGGCGGATCCGGCGACGGTCGCGGCGCTCGCCGCGGCCCAGCCGCTCTGGCCGGTCTCGACGCCCGCGCTCACCGCCGCCGAGGCGTGCGTGACGCCCGCCGCGCTCGCGGAGGCCGAGTCGGCGGCGCGCCGTACGGCGGCGGAGCGGGCGCATCTGCTGGCCGGACTGGCCGCGTTCGACGGTGTACGCGCCGTGGAACCGGCGGCCGGCCCCTTCGTCCTCGTGGCGACGGAGTCGGCCGCGGCCGTACGGGAGCGCCTGCGCGCGGAGGGCTTCGCGGTCCGCCGCGGCGACACGTTCCCGGGCCTCGGGCCACGCTGGCTGCGGATCGCCGTACGGAACCGGGCAACGACGGACCGATTCCTGCGCGCGCTGCACCGTTCCCTGCCGGATGCCCGCGCTTGAAGTCGCGGCCGGACGCTCCGAGGGGGGCGATACGACGCGCCCCGGCCCGCCCGCCGGATCGGCACCGAACTGTCACGGGCACCGCACCCCGCGTGATCACCCCCCGCCCAGCAGCCGACGCGACGCACCCGTCCCCGACCGAGGCGGCGACCGGCGGCCCAAGCACGGGCGACGCACCCCGGCCCGGCCGCCGGATCGGCACCCAACCGCCCGGCCCTCCCCGGTACGGCACCCCGTGCGGTCAACTCCCGCCCGGAGGGCGGGCGCGGCGGCTCAGTGCCTGGCGCGTGCCCGCACCAGCGCCAGCGAGCCCCCGCCCACGGCGAGCAGCAGCACGGCCCCACCCGCCAGGTACGGCGTCGTGGAACTGCCGCCCGTCTCGGCCAGGTTCTCGGGCGCCGGTTCGCCCGTGGTCTGCGGTGCGACGCCCTCCTTCTCCGGTGCGGCGGGCGCCTCGCAGGTCGCCTCGGCGAGTGTGACGGTGCCCTGGACGTCGGCGACGTTCAGTTCGAGCGGGTTCACCGAGACCCGCAGTTCGAGCGCGGTCGCCGCGGCCGTACGGGACGTGGTCCGCGTCCGCGACAGGTCGAGCGTCACCTCGCCGACGCCCGGCACCTCGACCCGGGTCGGCCCGCCCGCGGAGAGCGTGACCTTCTTCCCGAGGACGGTGACGGCGCCGAGCAGGTTGGACTCGGCGACGGGCTTCGCTCCCGCCTCGCAGACCGCCTTGGAGGTGACTTCCTCCACCTCGATGAGCGACAGCAGCGGCAGCCCCGGCACATGCACCTTGGCGTGGGCGATGTCGGCGTACCCCTCGGCCCTCCGTTCGCCTGCGGTGGCCCGCGCGGTGGCGACGTCGGCGCGCAGCACGGTGAACGGCCTGCCCCCGTCGACACCGTCGAGTTCGACGGTGAGCGCGGTCCTGTCCGCGTCGGCCGGGGCCGCCACCTCGTTGAGCGCCGCGCGCAGCGGCACCTGGACCGACTTGTCGAGCAGGGAGACGTCGAGGCCGGTCCGCAGAACGACCGCGCCCGCCTTGCCCTTTCCGCCGCCGTCCGCTCCGGTTCCTCCGGTGGCCTGCGCCGGGGCGGCGAGCACGACGGGCCCGGCCACCAGGGCCGCGACGGCGGTCAGGGCTGCGGAACGGCGCGCGGGCATGCGGAAGACATCGCTGTTCAAGATGGTGGAACCCCCACAGAGATTTGACGTCGCCGACCGGCCGGCACGGGGACACGTGTGCGGCGGGTGGCGACCGAGACACCGGAATCCTTACGCACCGAGAGTGAACTGGTGGACACCTGGGGTGAGTTCACTCCAAAGTGGGATTTCCGCGCCACCGTTCGAATCGACGGGTACGGGCGTTCCTCCGCGCAACCCGCACGGGGGGTGCGGGGTGGCGCGGGAGCCTGTTCCGGCAGGCGTACACGGGGCGCGCGGCGGGCACGACGCCGTCAACGCGCCTCCTCAGCCCCCTCCGCCCCCGGCACGCCAACCTCAGCCCACGACCCGCCCGTTCAGCACGATCCGCCGCGGCTCCGCCAGCACCCGCACATCCGCCCTCGGGTCCTCGTCGAAGACCACCAGATCGGCCGGAGCGCCCTCCTCCAGGCACGGGCGGCCCAGCCAGGCCCGCGCACTCCACGCGGTCGCCGACAGCGCCTCCAGCGGCGGAATACCGGCTTTCACCAACTCGGCGACCTCGTCGGCCACCAGACCGTGCGCCAGGGAGCCGCCCGCGTCGGTGCCGACGAAGACCGGGATCCCCGCGTCGTACGCGTCGCGGACCGTGTCGTAACGCCGCGCGTGCAGCCGTCGCATATGGGCCGACCAGCGCGGGTACTTCGTCTCGCCGCCGGCCGCCAGGTCCGGGAAGGTCGCGATGTTGACGAGCGTGGGGACGATCGCGACACCGCGCTCCGCGAAGAGCGGGATCAGCTCGTCGGTCAGGCCCGTCGCGTGCTCGACGCAGTCGATCCCGGCCTCGACCAGATCGCGCAGCGCGACATCGGCGAAGCAGTGCGCCGTCACCCGTGCGCCGAGCCGGTGCGCCTCCGCGATCGCCGCCGTCACCTCGGCGCGCGGCCAGCACGCGGTCAGATCGCCCGCCTCGCGGTCGATCCAGTCGCCGACGAGTTTGACCCAGCCGTCGCCGCGCCGGGCCTCTCGCGCGACGTGGGCGACGAGGTCGCCCGGCTCGATCTCATGGGCGAAGTCGCGGATGTAGCGGCGGGTGCGCGCGATGTGCCGGCCCGCCCTGATGATCTTCGGCAGATCGTCACGGCCGTCGATCCAGCGGGTGTCCGACGGCGAGCCCGCGTCCCTCAGGAGCAGCGTGCCGGCGTCCCGGTCCGTGAGGGCCTGCTTCTCGCTGGTCGCCTCGTCCACCGGGCCGTGGGTGTCCAGACCGACGTGGCAGTGGGCGTCGACCAGACCCGGCACCGCCCAGCCGTGGACCGTACGGACGTCACGCGCGCCCGAGGGGCGTTCGTAGCTCGTCCGCCCGTCCACGACCCACAGCTCGTCCCTGACGTCGTCAGGGCCTACGAGCACCCGCCCCTTCACATGCAGCACCGCGCGATCACTCATGGCCCGAACTGTACGAGGCGCTGAGTACCCTCGACGAGGGAGTGTCCGAACACCGTTCGAGCGGCGCGTGGAACGCTTCCCGTCGGCCGGCGAGCACATGCCTCGCCGCCGGACACATCCGCCCGACCCGAAGAGAGCAAGCTCCGTGACCCACCCGCTGCTGGACCTCGCCCCCCTCACCCCCGCCCACTTCGCGGCCGTCGAGCGACGGGTCGCCGCACTGCTCGACACCGAACAGGACGTGGTGATCACCCAGGGTGAGGCGCTGCTTCCCCTGGAGGGCTGCGTCCGTGGCGGCGCCCGCGCCGGCTCGACCGCGCTGAACGTCGTCACCGGTCCGTACGGGCAGACCTTCGGCGACTGGCTCCGTGACTGCGGCGCCACCGTCGTCGACCTGGTGGTGCCCTTCCACGCCGCGGCCGGCGCCGAGCAGGTCGAGCGGGCGCTCGCGGAGCACCCGGAGATCGACTTCGTGTCGCTGGTCCACGCGGAGGCGGCCACCGGCAACACCAACCCCGTGGCCGAGATCGGCGAGGCCGTCCGGGCCCACGGGGCCCTGTTCATGCTGGACGCCGTCGCGTCGGTGGCGGCCGAGCCGCTCCTCCCGGACGCCTGGGGCGTCGATCTGTGCGTGATCGGCGCGCAGAAGGCCATGGGAGGCCCGGCCGGGGTCTCCGCCGTGTCGGTGAGCGCCCGCGCGTGGGAGCGGCTGGCGGCGAATCCGGGGGCGCCGCGCCGCTCGTACCTCTCGCTCCTGGACTGGAAGGAGCGCTGGATCGACACCGGCCGCAAGGCCCTGCCCCACGCGCCCGCCCAGTTGGAGATGCTGGCCCTGGACGCGTGTCTGGAGCGCATCGAGAGCGAGGGGCTCGTCACCCGGATGGCGGCGCACGCGTCGGCGGCCGCGGCCACCCGCGCGGGCGCCGTCGCACTCGGCGGCGGGCTTGAGCCGTTCGTGTACTCCGTGCGGGACGCGGCGCCGGTGGCCACCACGCTGCGCACTCCGGCCGGGGTGGACGCCGCGGGGCTGGTGGCGGACGCCCTCGCGGCCGATTCCTCGCTGCCGCTGATCGCGGGTGGCGGGGCGCTGTCGAAGGAGATGATCCGGGTCAATCACTACGGCTCCCACGCCACCCGTGGCGCGGTGCGGGCCTCGCTCGCGGCCCTCGGGGCCGCGCTCGCCCGGACCGGCGCCGCGGTGGATCTCGCGGCGGCCGAGAAGGCAGTGTCCGACAGCTGGCCCGCCGACGCATCCTGAAATCAACGGCAGGATTAATTCGAGAATACGGGAATGCATTCAACCCGCGTAGCTTCCCGTATTCGTCTGCCCGCTTTTTTTGATCCTAAACGCTCAGGTTTCAACAATGCCCGCCAGGTAATTCCGGGGCGCGTCGAGAGCGTTACGCATATGTGACCGAGTACACAAGCATGCCCGTCTCGCCCGAAATCTACGGGACAAACATGGGCAGATCACCCCTTCGGGGCAGTGGCGCACACGCCCGCGTGATAACACAGATCAGGCCCCTGCCCAACCCCTGCTGCCGATGCGATTTCTGAATTCGCTCGGTAAATTAAAGAAACATGACTGCCGCCCACGCAGACCTTGCAGGTGCCCGAAGCGAATTCACACGGTCCTTCCGGATCGACGCCCCACGAGTGGAGGACGGAGCCGCGATCTGGCGCATCGCCCGGGACTCCGAGGTACTGGACCTGAACTCCTCGTACAGCTATCTGCTGTGGTGCCGTGACTTCGCCGCGACGTCCGTCGTGGCCCGCGACACCCGCGCTGTCTCCTCCTCCGGCACCGACGCGGGGCCCGGCCCGGATGCCGGCCCGGAGGGGGCTCCCATCGCCTTCGTCACGGGCTACATCAGGCCCGAGCGCCCCGAGGCCCTGGTCGTCTGGCAGGTGGCCGTCGACCGCGACCACCGCGGCAAGGGCCTCGCCGGAACCCTGCTGGACGCACTCACCCGGCGGGTCACCGAGGAGCAGGGGGTCACCTCTGTCGAGACCACCGTCACACCCGACAACATCGCGTCGGACCGTATGTTCCACGCCTACTCCGAGCGTCATGGCGCGACCCTGGAGCGCGAAGTGCTCTTCGACGGGGGACTCTTCCCCGACGAGGGCCACCAGCCCGAGGTGCTGTACCGGATCGGCCCGCTCACGACCTGAGCGCCCCCGAACCCCCCGCCCCTCCGCCTCCCTCCCACACCCCTTCGGCAGGAGACCGCTGTGACCATCACCCCGCCCGTCCTGAGCGTTTTCGAGACCCTTGAATCCGAAGTGCGCAGCTACTGCCGCGGCTGGCCCGCCGTGTTCGACCGCGCGCAGGGCAGCCGCCTCACCGACGAGGACGGCCACAGCTACCTCGACTTCTTCGCCGGTGCCGGTTCGCTCAACTACGGGCACAACAACCCCGTACTGAAGCGCGCGCTGATCGACTACATCGAGCGCGACGGCATCACACACGGCCTGGACATGGCCACCACGGCGAAACGCGCGTTCCTGGAGTCGTTCCAGGACGTGGTGCTGCGTCCCCGTGATCTGCCGTACAAGGTGATGTTCCCCGGCCCCACGGGCACCAACTCCGTCGAGTCGGCCCTCAAGCTGGCCCGCAAGGTGAAGAACCGCGAGTCGATCGTGTCCTTCACCAACGCCTTCCACGGCATGTCGCTGGGCTCGCTCGCCGTCACCGGCAACGCGTTCAAGCGGGCCGGGGCCGGCATCCCGCTCGTCCACGGCACCCCGATGCCGTTCGACAACTACTTCGACGGCCAGGTCCCGGACTTCCTCTGGTTCGAGCGGCTGCTCGGCGACCAGGGCTCGGGGCTCAACAAGCCCGCCGCCGTGATCGTCGAGACGGTGCAGGGCGAGGGCGGCATCAACGTCGCCCGCCCCGAGTGGCTGCGCGCGCTGTCCGAGCTGTGCGAGCGCCAGGACATGCTGCTGATCGTCGACGACATCCAGATGGGCTGCGGGCGCACCGGCGGGTTCTTCTCCTTCGAGGAGGCCGGCATCACCCCCGACATCGTCACGCTGTCGAAGTCCATCAGCGGCTACGGCCTGCCGATGGCGCTGACGCTCTTCAAGCCGGAGCTGGACATCTGGGAGCCCGGCGAGCACAACGGCACGTTCCGCGGCAACAACCCGGCCTTCGTCACGGCCGCCGCCGCGCTGAACACGTACTGGGCCGACGGCCAGATGGAGAAGCAGACCCTGGCGCGCGGCGAGCAGGTCGAGCGCGCGCTGCTGGCCATCGTCGAGGAGTGCGAGCCCGACAGTGTGAGTTTCCGTGGCCGCGGTCTGGTCTGGGGTATGGAGTTCCAGGACAAGCCGCGCGCCGGCGCGATCTGCCGCCGGGCGTTCGAACTGGGTCTCCTGCTGGAGACCTCCGGCCCGGAGAGCGAGGTCGTGAAGCTGCTGCCCGCGCTGACCGTCACGCCCGAGGAGCTGGACGAGGGTCTGCGCACCCTGGCCCGCGCCGTGCGCGAGACGGCCTGACCGGCCGCCGCCCTCCGGCGGCTGGGCCGCCGGGCCCACCACCGGCCGTCCGGCCGCCGGCCGTTCCACCGTCTGATCCGAAGGTGTCCCCCAGGGGCCCGGTCTGAGCCGGGCCCCTGGGGGAACCCGCAGAAGACACCGCACCACAGAAGGGTCCTATTCACCGTGATCGTCCGATCGTTCAAGGACATCGAGAACACCGACCGCCATGTGAGGTCCGCGTCGGGCACCTGGGAGAGCAAGCGCATCGTGCTCGCCCAGGAGAAGGTCGGCTTCTCGCTGCACGAGACCGTGCTCTACGCGGGCACCGAGACGTCGATGTGGTACGCGAACCACATCGAGGCCGTGCTGTGCGTGGAGGGCGAGGCCGAGCTCACCAACGACGACACCGGCGAGACCCACTGGATCTCCCCCGGCACGATGTATCTGCTCAACGGCCACGAGAAGCACACGCTCAGGCCGAAGACCGACTTCCGCTGCGTATGCGTCTTCAACCCGCCTGTGACCGGGCGGGAGGACCATGACGAGAACGGCGTCTACCCGCTGCTGACCGAGGAGGGCTGAACCACGATGACCACCGCCCCTGCACGCACCGACCTGTACCCGACCCGTGGCGTGGGTGAGGTGACCACCCCGCGTCAGGACCCCGTCGTCTGGTCACCGCCCGGCACCCCGGGCCCGGTCTCCGCGGCCGACCTCCAGGGCCTGGAGCGGGACGGGTTCCTCACCGTCGACCAGCTGATCAGCCCCGACGAGGTGTCGCTGTACCGCGCCGAACTCGACCGGCTGATCACCGACCCGGCGGTACGGGAGGACGAGCGCTCGATCATCGAGCCCAAGTCCCAGGACGTGCGCTCGGTGTTCGAGATCCACAAGATCAGCGAGATCTTCGCCGGTCTGGTGCGCGACGAGCGCGTGGTGGGGCGGGCCCGGCAGATCCTCGGCTCGGACGTCTACGTCCACCAGTCCCGCATCAACGTGAAGCCCGGCTTCGGCGCCTCGGGCTTCTACTGGCACTCGGACTTCGAGACCTGGCACGCCGAGGACGGTCTGCCGAACATGCGGACCATCTCCGTGTCGATCGCGCTGACCGAGAACTACGACACCAACGGCGGGCTGATGATCATGCCCGGGTCGCACAAGACCTTCCTGGGCTGCGCGGGCGAGACGCCGAAGGACAACTACAAGCAGTCGCTGAAGATGCAGGACGCGGGGACGCCGTCGAACGAGGCGCTCACCGGCTTCGCCGAGCAGCACGGCATCAAGCTCTTCACGGGCAGGGCCGGCGCGGCGACCTGGTTCGACTGCAACTGCATGCACGGCTCGGGTGACAACATCACCCCGTTCCCGCGCAGCAACGTCTTCATCGTGTTCAACAGCGTGGAGAACGCGGCGGTCGAGCCCTTCGCGGCGCCCGCCCCGCGACCCTCGTTCATCGGCGCCCGGGACTTCACCCCGGTCCGCTGAGGACGCGCACGCGACAAGGGACGGGGCCGGTCGTCACGACCGGCCCCGTCCGGCGTCCGCGCGGGGGATGTCAGCCCGCGAGGACGTCGAGAGCGCGGTCCACGTCCGCCGTGGAGTTGTACAGATGGAAGGCGGCGCGCAGATTGCCCGCGCGGACCGCCACGGCCACCCCCGCCCGCGCGAGCGCCTCCTGCCGGTCGCCGAGCCCCGCGACGGCGACGATCGCCGACCCGTCCGCGTGTCCCGTGCCGGCCGGCTCGTGCCCGATCTCGCGCAGCCCCGCCCGGAAGCGCGCGGCGAGCGCGGTGCTGTGGGCGTGGATCGTCTCGATGCCGATGTCCGTCAGGAGCGGGAGGGACCGCTCGGCGCCGTGGTACGCGAGGAAGGGCACCGGCTGGTCGAACCGCCGGGCGGAGACGGCCAGTTCCCCGACGGGGCCGTAGGTGCTCGCCCACATGTCCCGGCCCGCGACCCAGCCCGCGAGGATGGGCACCAGGGTCTCCTGCGCCTCCTCGGAGACGGTGAGGAAGGAGGTCCCGCGCGGGGAGACGAGGAACTTGTAGCCGCCGGTGACCGTGTAGTCGTACTGCCCCGCCTCGATCGGCAGCCAGCCGGCCGCCTGGGTGGCGTCGAGCAGCGTACGGGCGCCGTGCGCCGCCGCCGCGGCCCGCACCCCGGCGAGATCGGCCGTGCGCCCGTCGCTCGACTGCACCGCGGAGAAGGCCACCAGGGCGGTCCCGGGACGCACCTCGGCGGCCAGCGACTCCAGTGGCACGTACCGCGGCCTGATATCGCCGCGCACGGTGAAGGGGGTGACGACGGAGCTGAACTCCCCTTCCGGCAGCAGGACTTCACTGCCCGGCGGGAGGGAGGCGGCGATCAGTCCGACATGGACGGCGACGGCCGTCCCGACGGCGACCCGGTCGGCGGGGACCCGGACGAGCCGGGCGAACGAGGCGCGGGCGGCCTCGACCACGCCGAAGTCACCCGCGCCGTCCGGCTGCCCGGTCGCGCTGCTCAGGGCCAGCGCACGCACCGCTTCGACGGCCCGGCGCGGCAGCAGACCGCAGGTCGAGGTGTTCAGATACGTCGTCTCCGGCACGAACTCGGCGCCACCCAAAGTCTCCATGCCCTCACCCTGGGACCCGCGCTTCCCCCCAGTCAATCGCGCGTGTTTTACGGGTGAACCCAAGCGATCCTTATGAACGGGCCTCGGCCTGCGGAATCTCGCAGGAGCCGTCGGTGTCGCAGGCGGCGCCCTGTCCGTCCTCCGTGGCACCGGCGAGGGGCGTGATCGCCCGGCCCCGCCACGCCTCCTCCAGCGCCTGGGTGAAGACCTCGGCCGGCTGGCCGCCCGAGACGCCGTAGCGGCGGTCGAGGACGAAGAAGGGCACCCCGGTCGCGCCGAGTTCCGCCGCCTCCCGCTCGTCGGCCCGTACCTCGTCGGCGTACGCCTCGGGGTCGCCGAGGACCACACGCGACTCGGCCTCGTCCAGACCGGCCTCCACCGCGAGGTCGACCAGCGTCCCGGTGTCGTAGACCGAGCGTTCCTCGGCGAAGTTCGCCCGGTAGACGAGGCTCAGCAACTCGTCCTGCCGGCCGCGCGCCTTGGCCAGGTGCAGCAGCCGGTGGATGTCGAAGGTGCTGCCGTGGTCCCGGTCGCCGACGCGGTAGCCGAGCCCCTCCGAGCGCGCGTGCGAGGCGACCTGCTCCTCCATGGCGAGGGCCTCCTGCCGGGACCGGCCGAACTTGGCGGCGAGCATGTCGATCACCGGGGCGACCTCGCCCTTCGCGTGCCCGGGGTCGAGCTCGAAGGAACGGTGCACCACCTCGACGTCGGCCCGGTGTGCGAAGGATTCGAGTCCCTTCTCGAACCGGGCCCTGCCGATGTAGCACCAGGGGCAGGCGATGTCGCTCCAGATCTCCACACGCATGTGTCCGCTTCTTTCCGGTCCGGGTCGTGCGGAGACACCCTCCGCCACTACGGCAACCGAGGGGGCGGGTGTGCCATTCCCGCCGGTGCGGGAGACCCGGCCCGCGCCGGACCGGCGGTCGGGACAGGCGCTCACCGTGCCGCCCCCGCCGAGACCCGGCCACCACGCCGAGCGGGTACTCCTTGCGGTTGAGCGGGTCGTGGTCGGTTCGGGAGCGGGTGGGTGGCGTGCCCTGGACCGGGCGGTGGTGGTCGAACGCCGTCTCCAGGACACCCTCGCCGCTGGTGAGCGTCGGCAGGAGCTGTTCGAGTGCGTGTGTCTCCGCCGCCGGGATCTCGCCCTCGACCACGTACGACGCCCCGTGCGCCGAGGGGGTGTGCGGTACGGGGCGCAGCCGGGCCGGCGCGGGCAGGACGGCGCCGAAGGCGTCGGCCGGTACGTCGAGGCGGAAGTGGTTCGCCGGTTCGCACACGATCGTGCCCGCGCGCCGCAGGGCGTCCCTCAGCACGAGCGGTGTCAGCAGGCGGAAGTCTCCGCCCGTGTTCGACATGTTCTTGTTCCAAGGTGCCGTGGGCGTGGCTCTGGCGCGGGGCGCAGCCGGTCGGCAAGACGGCGCGGTCGACGTCGGGGGTACAGCAAACCCCGCCCCGTCCGGCACATGATCAACCGGACGGGGCGGGGGTGGTTTCGGTGGCGTGCCTTCTACCGGAAGGCGCTGCTCACAGGGCGCCCCGCTCCGCGCGGCCGTCGACCCGGCGCGGCAGCCCCGCCGGGTTGTCGTCGCGCAGCTCCGGCGGGAGCAGCGCGGCGGGCGTGGACTGGTAGGTGACCGGGCGCAGCCAGCGCTCGATCGCGGTGGCGCCGACGGATGTCGATGTGGAGGTCGACGCCGGGTACGGGCCGCCGTGCTGCTGCGCGGGGGCGACGGCGACGCCGGTGGGCCAGCCGTTGACGAGGACGCGGCCGGCGAGCGGCGTCAGTTCGGCGAGCAGCCGCGCGGCGCCGGAGCCGGCGTCCCGGGCCTCGCCGTCGGTGAGGTGCAGGGTGGCGGTGAGGTTGCCGGGGAGACGGGACAGGACGGCGCCGATCTCCTCGTCCGAGTCGTAGCGGGCGATGACCGTCACGGGGCCGAAGCACTCCTCCAGAAGGAGGTCGTGCGGTCCCTCGGCGGCGAGCCGCGCCGCGGGGACGGTCAGATATCCCGCGCTGACCGTGTGGTCACCGCCGGGTCCGGGCGTGATCGGGGCCTTCACGTCGGGCAGTCCGGCCCGTTCCCGTACGCCCGACACGAAGGCGTCGCGCATCCGGTGGTCGAGCATCACGCCGGGCTCGGTCTCGCTGACGGCGGTCGTCAGCGCCTTGAGCAGGCTGTCGCCCGCGTCGCCGGCCGGGACGAGTACGAAGCCGGGCTTGGTGCAGAACTGGCCCTCGCCGAGGGTCATGGAGCCGGCCAGTCCGGCGCCGAGCCCTTCGGGGCGTTCCGCCGCGGCGGCCTCGGTGATCACGACGGGGTTGAGCGAGCCCAGTTCGCCGTGGAAGGGGATCGGTGTGGGCCGGGCCGCCGCGGCGTCGAAGAGGGCGCGTCCGCCGCGTACGGAGCCGGTGAACCCGGCGCCGGCGACCAGCGGGTGCTTCACCAGCTCCACACCGGCCTCGAAGCCGTGCACCAGGACCACGACGTCCTCGGGGAGGCCGACCCGCTCCGCGGCCCTGCGCAGCGCCGAGGCGCAGATCTCGGAGGTGGCGGGGTGGTCGGGGTGCACCTTGACGACCACGGGGCAGCCCGCGGCGAGCGCGCTCGCGGTGTCGCCGCCGGGGACCGAGAAGGCGAAGGGGAAGTTGCTCGCCGAGTAGACGGCGACGACACCGAGCGGCACCTTGTAGCGCCGCAGGTCGGGCCAGGGCGGTGTCCGGTCGGCGTCGGCGTGGTCGATGCGTACGTCGAGGAACGCGCCCTCGTCCACGACATCGGCGAAGGCCCTCAACTGCGCGGTCGTACGGGCGAGTTCACCGGTGAGCCGGACCGGCCCGAGGGCGGTCTCGGCGTCAGCCGCCTCGATCACGTACGCGCCGGACTCGTCGAGGATGTCCGCCGCCGTACGCAGAAGCGCCGCACGCGCGGTACGGTCGGCGAGCGCGGGCCGGGCGGCGTACGCGCGACGTACCGCGTGGTCGACCTCCTCGGCCGTGGCCTCGACCGCGACCTGCTCACGCGGCTTCCCGGTTCGGGGGTCGACACTCCAGACTGGTGCTGCTGCCACCGCGGCTTCCTTCCACTTCCTGTGCCGTCCGCTGTCATCACCGAGGCGCTGTTCGGTATTCTGAACAAAGTTCCTGATGATGAATCCAAGGGGACTCTATTTCCGTGCGTTCTGTGTGGTCAAGAGTGGTCAAGATAGGGGCGAGGGACAATGTCGGCTGCGGAAACGGGTGGGGCACAGGTCAAGTCCGCTGTGCGGACGGTGGAACTGCTGGAGTACTTCGCCGGGCGCCCGGGCATGCACTCGCTCGCCGCGGTACAGGAGGCCGTCGGCTATCCCAAGTCCAGCCTCTACATGCTGCTGCGGACCCTGGTCGAGCTGGGCTGGGTGGAGACCGACGCGACGGGCACGCGGTACGGCATCGGCGTCCGGGCGCTGCTGGTCGGCACGTCGTACATCGACGGTGACGAGGTGGTGGCCGCCGCCCGGCCCACGCTGGACCGGCTCTCCGACGACACCACGGAGACGATCCACCTGGCGCGGCTCGACGGCACGAACGTGGTCTATCTCGCCACCCGCCAGTCCCAGCACTATCTGCGCCCCTTCACCCGTGTCGGCCGCCGGCTGCCCGCGCACTCCACCTCGCTCGGCAAGGCGCTGCTCGCGACGCACAGCGACGAGCAGGTGCGCAAGATGCTGCCGGAGACGCTGGCCCCGCTGACCGAGCACACGATCACCGACCGCGAGCAGCTCATCGGGGAACTGAACACGATCCGCGAGCAGGGGTACGCCGTGGACCGTGAGGAGAACACCCTCGGCCTGCGCTGCTTCGGCATCGCGATCCCGTACCGGACCCCGGCGCGCGACGCGATCAGCTGCTCGGTGCCGGTGGCGCGGCTCACCCCGGCGCACGAACAGATGATCAAGGACGCGCTGTTCGACGCCCGGGACCGGCTGACGCTGGCCACGCGCAGGCTCTGACCCACGGCATCGCTCCCTCCGCCCGGCCGCCCCCGGACCTCCCCCGTGCGGCGGAGCGGGATCGTCATGGCGCAGGAGGTGCCGGGGGCCGCGGGCCGGGAGCGTGGGTGACATGACGCCGACACCCACCGCCTCCGCGCGGGAACGAACATCCGCTCCGGCACCGGAGCAACCGCCCGGCCGCGGCGTACGGGCGCTACGCGCCGTCGCGATCGCCTCGTGCCTCCCCTACATCACGCTCAAGATCCTCTGGATAGCCGGCAGCCGGGTCGGCATCCCGGACGGCAGCGCGCTGCTGGACAACCGGATGGCGATGGCCGTCGCCAACGGCCTGTCCGTCGTCCTCGTCGGCGCCGTGGTGGTCCTCGCACTGCTGCTCACCCGGCCGTGGGGGCGACGGGTCCCCGCCTGGCTGCTCGCCCTGCCGATGTGGGTCGCCACGGGGCTGCTCGCGCCGATCATGACCGGCTACCCGCTCCAGCTCGCGGTCACCGCCCTCACCGGCTCCGGCACCCGGCCGCCCGCCGCCGACGAGCCGTTCCTCCACGAGTGG
This sequence comes from Streptomyces sp. NPDC104581, assembly GCF_055583685.1. NCBI lineage: Bacteria > Bacillati > Actinomycetota > Actinomycetes > Kitasatosporales > Streptomycetaceae > Streptomyces > Streptomyces sp. NPDC104581. Next base: position 32,435 of record NZ_JBVJNN010000034.1, read on the forward strand.
GTCTTCGGGGTCGTCTACGCCGGGTTCATCGTCCAGGGCCTCGCCCTGGGCGTGCTCTTCGCGCGGTACGCCCACCGGCGGTGGGGACATCTGTGGCAGGGCACGGTCGGCGGGACGGCCGGGGCCGCCGGGAACCCCGGTCCGGGCGACGCGTCCGCCGGGCGCGCGGGGACGGCACGGGCGACGGCGGTGGCCGGTTCGCTCCTCGCCGTCCTCCCGGGTGCGGCGCATCTTCTGTGGGCGTCCGGATCGACCGCCGGCCTCAGCGCGGACCGGCTCGCCGACCGGACGAGGAACTTCTACGTCCTCGAAGGCGTCAGCGCCGGTTTCGCGGTCCTCGCCGTGGCGGCCACGCTGACGGCGGCGTTCCGCCGGGGCGGCCGGCTGCCCATGAAGGCCGCCACCGCCGGTGCCTGGGTCGGGTCGGGGGTGCTCGGCTGCTGGGGCGGCTGGCTGCTGCTGGCGTCGCTCATGCCGGACGACGGGACGCGTCCGCACACCCCCGCGATGGTGCTGACCTACGCTGTGTCGATGGTCGCCGGGTTCCTGCTGCTCAGCAGTGTCGTCTCCGTACTGAGGCGCCGCGCCGCATGACAGCCGCGCTCCGGCGGTCGGCCGTGCCCCTGCTCCGCACGCTCGTCGGCGGGCGGGCGCGGCTGCGCTGGACCCATCTGATCCTCGGCGGCGCCCTGTTGATGCCGTACTGGCTGCTCGGCACCGTGATCGTGGGCCCGCTCATCGGCACCGGGACCATGTTCTCGGGCTCCCTCGCGCTTCAGTTCGGCGCGTTCGCCGCCGCGCTGCCGATCGCCGCCGCGAGCGCGCTGTTCCCGCTCGCCCGGCCGTTGTCGGTGGCCGCCGCGCGGGCGATGTGCGGGCTTCCGGAAGGGTCGCTGGCGGACGGTCCCGCCGGCTCGCGGGCGGCCAGGGTGCGGACGGCCGGCTGGTTCACGCTGCATGTGGGCCTCGGCGGGATCATCAGCGGTATGTCGCTGGCGCTGCCGCCGTTCGCGGTGGCGCTGCTGGTGCTGCCGCTGTCGCCGGCGCTGCGGGAGAGCCGGCTCGGGATGCCGCGCGTCTTCCGGCACGACCCGGCCGTCGCCCTCGCGCCGCTCGGCGGGGTCCTGTCGCTCGTGGCGCTGGCCGCGTGCGCGGCGGCGGCGGGCGCGCTGCTGGCCCGGCTGGCGCCGGTGCTGCTCGGCCCCACACCGTCGGACCGGCTGGCCGCGGCCGAACGCCGGGCGGCGGATCTCGCCGTACGCAACAGACTGGCCCGCGAGTTGCACGACTCGGTCGGCCACGCGCTGAGCGCGGTGACCCTCCAAGCGGGCGCGGCCCGGCGGGTCCTGGACAGCGGCGACCCCGGGGACAGGGAGTTCGTACGGGAGGCGCTCGCCGCGATCGAGGAGACCACCCGGCGCACGGTGGGTGAACTGGACTCCGTACTGGGCCTGTTGCGCCGGGACGACGAGCACGAGCACGAACCGCCCCGCGGGCCGGCCCTGGACGCGCTGGACACGCTGCTGGCGCACAGCGGCGTCCTGGTCGCGCTGACCGTCGAGGGGGACATCACGACGGTGCCGGAGCCGGTGTCGCGGGAGGCGTACCGCATCGTTCAGGAGGGGCTGAGCAACGCCCTCCGGCACGGCGTGGGCGCGCCTGTCACCCTCCATGTCGCCCTGAGCACCGAGAAGTTGAGGATAACGATGGAGAATCCGCTGCCCACCACCGCGCCGGTGGTCCGCCCCGGGGGCGGGCGCGGGCTGCGCGGCGTCACCGAGCGGGCCACGCTGCTCGGCGGGCACGCCGAGGCGGGTCCGGACGGGCGGCTGTGGCGGCTGTCCGTCGCCCTCCCGCCGACCGCCGACGCGGGTGTCCGGGGGAATCGGCCGTGACCGGGATCCGGGTGGTGCTCGCCGACGACGAGCGGATGGTCCGTACGGCCCTGCGCGTGATCCTGGAGGCGGAGCCGGACATCACGGTCGCGGGCGAGGCGGCGACCGGCGCGGAGGCGGTGTCCGTGGTGCGCGCCGTACGCCCCGACGTCGTGCTGATGGACGTACGGATGCCGGAGGTCGACGGCATCCGGGCGACCGAGCAGATCCTCGCCGCACCAGCACCGGCACCAGCACCAGCACCGGCACCGGCGTCCGCCCCCGTACCGCGCGTCGTCGTCGTGACGACCTTCGAGAACGACAGCTACGTGTACGAGGCCCTGCGCGTCGGCGCCTCCGGGTTCCTGCTGAAGCGGGCCGCGGCGGAGGATCTCGTCCAGGCCGTCCGGCTGGTCGCGCGGAGCGATTCGCTGCTCTACCCGGCCGCCCTGCGGGGACTGGCCGCCGAGTACGCCCGCAGGCGTCCCGCGCCGCCGCGCTGGGCGGGCCGGCTCACCGACCGTGAGGCGGACGTGCTGCGGCTGATGGCGACGGGGCTGACGAACGCGGAGATCGCGGGGCGGCTCGGCGTCGGCCCGGCCACGGTGAAGTCGCACGTGGCGGCGGTGCTGGCGAAGACCGGTGTCAGGGACCGTACACAGGCGGTGATCGCGGCCTACGAGTCGGGCTTCATCAGCCCCCGGTGACGCATGGGTGCGGGCCACCTGGGTGCGGGCCCACCAGGGCAGGGCCCTCGCGGACCACGGACGCGGTCGACGCACGCCCGTCGACCGGTGCGCCCGGCCGCTGGGCGGCATCGTCGTGGCCGGCTCCCCCGTCACGGCTCCGCCAGGACGCCGGACAGTGACGACCCTGAGATACCAGCGCACGTACACGGAAGGCGAGCTGTACGCGGCGGTCGTGACCGCGTCCGGCGGCCGGGCACGGCCCCTGGGCCCTCCGTGCCGCCCGTGCCGCCCGTGCCAGGATGTGCCGATGGGGACGGGGACGGGGCAGGACCGGGGAAGGGGCACGGTCCTCCGGGACCGGAACGCCGGGCTGTATCTGTCCGGCGTGGTCGTGTCCGGATTCGGCACATCGGCCATGTGGCTGGTCGGCGGGATCTGGGTCAAGTCGCTGACCGGGTCGGACAGTCTGGCGGCCCTGACGGTCTTCGCGATGTGGGCGCCGACGCTGGTGGGGCCGCTGCTGGGGGCGATCGCGGACCGGTGGCGGCGCAGACCGCTGCTGGTGTTCTGCAATCTCGTCATGGCCGCGCTGCTGCCGCTGCTTCTCCTGGTCGACTCGGCGGACCGGGTCTGGATCCTGTTCGCCGTGCTGACCGTCTACGGCGTCAGCGGTGTCGTGCAGGACGCCGCCGAGGCGGCCCTGGTCGCCACGGCGATCGACAAGCGGCTGCTGGGTGACTTCAACGGGCTGCGGATGACGGCCAACGAGGGCATGAAGCTCCTCGCGCCGCTCGCGGGCGCGGGGCTGTACGCGGCGTACGGCGGAGGCACGGTCGCGCTGCTGGACACCGCCACGTTCGTGCTGGCGGCCGGCCTCTTCGCGCTGATGCGGGTACGTGAGGACAGGCCCGTGCCGGACCGCGCCGGCAGCTGGCTCTCCCGTACGGCGGAGGGCGGCCGGGTGCTGCGGGACTCGCCGGTCCTGCGTCCGCTCGTGCTGGCGGGGTCGGTCACGATGCTGCTCGCGGGGCTCAACGGCGCCGCGATCTACGCGGTGGTCGACACGGGGCTCGGGCACGCCCCTGCGTACGTGGGTCTGCTCTACGCGCTCCAGGGCGCCGGCTCGGTCGCCGTCGGGCTGGTGGCGGGCCCGCTGATGCGCAGGATGCCGGAGCGGGTGTTCGCGGCCGGCGGCATCGCGCTCTTCGCCGCCGCCGTGGGGCTGCGGGCGCTGCCGTACGACGCGGTGGTGCTGGCGAGCGCGGTGGCGGTGGGGGCCGGGCTGCCGTGCGTGCTGGTCGTGGCGCTGACGGCGGTGCAGCGCGAGACGCCGGACGCCGTGCTCGGGCGGACGGCTGCCACCGCCAACACCCTGATCCACGTGCCGAACGCGGTGTCCCTCGCGCTCGGCGCGGGACTCGTCGCGTTCGTCGACATCACGGTGCTCCTGCCGGTCACCGGGGTGATCGGGCTGCTGACGGCGGCCGGCCTCGCCTTCTGCGGAGGACTGCCCGTACGGGCCTCAGCCGAGAGCTGAGAGCGCGGCCGTGACGGCGGCCAGGTCCGCGTCGGAGGCCAGGCCCGCGTGGTACAGCCGCAGTTCGGTCGCGCCGAGCGAGCGCGCGTGCGCCGCGTCGTCGGCGAGGGTGCGCGGGCTGCCGCCCATGCCCGTGACGACGGTGAAGTTCGCGGCGAGGACGGTGGCTTCGCGGCGGTGGGCGGCGAACGGTGCGAGCATCGCCTCCGCCGCGCCGCCGGTGCACGGCACGACGGCCCCGTCGGCGACGCCCAGGATGTGCGCGGGGTCGACCCCGGCGTTGGCGCCGGTGCGGTGGGGGTGGGGGTCGGCGTGGAGCAGTACCTGGAAGCCGGGGCCCGCCGCCGCGCGTACGGCGGCGACCGTCTCCTCCTGGAGCGTGCGGGCCGTCTCCAGGCGCCGGTCGAGGGTGGCGGCTGCGAGATCGGCGCCGAGCAGGTCCTCGACCGCGGGCCATCCGGAGGGACCGCCGGTGCCCCGGGCGCCGCTCCAGACGGGTTCCAGGGCGCGCCGGACGGCGGCGTTCAGCTCGTCGGCGTCGAGGCCCGCCGACCGGTATCCGGCGCGGCAGACGGAGCAGAAGCAGAGCGACATCAGGTACTGCGCGGCCTCGTCGAGCGGGACGCCGCCGGTCTTGTCGTGGGCGTGCAGATGCGCGAGTCCGTACCAGCCGAGGGATTCCAGCTCCGTACCGCCCGCGCCGGGCCGTACGGCCGCCTCCGCCGCGAGGGACACGACATGGGTACGGACGGCGGGGCGGGCGACGCAAGGGGCCCAGGGGTAGCGGTCGCCGTAGGCGTTCACCACGCAGACGCCCGGATTCTCCGCGCCGAGGCGGGAGTTGTGGGCGAGGACGACCCAGGTGTGCACATCGAGTCCGGCGGCGGCGAGCGCGGCGGCGGCCTCGCCGTAGGCGTCGCCGGGAGCCCAGTCACCGGCGGCGTACGGGCGCAGTTCGGCGCCGGCCCAGCGCTCCTCGTCCAACGGGTACAGCACGGCGGCGTGTTCGGCCGTGACCACGCGGTGGCGCGGGTGGCGCGGGGTGAGGGCGCGGGTGGAGTGGTAGGCGGAGGCGAGGCTCACCTGCCGGACACCGAGGTCCGCGGTGCGGGCGGGGGCGTCGGGGTCGCCCAGGACGTCCCAGGGGTAGAGGAACGCGGAGGTCTTCACGCGCGCTCCCCCGGCTCTCCGGCGCCGCCGTCGGCACTGCCGCTGCCGCCGTCACCGTCACCGTCACCGTCACCGATCAGCGCGTAGCCGCGTTCGATGATCTGGGTCAGTTCCTTGATGTGCGCGGGCCGCGGTTCGCTCAGTGGTGTGCGTACCTCTCCGACGTCGTGACCGCGCAGTCTGACGCCCGCCTTGACGAGCGAGACGGCGTATCCGCGTCCTTTGGAGCGCAGTTCGACCAGCGGCCGGTAGAAACCGTCGATGAGCCTGTTCACGGTGGTGTCGTCGCCGGAGGTGAGGGCGCGGTGGAAGGCGAGGGCGATCTCGGGCGCGAAGGCGAACGCGGCGGAGGAGTAGAGGGTGATGCCGATGCCCCGGTAGGCGAGGCCGGTGAGTTCGGCGGTCGGCAGGCCGTTGAAGTAGAGGAAGTCCCGGCCGGGCTCCTCGCCGCGTACGGCGCTGAGGACGCGCTGCATCAGGTCGAGGTCGCCGTGGCCGTCCTTGAGGCCGATGACTCCCTCGGTCCTGGCGAGCCTGACGACGGTCTCGGGGGTGAAGATCGCGTTGTCCCGCTGGTAGACGATGGTCTCCAGACCGGTCGCCCCGGCCAGCGCCGTGTAGTGGCGCAGCAGCCCCTCCTGGTCGGCGACCACCAGGTAGGGCGGCATGGCGAGCAGTCCGTCGGCCCCTGCGGCCTCGGCGATCTCCGCGTACCCGACCGCGATTGCCGTACCGTAACCGGCGGCGGCCACGACGGGGACCGCTCCCGCGGTCTCCTCGACGGCGGCCCGCACGCAGTCTCCGAACTCCTGCGGGGTCAGCGCGTGGAACTCGCCGGTGCCGCAGCAGGCGAAGACAGCGGCGGCTCCCGCGTCGACACCGCTTCTGATGTGCGCGCGGAACGCGTCGAGATCGACGGCGCCGTCCGGACCGTAGGCGGTGACGGGGAAGAACAGTGGTCCGGCGACTCGGTTGAGGCGGGCGGCGAGCGGGGCTGAGGTCACTGGCGCTCCCTGGGCCGTGCGGCGAGCACACATATTCGTGCACAATTCTGATCTGCGTCCACGTTTATGAACGGCGCCACGCTAGGGCAGCCGCGCGGCGCCGGTCAAGACGGAAAACCGCAACCCAGGAGCGGATTTCCCGCCTCCGCGCGACACTTGACGGTGACCGGGACGCTCCTTAGCGTGCCCATGGATGTGAATGCGATCCATGGAGTTGAGTCCGGCCGAGTACGTCCGAGGAGATCTGGCCCATGCCCCGACCGCGAACCGTTCTGCTCACCGGCGCAGCAGGCGGCCTCGGCACCCTGATGCGAGGTCTCCTGCCCGCGTACGGGTACGAACTCCGGCTCTTCGACGCCACTCCCATAGAAGGCGAGCCGGACGCGATCACCGCGGACCTGGGTGACAAGCAGGCCCTGCGCGAGGCCGTCCAGGGCGTCGACGCCGTCATCCACCTCGCCGGCATCTCGCTGGAGGCGTCGTTCGACAAGATCCTTCGGGCCAACATCGAGGGGACGTACAACCTGTACGAGGCGGCGCGCGAGGAGGGCGCCGTGCGGATGGTCTTCGCCTCCAGCAACCACGCCGTCGGCTTCACGCCCCGGCCGCGCGGTGACCACCCGCTGGACTCGCGGGCGCTGATCCCGATCGGGACCCCGCGCCGCCCCGACACCTTCTACGGCCTGTCCAAGTGCTTCGGCGAGGACCTGGCGCAGCTCTACTGGGACCGGCACGGACTGGAGACCGTCTCCGTGCGGATCGGGTCCTGCTTCATGGAGCCGACCTCCGTACGGATGCTCTCGGTCTGGATGAGCCCCGGCGACGGCGCGCGCCTCTTCCACGCCGCGCTCACCGCCGAGGACGTCGGACACACCGTGGTCTACGGCTCGTCCGCCAACACCCGTCTGTGGTGGGACCTGTCGACGGCCCGCGCGCTCGGGTACGAGCCCCAGGACGACTCCGAGCAGTACGCCGGGAAACTCCTCGCCGAGCAGGGCGAACTGGACCCCGGGAACCCCGACCACGCCCATCTGGGCGGCCACTTCTGCACCCACCCGCCGCAGTGGCCGTACTGACCCGCGCCGTCGGCACATCCGTGCTGACCCGTCCGGGCGAGCGGGGCGAGAGTAAGGGAACGGCAAAGAGGGGTCGTTCGTTACGCCTGGCATGACAGCTATGACCCCCGGCTCGAACATCCCTCTCTCCGCCACCCGCGTGGCGGTGGACGTCGCCGCACCGGTGCGGCTCGACGTATCGGGCCTGCTGCTCACCGCCGACGGCAAGGTGCGCTCCGACGACGACTTCATCTTCTACAACCAGCCGGCCGGTCCCGGTGTGACCTACCGGTCCGGCGGCGGTACGGCCCCGGACGCGATCGTGGTGGACACCTCCGCCGTCCCCGCCGGTATCGAGAAGATCGTCGTCACGGCCAGCCCGGACGCGGCGGGACAGACCTTCCAGGGCATCGAGCCGACCGCGACCGTCCGCAACGCCGACGACGGCGCCGCGCTCGCCACCTTCACCCCGCCGAATCTCGGTTCGGAGACGGCCCTGGTGGTCGTGGAGGTCTATCTGCGCAACGGCGCGTGGAAGGTCCGCGCGGTCGGCCAGGGTTACGCGAACGGGCTGTCGGGTATCGCCACCGACTTCGGGGTCTCCGTCGAGGAGCCCGCGGCGCCGGCCGCCGCCCCCCAGGCACCGCAGGCGCCCGTGGCACCGGCCGCGCCGGTGCCGCCCGCCGCGCCCGTCCCGCCCCCGGCTCCGTCCCCCACGATCGCCGACCCCCGCGTCGCGACGCCCCCGGTCACGCCCGCCGCGCCGGCCCCGCCGTCCGCTCCCCCGGGCCCCCCGCAGAGCGCCGGGAAGATCAACCTGGACAAGGGCCGCGTCAGCCTCCAGAAGAACCAGACGGTGTCCCTCGTCAAGGGCGGCGCCCCGCTGCTGACCCAGGTCAAGATGGGTCTCGGCTGGGAGCCCGCCTTCCGCGGCAAGGACATCGACCTCGACGCCTCCGTGATCGCCTACGGACCGAACCGCAACCACCTGGACAGCTGCTACTTCGGCAAGCTGACCATCCTGGGCGGCTCGATCAAGCACTCCGGCGACAACCTCACCGGTGAGGGCGCCGGGGACGACGAGACGATCGTGGTCGACCTCGGGCGGCTGCCGGCCGAGGCCACGGGCCTGGTCTTCACCGTCAACTCGTTCACCGGCCAGAAGTTCAACGAGGTGGCGAAGGCTTACTGCCGGCTGCTCGACGCGCGGACCGGCGAGGAACTCGTCCGCTTCGACCTGACCGGCGCCGAACCGCAGACCGGCGTGATCATGGCCAAGCTGATCCGTCAGTACTCGGGTGAGTGGGAGATGACGGCCGTGGGCGAGTTCGTGAAGTCCCGCACGGTCCGCGGCATGGTCAAGCCTGCGGCCAAGGCCCTCTGAGCACCGGCCCGGAGCCGTGTCCGGATCCGGACACGCCTTCACGGGCCGCCGCGGTCAGAACGATCGCGGCGGCCCGCAGGCCCGGGTGTTCAGAGCTTGGTCAGTTTGGAGAAGGGGCTCAGGATCCTGCCCTGGCGGCCCGAGAAATCGATGAGCACGGCGTTCTCGCCCTCGACTCCGATGACTCTGCCCAACCCGAACTGGTCGTGGGAGACACGGTCCCCCACGTCGAAGTGCTCGGGCGGAGGTGAGGCCGGGTCTTGGCGGTTGAAGGGACTGGACGGCAGGTGGCGCCGGGAACCGGCTGACTTTGTCATTACCTGGAGTATGCGCCCAACGGCCCCCGGCGCGCCATGCCCGGCCGCCGACGGGCCCGCGGGATCACTCGTTCCCCAGCGACCCCACGGCCCTCATCGGAACCCCCGTCCGGCGGTCAGACCGCCCACGGCCAGTGAGCGTCCCGACCCGCCTCCAGCAGCGGAACCATCCGGAACGCGGCGTCGGAGAGACCGCCGAAAGTGTGCCGGTACGGCGTCCCCGAGGGACCGTGCCCGGCCCGGTATCCGGCCAGATTCCAGGTGTAGACGGGCACACGCTCGGGGACCTGCTCGGTCGGGTCGCCGCCGTGGTGGTACGCCGCCTGCTCGTCCGTGACGATCAGCACCCGGTCATGGCCCCGGTAGTGCGCCCGGACCGCCCCCGACGTGTCCGTGCCACCCAGATCGCCGAAGCGCTCCAGGATCCTCAGCACGGACTCGCTCCGGCGGTACTTCACCCTGCCGCTGGTCGAACCGAACTCGACCAGGTCCGCGTCGGCCGCGCGCACCGCCACCGCCGTCCCGAAGACGGCCGCGGCGTCCGCCCTGTTCAGCCGGGAGCGGTCCGACAGCGGGGACCACATCGAGCCGGAACGGTCGACCAGGATCAGCGTGCGGCCAGGCAGCGCGGGCACATTGGCCAGCGAGTGACCGAGCGCCCGCTCCAGCGGATGGGACCAGCGCAGCGACGGCGCGTGCTGGTAGGCGGCGAGATAGCGGAACGGGAACTGGCGTGACCGGGCAACCACCGCCGGGTCCGACAGTTCGGCGGCGACCCGGGCGGCGACCTCGTCGCTCACCCCGGCCTCGTCGAAGTTCCGCAGGTTGCGCAGCAGCGCCATCGGCCCCATGGACGGGATGACGGCCTCCCACGCCGCCGCGTCCATCGGGCCCTGGAGCCAGCCCGCCAGCATCTCCCAGGTCATGCCCGCCTCGGCCAGGCGCCCGGCCGCGCCGGGAGCCGTGACGACGGCGCGCCGCTCGGCGACGGGCAGCTCCATCAGCGCCCGGTGCGCGGCGAGGGTGCGGTTCGACGCCGGGGGAACGGCGGTGTCCGGGTGGTGCCGGCGGTCCAGGGCGTAACGGAACAGCTCGCCCTGCCACGGCTTCGCCGGGTCGGGCGACGCGTGCACGAGATTGAGTACGTCCCCGAATCGGTAACCCTTCGACGCGGTGTCGTACTTGAGCAGCGACTTACCGCTGTAAAGCCGCTTCACCGCGTCGGCGGTGCCCCGCTTGACGGGCTTGGGAATCCCGCGTCCGTAACGGGACGTCCAGTAACCGAGCAATTCACCGGGCTCGTCCGCGCGCAGCAGAACGGAATCCACGACCTGACGGTTCGAGGGGCCCGTGCCGGCGCCCGCTTCGAGACGCGCTTTCACGTATTCGGCGGCGCCGACGAGGGCGGCGGTCCGCATGTTCCCGTCGCGGCGCAGCCAGCCCAGGAGACCGGCCGTCCAGCGCGGGTCCTCCACGGCCAGCCGGCGTACGAGGGTGAGGTAGCGGTTGTCGCGGTCGTCCCCGGACTCGTACAAGGTCTGCTGGGAGACGAAGTTGGCGACGGCGAGGAGGAACAGCTCGGACTTGGCGTCGCGGAGGTGTCCGGTACCGCCCTGATGGGTCCGGGTGGTACGGCCGGCCGACCGCACGGGCGACGTGCCGCGGAACACCGCGAGACGCGAATTGAAACGTGCCATGGGAATTCCCCCGAATTCGATGAAGAGTCCAGAGATCAAGGCCGGCGGAACCGACAAAGGTGCTCTGCCGACTGAGCTACACCGGCTCGGAAGCCGATGACGGGACTCGAACCCGCGACCTCCCCATTAAGAGTGGAAGTAGGTCCCGCCTTCGCACCTGGACGAATATGACTTTAGGAGAGCGGCCGACGGGTCGCCACGGGTTTTCACCGCGTCACGGGAGGCGCCGCGCGGGAGAGGGCGCGGGCCCCGTACGGTTGGGATTCGTACGGTCGGGATTCCCGGCCGGTACCGAACGGCCGCCGCAACCTCGGGACACCCTCTGCGCGTCGCAGTGATCGACCGCGCACGGGGGGGGTGGCGTCGGACGGTGTGGACCGCCGAAGGTGTGACGGCCGACCGCCCCGCGCCCCGGCGTCCGCGCGGCCGGCCGGCCGGACACCCCGGCGCAACACACGCCGGCACGGCACCCGCCCGTACCGGCACCGCTCCCCGCCCCCCATCCGAAAGGCCCGCCCCCATGAACCTCCCGCAGACCGGCCGCCGGGTCCTGGTCACCGGGGCCTCCCGAGGTCTCGGCCGCGCCGTCTCCCGCGCCTTCGCCGCCAACGGCGACCGTGTCGCCGTCCACTACGGCACCCGTGAGCGGGACGCGCGCCACACGCTGGACTCGCTCGACGGCACCGGCCACGCGCTGCTGGGCGGTGACCTGTCGGACCCCGAGGGCGCGGCCCGGATCGCCGACACGGCGCGGGAGGCGCTGGGCGGCATCGACGTGCTGGTGAACAACGCGGCGGTGAACGAGCCTCATCCGCTCGCCACCACCTCGTACGAGGACTGGGCGGCGACCTGGCAGCGCCATCTGTCGGTGAACGTGCTCGGCACGGCGCTGCTCAGCCATCGCGCGGCACGGTCCATGATCGACCGCGGCGTGGGCGGCCGGATCGTCAACATCGGTTCGCGCGGCGCCTTCCGCGGCGAGCCGGACCATCCCGCGTACGGCGCCACGAAGGCGGCGGTGCACGCGCTGGGCCAGTCGCTGGCGGTGTCGCTCGGGCCGTACGGCATCGGTGTCGCCTCCGTCGCGCCGGGCTTCTTCGACACGGAACGGGTGGCCGGCCGGCTGGCCGGGGCGGAGGGCGAGGCGATCCGGGCGCAGAGCCCGTTCGGCCGGGTGGCGAGCGCGGAGGAGATCGCGGCGGCGGTCCTGTGGCTGGCCTCGCCCGGCGCGCAGTGGTCGTCGGGTGCGGTGCTCGACCTCAACGGCGCTTCCCACCTGCGGAGTTGAGGCACCACCCGGTACGCCGGCGGCGGCGTGGGTGGCGGGCCGCCCCCGCCGCCGGACTCCGCCGCCTCAGCCCCCGTTGCGCGACCTCGCCTTGAACGCCGCCTTGCGGGCGTCCTTCGCCGCCTTGCGGTCCCGGTGCAGCCGGCCCATCGCCTCCAGCACGTCCGCCGTCGCCGGGTGGTCCACCCGCCACGCCGCGTCGAAGAAGCCGCTGTGCTGGCCGACCAGCCCCTCCACCAGTTCCTGGAGTTCCAGGGGCTCGCCCTCGGCGTCGAGTTGGGCCGCGATCGTGTCGATCGCCAGCCAGAAGATCATCGACTCGGACGGCGGCGGCACATCGGTGGCTCCCAGCTCCGCGAGCCAGACGCGGGCGAGCCCGCCCAGTTCCCCGTCGTCCAGGACCTCGCGCACCGCGGGCTCGGCCTCGACGCCGACGAGTGCGAGGGACTGCTGGCAGTGCAGCCGGCGCAGCGGGGCGCCGGGGTCGGCGCCCTTGGCGGCGGCGAGGAGTTCGCGTGCGGCCCCGGCGGGTTCGCGGTGGGCCAGCCACTGTTCGGTCTCCGCCCGCGCGGCCGGCTCGGGGAAGTGCGCGACGCCGTCGAGCAGCGCGTCCGCGCCCTTGTCGGCGAGGTCGCCGACGGCGGGCGCCTCGACGCCCGCGTCCCGCATCCGGGACCTGATCCCGTGCAGACCGAGCGGGGTCAGCGTGACCACGCCGTACCGGGACACGTCCTCGTCGTCGCCGGACGGCACGGCGTCGGCCTCGGCGTCGTCGACCATCAGGGCCTCGTCCACGGGCACATAGGTGACGAGCCCGATCGGCTCCAGCAGGGCGAACTGGTCGTCGAGCCGCATCATGGCGTCCGACACCTGCTCCAGCACGTCGTCGGTGGGCTCCCCCATGTCGTCGGGGACGATCATGGACGCGGCGAGGACCGGCAGCGGTACGGGGACGGGGTCCGTCCCGCCCTCGCCGACGGTGAGCAGATAGAGGTTCCCGAGGACGCCCTCCAGGAACTCGGCCTCCGCCTCCGGGTCCCAGTCCAGGGCGTCGAGGTCGATCTCACCGTCGTCGCCGATGGCACCGGCCAGATCCTCCAGGACGGGTGCCGTCGCGTCGGCGAAGACGACGTCCAGGGCGTCCAGCCAGAGCGAGAGGACGTCCTGCGGGCTGCCGGAGGTGACGAGTTGGAGGGCGGCACCGGCGCTGACGGTGCCCTCCCCGTCGTCATCTCCGTCCGTGCCGGCCGCCCCGTCCGCCGCTTCCGCCTCACCGGAGGAGTCCTCGACCTCGACCAGTCCGGTGTCCACGGCCACCCGCCACGCCTCGCTCGCCTCGGCCTCGGCCTCCGCCCGCGCCTGGGCCGCCAGCGCCTCGTCACTCTCCGTCGGGTCGGGACTCCCGTTCCCGGTGAGCCCCAGCACCTCGGCCGCCGCGGGCAGTTGCTCCTCGACGAGTTCACCGCCCGCACCGACGCGCGTCCCGGGCCCGGCCCAGCGGGCGAGACGCACGGCCCTGGCGAGCAGCGGTACGGCGAGCGCGTCCCGCGCCAGCTCCGCGTCCGAGGGCAGCCGCACCGGCGGCAGGGTGGGGCGGTCTCCGGACATCTGGTGATTCTCCTTGCGCCTTGCGGGGTCCAGGGCGCCCAAGCGTAGACGTATTTCACCCCATCCCACCCGGTTCACTTGGCCGACAACGGGCGTACACCCGCACACCCTTGACAACACATGCGCCCACGCAAGAGATTGACGCGCGTAGAACCACACGTGGAACCACGGGTGGAAGCTCGCTCCACTCCGTCACCCTCTCTCACCCCCGGAGTCCCGTAATGCCTTCATCCGTACCGAGAACGGCCGCCGTCTCGGCCCTCGTCGCCACCGCGCTGGCAGCCGGTCTGCTCGCCGGATCCTCCTCGGCGTCCGCCGCCGAGGTCAGGATCCACGGCATCCAGGGCAGTGGCCGGATATCGCCGCTCGTGGGCACCCCCGTGGCCGACGTGCCCGGCATCGTCACCGGCGTACGGACCTACGGTTCCCGGGGCTTCTGGTTCCAGGACCCGAACCCCGACAAGGACGCCGCGACGAGCGAGGGCATCTTCGTCTTCACCAACGCCGTGCCGACGGTCGCCGTGGGCGACTCGGTCAAGGTGTCCGGCACGGTCACCGAGTACGTCCCGGGCGGCGCCGCATCCGGCAACCAGTCCCTCACCCAGCTCTCGTCGCCGAGGGTCACGGTCGTCTCCTCCGGCAACGAACTGCCCGCGCCGGTGACGATCTCGGCGAAGTCGGTACCGGCCGCGTACACCCCGAAGGGCACCGCCGCGACGGGCAACAGCATCAACGGCCTGACGCTGAAGCCCCGCAGCTACGCGCTGGACTACTACGAGTCGCTGGAGGGCATGAACGTCCGCGTCGGCACCTCGCGCGTGGTCGGCGCCACCGACCCGTACTCGGAGCTGTGGGTGACGGTCAAGCCGAAGGAGAACGACAACCGCCGCGGCGGCACGGTCTACGGCGGCTACGACGACCAGAACACCGGCAGGATCCAGATCCAGCAGCTGGCCCCGGCCGCCGAGCGGCCATTCCCGAAGGCCGATGTCGGTGACGTGCTGTCCGGCGGCACCGAAGGCCCGCTGGACTTCAACCAGTTCGGCGGCTACACGCTGACCGCCCGCACGCTCGGCGAGGTCACCGGCGGCGGCGCGGAGCCCGAGACGACGCGTGCGCAGCGCCGGGACGAGCTGGCCGTGGCGACGTACAACGTCGAGAACCTCGACCCGTCCGACCCGCAGGAGAAGTTCGACGCGCTCGCCGGCGCCGTCGTGACCAACCTGTCGTCGCCGGACATCCTGGCGCTGGAGGAGATCCAGGACGACAACGGCGCGACGGACGACGGCACCGTCTCCGCCGGTGCGACGATCGCCAAGTTCACGGCGGCGATCGTGGCGGCCGGCGGTCCGGCGTACGAGGCGCGCACCGTCGACCCGGAGGACAAGACGGACGGCGGCGAGCCCGGCGGCAACATCCGCCAGGTCTTCCTCTTCAACCCCGAGCGGGTCTCCTTCACCGACCGCGCGGGCGGCGACGCGACCACCGCCACCGAAGCCGTACAGCAGGACGGCAAGGCCGGTCTGAGCCTCTCCCCCGGCCGGATCGACCCCACGAACGCCGCCTGGAAGGACAGCCGCAAGCCGCTGGCCGGTGAGTTCACCTTCCGCGGGAAGCCGGTCGTCGTGATCGCCAACCACTTCGGTTCCAAGGGCGGCGACGAGAGCCTGGTCTCGCACCACCAGCCGCCGAACCGGATCTCCGAGGTTCAGCGGCACCTCCAGGCGAAGGCCGTCAACACCTTCGTGAAGGACCTCCTCAAGATCCAGCGGAGCGCCCGCGTCCTGGTGGTCGGCGACATCAACGACTTCGAGTTCTCCGCCACCACGAAGGCGCTCACCGCCGACGGCGCGCTGTACCCGGCGATCAAGTCCCTGCCGGCCCCGGAGCGTTACTCGTACGTCTACCAGGGCAACAGCCAGGTCCTCGACCAGATCCTGACGAGCCCGGCGGTCGACGACTTCGACTACGACAGCGTCCACATCAACGCCGAGTTCGCCGACCAGAACAGCGACCACGACCCGCAGGTGCTGCGCTTCCGCCCGTGACCGGGGCCGCGTCTGCCTGAACGGCGGTGGGGGGGGGGGGGGGGCGCCCCCCCCCACCCCCCCCCCCCCCCCCCCCCCCCCCCCCCCCCCCCCCCACCGCTCCCTCCGCGCGACCCGCATGCCCCCCCACGCGGCCGGGGCGAGCCGTCCGTCAGCCCGCGGCGAGGCTGATCGCCGGGGTGTACCTGTTGACCGTGCTGCCCACCAGGCCCGGGAAGGTCCGCACCTTCTCCCACTGCTCCGAGCCCGAACCGGCGCCGTCCCCGGGCGCCTTGAGCGCCAGGATGTGGCCCCGCGTGTCCTCCCACTCCGCGTAGTTGAGCACCCGCGTGCCGTCCGTGCTCGCGTGGAAGTGCGCCGCGATCCCGGCCGACCGCTCGTAACGGTCGCTGTCGAGGGCCGCGAAGACGGTGTCCGTCCACTCCCGCTGCCGCACGGGGTCGGGCCCGTCGAACTCGACGTCCACGATCACCACACAGCCGGGCTCGCGGGTGTCTCCCTCGGCAGCCCCGCTGCGGTACAGCTCGTACGAGCCGAGCCCGAGCCGCTCGATCCCCGGCACCGCCGCGTCGATCTCCGCGTTGCGCTCGTCCCGGCCCGCCCGCACGAAGTCCTGGTAGGCCGCCTCGTCGCGCCACTGCGAGTAGTGCAGCAGCGTCCTGCCGTCCTCGCCGACCATGACGCTGTACGACAGGAGGCCACCGTCCGGCCAGTCCCGGCGTCCCCATGCCTCGCCGATCGCCTCCACCGCCGCGCGCTGCCGTTCGGGCGTGCCGACGTACCAGGTGCTCACCTTGACGGCGCCGACACCCGGACGAGTGATCTCAGGGACGGTGCTGACCCGCACGGACATGGTGATCCCTCCTCGTCGCCGCACCGGAGTGGTACGGCTTGGCTCACCATGCTCAAATATGAAGTGCGGTTGAAGTCAACGCGACTTCGCCCAGTGCGCCACCCAGTCGGCGAATCCGGGCTCGTCCTCTGCGGGCGCCGCGCCCACATCGCTGACGGCCCATATCCGGCCGCGCTGCGACCCGGTGACGACCAGATGCCAGTAGAGCCCGCAGCCGTCCGTGCCCAGCACGATGCTGCCGTCGCTGCCGACCTCGTCGATCAGCGGCTCCAGCTCCTCGTACGGTCTGGGGTCGTCCTCCCACACCCACGCCTCCGTGAGCGGGAACGGCTTCGCGGGCGCGCGCTGTGCGCCGTCGGCGCCCCAGTCGGCGGGCAGCTGCCTCAGCGGTATCAGCCCGTCGACGTCCGCCGGCCCCTCACCGCTGCCGTCGCATATCTCGGCGACCATCGTGCGGTAGGGCTCCGGCAGCACGACGCCCTGCTCCCGCTCGAACGCGTGGACGGCGTCCCAGCCCAGCGGGGGTCTGCGCAGCTCGGGCGGGAAGGCCGCGCGCAGCGAGTCGAGGTCGGCGGGGTCGGCGCGTTCGGTGTCCATGGGGTCCATTGGATCACCGGCCACTGACAGGATCGGCCGCCCAGGAGGTCACGTCCAGGGTGCCTTCCGTGCCGAGGTCGATGGGGAGCGGCAGGGAGACGGGCTCCTCGCCGGGGGCGGGGGTGACGAGGACATGGGCACCGGGGGTGGGGGCGCCGTCCACGGAGGTGACGCGGTTGTTCCAGTGCAGTACCGCGCTCGCGGTGGCGTTGGGCGCGAGCGTCAGCTGCCGGGGCCGGTCGTCGCGTCTGCCGGTGTAGCTGTGGTCGTTCTCGTGGGTGACCTCGGCATCGACCGGCTCGCGGGCCTCGTCGAGGAGTTCGATGCCGGGATACCCCTTGACCGGGTAGGGCGCGTCGCCGCAGTTCCAGAGCCGGAGGGTGACCACGCGGTGGCCCATCGCGGCGTCCTCGCCCCCGATCACGACGTCCAGGCCCGAGGGCGGGCACCCCGGGCGCGCCGGCGTCGCGGCGGGCGGGGACGACGGCGGCGAGGAGGGCGGGGCCGCGGTCGGCGGCGGGGACTGCGCGGGCGCGGCCGGGGCGGCGCCCGCGCCGGTCTCCGCCTCGATCTCGCTCCTGAGGTCCGCACAGCCCGCCGCCGTCAGCAGCAGGACGGACACCCCGGCCAGCAGCGCGGCCGGGCGCTGTCGCCCGTTCATCGGATCCCCGTCCCCCCGTGGTGCGCGCGGAGGCGTAAGCGTACGCGCGAGCCCCCGCGCGGCGTCAGTTGTGGCTGTGCAGGACGTCGTTCAGACCGCCCCAGACCGCGTTGTTCGGGCGGGCCTCGACCTTGCCGGTGACCGAGTTGCGGCGGAAGAGGATGTTCGAGGCGCCGGACAGTCCGCGGGCCTTGACGATCTCCCCGTCGGGCAGCGTCACGCGCGTGCCGGCGGTGATGTAGAGACCCGCCTCGACCACGCACTCGTCGCCGAGCGGGATGCCGACGCCCGCCTCGGCGCCGATGAGGCAGCGCTCGCCGATGACGATGCGCTCGGTGCCGCCGCCGGACAGGGTGCCCATGGTGGAGGCCCCGCCGCCGATGTCCGAGCCGTCGCCGACGACGACACCGGCCGAGATCCGGCCCTCGACCATGGAGGTGCCGAGCGTGCCGGCGTTGAAGTTGACGAAGCCCTCGTGCATCACGGTGGTGCCCTCGGCGAGGTGCGCGCCGAGGCGGACGCGGTCGGCGTCGCCGATCCGGACGCCCTTGGGGGCGACGTAGTCGGTCATGCGCGGGAACTTGTCGACGGAGGTGACCTGGAGGTGCAGGCCCTCCGCGCGGGCGTTGAGGCGCACCGTCTCCAGCGTGTCGACGGGGACCGGGCCGAGCGAGGTCCAGGCGACGTTGGCGAGCAGACCGAAGATCCCGTCGAGGCTCTGGCCGTGCGGCCTCACCAGCCGGTGGCTGAGCAGATGCAGACGCAGGTAGGCGTCGTGCGCGTCCAGCGGCTTGTCGTCGAGCGAGGCGATGACCGTACGGACGGCGACGACCTCGACCCCGCGGCGCGGATCGGGTCCGACGGCCCTGCGCGCGGCGTCGCCGAGCAGTTCGGCCGCGCGGTCGTCGGTCAGCCGCTCGGTACCGGCGGGGCCCGGCTCGTCGCTGAGCACGGGTGCGGGGTACCAGGTGTCGAGGACGGTGCCGTCCTCGGTGAGGGTGGCGAGCCCGGCGGCGACGGCGCCGGTGGTGCGAGTAGCAGTCGTGTCGGTCATGAGCGAAACCTAACGGGCGCCCGCGGGCGGAGGCCAACCGGTCTCGGCGTACGGGCACCGGGTCCCGCCCGAGGGGGCGTTCGCGGTTCAGCCGAGCCGGTTGTCGTTCCTGTCGCCGGCGGCGCGGGTGGTGTCGTCCTCGGCGCGCGGGAGGAGCCGGTGCCCCTCGGAGTGGTGGTTCACCCAGCCGCAGACTCCGCAGCTGTAGCGGCCGTCGAGCCCGGCGATGAGCGTGCCGCACTGGCGGCACTCCGCGTAGGTGATCTCGGGACCTATGACGGCCGCGTGCTCCGGTCCGGACTCCGGGGCGGGCGTGGCGGGCGGGGTGGTCATGCGGTCAATCTACCGGGGCCGCCCGCGCGCCGGCCGCCGCCGAGGACGGAGTGAACGGCGGAGGGGACAGCGGCGGCGACGACCGGGCGAGGATCCGGCCGAGCATCTCCCGTGTGTAGCCGATGTCGTACTGCCCGCCGGTGAGCAGCACTTGGAGGCAGACGCCGTCGATCAGCGCGACCAGCGCGCGGGCGGTCACGGTGTCGACGCGGTCCGCGAGGATCCTCATGACCCCGTCGCACCACTCGGCGGCCACCGGGCGCAGCGCGGGGCGGCGCAGGGCGGCGAGGTACAGCTCGTACTCCAGCTCGACGCCGGTGCGGTCCGCCGCCAGCCAGCGCCCGGTGATCCGGGCCAGCTCGTCCGCGATGTCGCAGTCGGGGCGGGCGAGGCCGTCGCTCTCCCTGACGACGGTGGCGAAGCCCTCGTTGGCCTGCCGCAGCGCGGCGACCAGCAGCTCGTCCAGGGAGGCGAAGTGGTACGTCGTGGAGCCGAGCGGCACATCGGCCTCGGCGGCGACGGTGCGGTGGCTCAGCCCGGCGATCCCGCCGCGCCCGACGACCCGGATCGCCGCGTCGATGATGCGCTGCCGCCGCTCGGGGTCGTACCGCCGGGCCATCAGTGGGCCCCGCCGACGTTCAGGAGTACGACACCGGCGATGACGAGCGTGATACCGGCGAGCTTCGCGGGGGTGGCCGCCTCGCTCAGGAACACCATGCCGATGGCGGCGACGGCGGCGGTGCCGACACCGGCCCAGATCGCGTACGCGGTGCCGACGGAGAGGGTCTTCAGCGTCTGGGCGAGCAGGGCGAAGGCCAGGACGTAGCCGGCGACGGCGCCCAGTGAGGGCCAGAGCCGGGTGAAGCCCTCGCTGTATTTCATGGCCGTCGTGGCGGCCACCTCCGCCGCGATGGCGACGGCGAGCAATCCGTGTCCCAGTCCCATGTGTACGAGTGTACGTATGGTTGCGTACACCCGTACACAGAAATGGCCGGAGTCCTGGTGGAGCCGGTGGAACCGAGCCGGTGGAACCGGTGGAGCGGCTACCGTGTCCCGGCCGGAAGTCGGACACACATCGGAGCTGATCGGTGGAGCGGGACCAGGGGTGGGGCGGCGGCGCGGGGGACGGCGGGCCGCCGGGCGGACACGGACCGTACGGCGGTGGACCGCCTCCGTACGGAGGGCAGCCTCCGCAGGGCTGGGGACCGCCTCCGTACGGAAGCGGCCCGCCCGGCGGGGGCGGCCGGCCGCGCCCCCGGGGGCCGAAGCCGGGCGTGATACCGCTGAGCCCGCTCGACCTCGGCGAGATACTCGGCGGCGCGTTCTCCACGCTGGGCCGCTACTGGCGGCAACTGCTCGGTGTCGCCGTGGCCGTGTACGGGGTCGCGCTGCTGGTGGCCTGCGGGGCGCTGGCCGTCGCGTACGCCGCCGTCGGCGACCGACTGTCCGCCGTCGCCGGAGACCCCGGGCACTCCGCACCCTCCTGGGACGACGTGCGGCCGCTGATCGTAGCCTTCGCCGGTGTCTGGATCGTGGTGACGGCGGTGATGCTGCTGGCGACGGCGATGATGCAGACCTGCTGCCCGGCGATCGTCCAGGAGGCGGTGCTCGGCAGGCCGGTCCGGGTGGGCGCGGTCCTGCTGCGGGCACTGTCGCGGGTGCCCGCCGTCATCGGAACGGTCTTCGTCAGCGGGCTGATCATGGTGATCCCGGTGCTGCTGTTCATCACCGGCGTCGTGTCCACCATGGTCACGGTCGTCGCCACGGGCGGCTGGGACCCGGCCGGCCTGCTGATCCCGCTGGCCTTCGCGGGCGCTCTGGTGGTCGGCCCCCCGGCGGTCTGGCTGTGGGTGCTGTTCAGTCTCGCCCCGGCGGTCGTCGTCATAGAGTCGCGGGGCCCGGTCGGCGCGCTGCGCCGCTCGGCCGGACTGGTCCGCGGCGCCTGGTGGCGGATCTGCGGCATCTCGCTGCTGGCCTCGGTGATCGCCTCGGTCGCGGGTCTGGCGCTCCAGCAGGTGTTCAACGTGACGAGGCTCTTCCCCGGCGCGTTCGACACGGGAGACTTCGGTGACGAGCCGACCTTCGGCCAGGTCTTCGTCGCCGTGAGCGGCTATCTGGTCCTGGCGCTGGTCGGCCGGCTCGTCGGCCAGATCTTCTCGACGACCTTCCCCCAGCTGGTGCTCGGTCTCCTCTACGTCGACCAGCGCATCCGTAAGGAGGACCTGGCGCCGGAGCTGATCGCGGCGGCGGCGGCCGCGCCCGCCGCTCCCCCCGTCGGCCCCTGAACCCCCGCGCACGACGAGCGGGCCCCACGATCACCGGGATCGTGGGGCCCGCTCGCACCGTTCGGTGTGGCCGTCGGCTCAGACGTTGAAGCCCAGCGCGCGCAGCTGCTCGCGGCCGTCGTCCGTGATCTTGTCGGGACCCCACGGCGGCATCCAGACCCAGTTGATCTTCAGCTCGTTGACGATGCCCTCCGTCGCCGACTTCGCCTGGTCCTCGATCACGTCGGTCAGCGGACAGGCCGCCGACGTCAGTGTCATGTCGAGGGTGGCGACGTTGGACTCGTCGATGTGGACGCCGTAGATCAGGCCCAGATTGACGACATCGATCCCCAGCTCGGGGTCGACGACGTCGTACAGCGCCTCGCGGACCTCCTCCTCGGAGGCCGGCTTCATCGTCACGGTCTCGTTCTCGCTCATGCCCTCTCCTTCTGCGCGGTGTCGCCCAGTGCCTGGGCCGTCGCGTCCTTCCACGCCATCCAGCTCAGCAGCGCGCACTTCACCCGGGCGGGGTACTTGGAGACGCCGGCGAACGCCACGGCGTCCTCCAGCACCTCCTCCATCGCGTCGTCGGGTTCGATCTTTCCCTTGGACTGCATCAGTTCCAGGAAGGTGCTCTGGATCTTCTGCGCGTCCGCCAGCTCCTTGCCGACCAGCAGGTCGTTCAGGACGGACGCGCTGGCCTGGCTGATGGAGCAGCCCTGGCCCTCGTACGACACGTCGGCGATGCGCGAGCCGTCGTACTTCACGCGGAGCGTGATCTCGTCACCGCACGTCGGATTGACGTGGTGCACCTCGGCGTCGCCGTCCCGCAGACCGCGCCCGTGGGGGTGCTTGTAGTGATCCAGGATGACTTCCTGGTACATGGAATCCAGCTTCACCGGTCAGTCCCTCATCCGAAGAAATTACGGACGTGCTCCAGCCCGTCGACCAGGGCGTCGACCTCGGACGGTGTGGAGTACAGATAGAACGACGCCCGCGTGGTCGCCGGAATTCCGTACCGCAGGCAGACCGGCCGCGCGCAGTGGTGACCGACCCGGACGGCGATGCCCTGCTCGTCCAGCACCTGCCCCACGTCGTGCGGGTGGATGTCCCCCAGTGTGAAGGAGATCGTGGCACCGCGCTCCTCGGCCGTGGACGGGCCGATGATCCGCAGGGAGGGGACCTCCAGCAGCCGCCGTACCGCGTACTCGGTGATGGCGTGCTCGTGCGCGGCGATCCTGTCCATGCCGATCGCGCTCAGATAGTCCACGGCCGCGCCGAGGCCGACCGCCTGGGCGATCGGGGGCGTCCCCGCCTCGAATTTGTGCGGCGCCGGGGCGTACGTGGAGGAGTGCATCGACACGGTCTCGATCATCTCGCCGCCGCCGAGGAACGGCGGAAGGTCCTCCAGCAGCTCCTGGCGGCCCCACAGGACACCGATACCGGTCGGGCCGCACATCTTGTGACCCGTGAAGGCCACGAAGTCGGCCTGGAGCGCCTGTACGTCCACCGCGACGTGCGGGGCCGCCTGCGAGGCGTCGATCAGCACCAGCGCGCCGACCTCCTGCGCGCGGCGGACGATCGCCTCGACCGGGTTGACCGTGCCCAGGATGTTCGAGATCAGCACGAAGGAGACGATCTTCGTCTTCTCGGTGATGACCTCGTCGATGTTCGACAGGTCGAGCCGGCCGTCGTCGGTGAGGCCGAACCACTTCAGCTTCGCTCCGGTGCGCTGCGCGAGCAGCTGCCACGGCACGATGTTGGAGTGGTGCTCCATCTCCGTGATGACGATCTCGGTCTCGTGATCCACCCGGTAGGGCTCGTCGGCCCAGCCCAGCATGTTCGCCACGAGATTGAGCGACTCGGAGGCGTTCTTGGTGAATATCACCTCGTCGCGGCTGGGCGCGTTGATGAAGGCCGCGACCTTGTCGCGCGCCCCTTCGTACAGCGCCGTGGCCTCCTCGGCGAGCACGTGGACGCCGCGGTGCACGTTGGCGTTGTGCTGCTCGTAGTACCCGTTGAGGGCGTCGAGTACCTGGCGCGGTTTCTGGGACGTCGCCGCGTTGTCCAGGTAGACGATCTTCTTCCCGTCGTGGACCAGCCGGTCCAGCAGGGGGAAGTCCTTGCGGACCGCCTCGTCGAGCAGTCGGTCCGGCCCGGTGAGGAGGCCTGACGGCTGTGTCACGCGGATACGCCACCCTTCACGTACGCCTCGTAGCCCTCGTTCTCCAGCTTGTCCGCGAGTTCGGCACCGCCGGACTCGGCGATACGGCCCTGCGCGAAGACATGCACGAAGTCGGGCTTGATGTAGCGGAGGATCCGCGTGTAGTGCGTGATCAGCAGCGTGCCGACCTCTCCGCTCTCCCGGACGCGGTTGACGCCCTCGGAGACCACCCGCAGCGCGTCGACGTCCAGACCGGAGTCCGTCTCGTCGAGGATCGCGACCTTGGGCTTGAGCAGTTCGAGCTGAAGGATCTCGTGGCGCTTCTTCTCACCGCCGGAGAAGCCCTCGTTGACGTTGCGCTCGGCGAACGCGGGGTCCATCTGGAGCTGTTCCATCGCGGTCTTGACCTCCTTCACCCAGGTACGCAGCTTGGGTGCCTCGCCGCGCATGGCGGTGGCGGAGGTGCGCAGGAAATTGGAGACCGAGACCCCGGGGACCTCGACGGGGTACTGCATCGCGAGGAAGAGACCGGCGCGGGCGCGCTCGTCGACGGTCATGTCCAGGACGTCCTCGCCGTCCAGCGTCACGGTGCCACCGGTGATCGTGTACTTGGGGTGGCCCGCGATGGAGTACGCGAGGGTCGACTTGCCGGAGCCGTTGGGGCCCATGATGGCGTGCGTCTCGCCCTGCTTGACGGTCAGGTCGACGCCCTTGAGGATCTCGCGGGCACCGCCCTCCGCCTCGACAGTGACGTGCAGGTCGTTGATTTCAAGGGTTGCCATGGGTGACTCAGGACTCCTGGGTGACGGAGACGAGCACATCGTCCCCTTGGATCTGTACGGGGTATACGGGGACGGGGCGCGTCGCGGGCAGGCCGTTCGGCTTGCCGGTACGCAGGTCGAAGGTGGAGCCGTGCAGCCAGCACTCGATAGAGCAGCCCTCGACCTCGCCCTCGGAGAGGGAGACGTTGGCGTGCGAGCAGATGTCGTTGATCGCGAACACCTCGCCCTCGGCACGGACGACGGAGACCGGTACGCCGTCGAGTTCGACCCGCTTGGGGGTGCCTTCCTCCAGCTCGGCCAGCCCGCAGACTCGGACGAAGTTCATCAGACGGACGCCTCCAGCTCCGCCTCGATCTTGGCGATCAGGCGCTCCTCGACGTCGGGCAGTCCGATCTGCTGGACCAGCTCGGCGAAGAAGCCGCGGATGACGAGGCGGCGGGCCTCGACCCGCGGGATTCCGCGCGACATCAGGTAGAAGAGCTGCTCGTCGTCGAACCGGCCGGTGGCCGAGGCGTGACCGGCGCCGGCGATCTCGCCGGTCTCGATCTCCAGGTTCGGCACCGAGTCGACGCGGGCACCGTCCGTGAGGACCAGGTTCCGGTTCATCTCGTAGGTGTCCGTGCCCTCGGCCACGGCGCGGATGATCACGTCGCCGATCCAGACGGCGTGCGCGTCGTCGCCCTGGAGGGCGCCCTTGTAGACGGCGTTGGACTTGCAGTGCGGGGCGTTGTGGTCGACCAGGAGGCGGTGCTCCTGGTGCTGTCCCTTGTCGGTGAAGTACAGGCCGAACAGCTCGGCCTCGCCACCGGGGCCCGCGTACCGCACGCGCGGGTGGACGCGTACGACGTCGCCGCCGAAGGTCACCACGATCGACTTGAACGAGGCGTCCCGGCCGACCAGCGCGTTGTGCTGGGAGACATGGACGGCGGTGTCGTCCCAGTCCTGCACGGACACGACGGTGAGCTTGGCGCCGTCGCCGACGAGGAAGTCGACGTTGGCGGCGACCACCGCGTCACCGGTGTGGTCGATGACCACGACCGCCTCGGCGAAGGCGCCCAGTTCGACCACCTGGTGCACGAACGCGGTACCGCCCTGGCCGTGCACGGCGATCCGGATCGGCTCGGTGAGCACGGTCTCCTTGGGAACGGAGACGACCGACGCCTTCTCGAACGACGTGAACGCCTGCGCGGCGACCCGGTCAACCGGCGTACCGGCCCTGCCCACGCGCGGGTCGTCGCGGCCGACGGTCTCCTGGACGACGCCCGCGGGGGCGGACACCTCCGTACGGATACGGCCGTCGGCGACGGCCGTACCGTCCTGGAGACCGCGCAGCCGCTCCAGCGGCGTGAACCGCCACTCCTCCTCGCGACCGTGCGGAACGGGGAAGTCCGCGACATCGTAGGACGGCGGCGCGCTCATGCGCGTGGCGACGGTCGACTCGGCGGCCACCGCGATCGAACCGGCGGTGGTGGAACCCACCGGAATGTTCTGAGCCTCAGCCATGGCTGTCGTCGTGCTCTCTCTCTGCCTCTTGGGTAATCGGTCTCTGCTGCGGACTGGCGCGGTGAGGCGTCAGCCGACGGAGCCTTCCATCTGGAGCTCGATGAGCCGGTTCAGCTCCAGGGCGTACTCCATGGGCAGTTCCTTGGCGATCGGCTCGACGAAGCCGCGCACGATCATCGCCATGGCCTCGAACTCGGTCATCCCGCGGCTCATCAGGTAGAAGAGCTGGTCCTCGGAGACCTTGGAGACCGTCGCCTCGTGCCCCATCGACACGTCGTCCTCGCGGACGTCCACGTACGGGTAGGTGTCGGAGCGCGAGACGGTGTCGACCAGCAGCGCGTCACAGAGCACGTTGGACTTGGATCCGGGCGCGCCCTCACCGATCTCGATGAGACCCCGGTAGGAGGTACGGCCGCCGCCACGCGCCACCGACTTGGAGACGATGTTGGAGGAGGTGTTCGGAGCCATGTGGACCATCTTGGCGCCGGCGTCCTGGTGCTGGCCCTCGCCCGCGAAGGCGATGGAGAGCGTCTCGCCCTTGGCGTGCTCGCCCATCAGGTAGACGGCCGGGTACTTCATGGTGACCTTGGATCCGATGTTGCCGTCGACCCACTCCATGGTCGCGCCCTCGTAGGCCACGGCACGCTTGGTGACCAGGTTGTAGACGTTGTTCGACCAGTTCTGGATGGTCGTGTAACGGCAGCGGCCACCCTTCTTGACGATGATCTCGACGACGGCGCTGTGCAGGGAGTCCGAGGAGTAGATCGGCGCGGTGCAGCCCTCGACGTAGTGGACGTAGGCGTCCTCGTCGACGATGATCAGCGTCCGCTCGAACTGGCCCATGTTCTCGGTGTTGATGCGGAAGTAGGCCTGGAGCGGGATCTCGACGTGCACGCCCTTCGGCACGTAGATGAACGAACCGCCGGACCACACGGCCGAGTTCAGCGACGCGAACTTGTTGTCGCCGACCGGGATGACCGTGCCGAAGTACTCCTGGAAGAGCTCCGGGTGCTCCTTGAGCGCGGTGTCGGTGTCCTGGAAGATGACGCCCTGCTCCTCCAGGTCCTCGCGGATCTGGTGGTAGACGACCTCGGACTCGTACTGGGCCGCGACACCGGCGACGAGGCGCTGCTTCTCCGCCTCCGGGATGCCGAGCTTGTCGTAGGTGTTCTTGATGTCCTCGGGCAGGTCCTCCCAGGACTCCGCCTGCTTCTCGGTGGACCGGACGAAGTACTTGATGTTGTCGAAGTCGATGCCCGACAGGTCGGAGCCCCAGCTCGGCATCGGCTTCTTGCCGAACAGCTTGAGGCCCTTGAGACGGAGCTTCAGCATCCACTCGGGCTCGTTCTTCTTCGCCGAGATGTCGCGCACGACCTCTTCGGAGAGCCCGCGCTTCGCGGCGGCGCCTGCCGTGTCGGAGTCGGCCCAGCCGTATTCGTACTTGCCCAGTCCGTCGAGCTCAGGATGGGCGGTCTCCGTGGGGAGCGTCATGCGGGGTTCCTCCCGGCCGTGCTTTCGGATGCTTGATGTTCGGTCTGCTGGTCTGTCTGCGGTGGATCGGTCGGTGGGGTGCCGGGCCCCGGAGCCTCGGCGGCCCGTGAGGTGCCCGGTGGCGCGCCGTGCCCGGCGCCGTGCGGGATGAACGTCGTGCAC
The DNA here is from genome assembly GCF_055583685.1 of Streptomyces sp. NPDC104581. Classification (NCBI taxonomy): domain Bacteria; kingdom Bacillati; phylum Actinomycetota; class Actinomycetes; order Kitasatosporales; family Streptomycetaceae; genus Streptomyces; species Streptomyces sp. NPDC104581. Next base: position 59,970 of record NZ_JBVJNN010000034.1, read on the forward strand.
ACCCCGTCGCCGTGGGCGATGGTCGCCAGCCGCTGCACATGGGTGCCCAGCAGCTCGGAGAAGAACTCCGTCTCCGCCTCGCACAACTGCGGGTACTTCTCGGCCACGTGGGCCACCGGACAGTGGTGCTGGCAGAGCTGCTCGCCCTGCTGGTTGGGAGCGCTACGAGCCGTAGCAGCGTACCCGTCGGCGCTGAGCGCCTTCGCGAGCGCCTCCGTGCGCCTGTCGGGGGCGGCCTCCGCCACCGCTTCCCGGTACGCCCCCGCCTGGCCGGCGATCCGGTCGCGGGCGAAGGCGCCGACGGCCGCCTCGCCCCGGGCGCCGCCGCCCGCGCTGCGGGCGATCCATTCGATGGCGTCGGCGGCGAGCTTGTCGTACGACTGGTCGAAGGCGTCCCTGCCGCAGTCGGTCAGGGCGAACACCTTAGCGGGCCTGCCGCGCCCCCGTGAGCCGTAGACTCGCTGGTCACGCGGCTCCACGACGGCGTCGGCGACCAGCGCGTCGAGATGGCGGCGGACGGCGGCCTGGGTGAGCTTCAGGCGCCCCGCGAGATCGGAGACGGTGGACGGGCCGTGGTCCAGGATGGAGCGCGCGACCCGGTTGCGCGTGGAGCGCTCACCGGTCGCGAGTTCCTCCTGCGGAGCCTCGCCCACGTATTTCACAACGCCATTGTTGCGTAATTCCTTCGGGAGTGACAACAGCCGTCCGGTACGACGAGTGGTGCCCTACGTCACTTAGGGTCACCTAAGAAGCGCCCCCGGACCCGCGGCGCGCGGGGCCGCTGCCTAGACTCACGGCATGCGCAGCGTCGTCGGAGAACCGGTGGTCGAGGTCCGGGGCCTGGTCAAGCGGTACGGGGCCAGGGCCGCGGTGAACGGCCTGGATCTGACGTTCCGGGCGGGCACGGTCTCCGCCCTCCTCGGCCCCAACGGAGCCGGCAAGACCACCACGATCGAGACCTGCGAGGGCTACCGCAGGCCGGACGAGGGCACGGTGCGGGTCCTCGGACTCGACCCGGTGGCCGACGGCGCGCGGCTGCGCCCCCGCGTCGGGGTGATGCTCCAGTCCGGTGGCGTCTACTCCGGCGCCCGCGCGCAGGAGATGCTCCGCCACATGGCCACCCTCCACGCGAACCCGCTGGACGTGACCGAACTGATCGAACGCCTGGGGCTCGGCGGCTGTGGCCGTACGGCCTACCGGCGGCTCTCCGGCGGCCAGCAGCAGCGGCTCTCGCTCGCCATGGCCCTCGTGGGGCGGCCCGAGCTGGTGTTCCTGGACGAGCCGACCGCGGGGCTCGACCCGCAGGCCCGCCGGTCCACCTGGGACCTGGTGCGCGAGCTGCGCGCCGACGGCGTGACCACCGTCCTGACCACGCACTTCATGGACGAGGCCGAGGAACTGGCCGACGACGTCGCCATCGTCGACGCGGGCCGGGTGGTGGCGCACGGCACCACCGAGGAGCTGTGCCGGGGCGGAGCCGAGAACACCCTGCGCTTCACCGGGCGCCCCGGGCTCGACCTCGGCTCGCTGCTCAAGGCGCTGCCCGACGGGTCGGCCGCCGCCGAGCCGGCGCCGGGCGTGTACCGGATCGGCGGCACGGTCGACCCGCAACTGCTCGCGACGGTGACCTCCTGGTGCGCGCAGCACGGGGTGATGCCGGACGGGATCTCCGTTGAACGGCACACGCTGGAGGACGTCTTCCTCGAACTGACCGGCAAGGAGCTGCGGCCATGAGCGCGGGTACGGAGACGGGTACGGGCGCGGGCGCGGGCAGATACACGCCCGCGCCGGGCGCGGCACCGCTGCCGCGGATGATCGCCGCCCAGACGGCCTTCGAGACGAGGATGCTGCTGCGCAACGGCGAGCAGCTGCTGCTGACCGTGATCATCCCGAGCCTGCTGCTGGTGCTGTTCTCGACGGTCGACATCATCGACACCGGCGCCGGCGCGCCGGTCGACTTCCTGGCGCCCGGTGTCCTCGCGCTGGCCGTGATGTCGACCGCCTTCACCGGGCAGGCCATCGCGACCGGATTCGAGCGCCGTTACGGGGTGCTGAAGCGGCTCGGCGCCTCGCCACTGCCGCGCTGGGCGCTGATGACCGCCAAGACGCTCTCCGTGCTGGTCACCGAGGTGCTCCAGATCGTGCTGCTGACGGTCATCGCGCTGGCGCTCGGCTGGTCACCGGAGGGCAACCCCCTGGCCGTGCTGCTGCTGCTCGTTCTCGGTACGGCGGCGTTCTCCGGGCTCGGCCTGCTGATGGCGGGCACGCTCAAGGCCGAGGCGACCCTGGCCGCGGCGAATCTGGTCTTCGTCCTGCTGCTGGTGGGCGGCGGTGTGATCGTGCCGCTCGACAGGTTCCCGGACACGGCGCAGACGCTGCTCGGCCTGCTGCCGATCTCGGCGCTCTCCGACGGGCTGCGGGAGGTGCTCCAGCACGGGGCGGGGACGCCGTGGGGCGACCTCGGGGTGCTGGCCGTCTGGTCCGTGCTCGGGCTCGGCGCCGCGGCCCGTCTCTTCCGCTGGGAGCAGGACACCGGGTGACCCACGGGCGGGGCCGACGCCGGTCCCGTGGGACAGCCGCGGCCGACGGTGCCGGCCGCCGCCCTCGGCCACCCCTCGTGACTGCGTTCACAAACCTCCGCCTACCATGGTTGCCGTGTGGAACCCACTCGACTACATCGCCCGGCGCTGGACGCCCTCACCCCGCGTCCTGCGCCGCGCCGCGCTCTCCGCCGTCGTGATGACCGTCGTCATCATCGTCACGGGCGGCGCGGTCCGGCTCACGGGCTCCGGGCTCGGCTGCGACACCTGGCCCAAGTGCACCGACGACAGCCTGTTCGCGACGCCCGAGCAGGGTCTGCACGGCGCGATCGAGTTCGGCAACCGGATGCTGACGTACGTCCTGTCGGCAGCCGTCGGCTGGGCGATCGTCGCGGCCCGGTCGGTCAAGCCCCGCCGGCGCGGCCTCACCCGGCTCGCGTGGAGCATGTTCTGGCTGGTGGTGGTGAACGCCGTCATGGGCGGCATCACGGTCCACATGGAGCTGAACCCCTGGACGGTGGCCGTCCACTTCCTGCTCGCCAACGCCCTGCTCACCGTCACGGTGCTGGTCTGGCAGCGCACTCGCGAGGGCGACACCACACCCCGGCCGCGGGTCCCCCGTCCCGTACGGAAGCTGTCCTGGGCGCTGGTCGTCACGACCGTGCTCCTGGTCACCCTGGGGACGACCGTGACCGGTTCCGGCAAGCACGCGGGCGACAGCAGCGAGGTCCCGCGCATGCCGTGGGACTGGATCGACGCGGCGCACGTGCACGCGGCGGCGGCCTGGGCGGTCTGCGCGCTGGCGATCGCGATGTGGCTGGTGCTGCGGGTGGTGGACGCCCCGGACGACGTCCGGGCGCGGGCGCGTGACCTGCTGATCGTGCTGCTCGCGCAGGGCGCCATCGGTTACGTCCAGTTCTTCACCGACGTGCCCGAGTTCCTGGTCGGCATCCATATGCTCGGCTCCGCGCTGACCTGGATCGCGGTGCTGCGCCTCGCCCTGAGCCTGCGGGAGCGGCCCGTGGCCGACCCGGCGATCCCGGCGCAGGCGGACCCGGCCGACCCGGCGCTGTCCACCGCGTGAACTGACCGGCCCGGCCGGTCCGTCCGGTACGGGTGAACGGGTCGGCCGACGGCGGCCGTCACATACCGTCCAGGCCGTACACCCGGCGGGCGTTGCCCGAGGCGATCATCCCGGCCACGCGCCGCGCGTCGGCGAGCGCCCACGAGCCGTCCGCAACCCAGCCGCCGAGCACCCGCGCCAGCGACTGCCGGAACACCCTGGCCCCGACCACGTGCAGTTCGGGCAGACCCCGCGCGCCGCTGGAGTAGAGCAGTTTCCCGAACGGCGCCAGTTCCAGCACCTCCGCCAGCACGTCGGCGGCGCGGGCGCCGGTGTGCGCGAGAGCCGGGCCGAGATCCACGTACACATGGGGATGCGCGGCGGCGAGCCGGGCGGCGTGCCGGTGGTGCGGCAGTCCGTGCAGCAGCACCAGATCGGTGCCGAGCCCGGCGGTGGCCGCCGCGAAGCCCGCGATCCGCGCCGGACCGCCGTCGGCGCAGTCGGCCCGGCACCCCTCGCCGCCGCCCGCGTGCAGTTGGAGCGGCAGCCCGGTGGCGACGGCGGTCCACAGCAGATGGCGCAGCAGTACGGGGTCGGTCAGCCGGCCGCCCACGCGCCGCCGGGCGAGCCAGCGCCCCGCGGCCCCGCGCACCTCGCCGGGGCCGGGCGGATCGCAGGCCGGTGCGGCGCCGTGGCGCAGTGCGGCCACGGACACGAAGGCGGCGGCCGACCCGGCGGCCGTGTGCACGGCGTGGGCGAGATTGGCGAGCAGCGAGTCGACGGTGCCCGAGGTGTCGGCCACCTGCTGGGCGAGGAGTTCGAGCCGTACGATCTCGCGGGCATCGGCGGCGCCGGCCGCGGCGATCTCCTCGGGTCCGGTCAGATCACCGGGCAGCCCGGTGTCGACCAGATAGGTGGTGACGCCCGTGCCGCGCAGCAGCCGTCGTCCGGCCTCCAGGACGCCGAGCTCCCGGCGCCTGGCGAGATAGCCGGCGGGTGAGGTGTGCGGCTCCAGTCCCAGAAGCGGCGGGCACCAGCGCCGTACGGCGAAGCCGGTCTGGGTGTCGAAGAAGGTGGTGCCCGCGGCGGGCGGTCCGGCGGTCCGGCCGAGCTGGGCCTCGAAGGTGCCGAGGCCCAGCTCCGTACGGAGGACGCCATGGCAGTTCTGGTCCACCAGAGTCATTGTCTCGATCATGGCGCTTCCCGTCGTGGACCGAATCCCTACAGTCCTAACGGGCGAAGCGCGCCCGGGTGTTGGCCGGGCCCGCGCCGAAACGGCCCCCGGGGCGCGGCCGGGTGGGCTCCCGGCCCGTCGGGGGCAGCCCGGACGGGGCTACTCCGCGGGCGCTTCCCGGTCGTTGGCGGGGCCGCCGATCTGGATGCCCGCCATGCGTGTCCACTCGTAAGGGCCGGTGCGGACCTTCGCGGCGAACTCGCCGTCGAAGGACTCGTGCACCGTGATCCCCGCCTTCTCGACGGCCTTCAGCGCCACACCGTGCGACGGGGCGACCAGATCGCCCCAGTCGCCGTCCTGGGCCACCAGCACGATGCGGGTGCCGGCCCGGCCCAGATACGCGAGCTGGCCCTCGGCGGCGCCGCCGTGCCGCCGCGCGAACGCGCCGATCTGCTTGGCCAGTCGGGCCGCGCGCCGTTCGTCGAGTACGGCCCGCCGGCTCGCACGCGCGCCGTCGCCGGTCTGCTCGTCAACCTCGGTCTCTGCCATGACCGACATGCTACCGACGGGTAGTCGCCCTATCGAAGGAAGGGGTCCACCGCGACGGCCACGAAGAGCAGCGACACATAGGTGATCGACCAGTGGAACAGCCGCATCTCCTTCAGTTTGCCGCCCGTCGCACCGGACTTGGCACGCGACTGGAGCCCGTGCGCCTCCCAGAGCCACCAGCCGCCGGCCGCCACGGCCACCGACGTGTAGAACCAGCCGGTGTAGCCGAGCGGCGTCAGCAGCAGCGACACCGCCACCATCACCCAGCTGTAGAGCACGATCTGGCGGGCCACGGTCCGGTTGGACGCGACCACGGGGAGCATGGGCACGCCCACGCGCGCGTAGTCCTCGCGCACCTTCATCGACAGCGGCCAGTAGTGCGGCGGCGTCCAGAAGAACATCACCAGGAAGAGGATGACGGCGGCCCAGGACAGCGAGTTGGTGACGGCGGACCAGCCGATGAAGACCGGCATGCAGCCCGCGATGCCGCCCCAGACGATGTTCTGCGAGGTGCGCCGCTTCAGGATCAGCGTGTAGACGACGACGTAGAACAGGAGCGCGCCCAGCGCGAGCGCCGCGGAGAGCCAGTTGACCAGCAGGCCGAACCAGAGCGTCGAGATCACGGCCAGCGAGAGCCCGAAGACCAGACCCTCACGGGGCGAAACCATTCCGGTGACCAGCGGGCGCTGCGACGTACGGTCCATCATCGCGTCGATGTCGCGGTCGATGTACATGTTCAGCGCGTTGGCGCCGCCGGCGGAGAGATAGCCGCCGACACAGGTGACGAGCACCAGCCACATGTCCGGCACGCTCTGCGCGGCCAGGAACATCACCGGCACGGTGGTGATGAGCAGCAGCTCGATGATCCGTGGCTTCGTCAGCGCCACGAACGCTTTGACGCGGGCCCCGAACGGCCGATGGCCCCCCGGGCTCGGAGTCAGGACGACCCCAGCGGGTCGGGACTCGACGGCCGTCACGCACACCCCAGACAGAGAAATCCCAGCAAGCTCCGGGCGTGAAGGCCCGGTAAAGGCTTGCGCGTACCACGCCACTCTAGACGTTGCCCATATGCCGTTCTTCTCGGGGGTGGGCTCGTGTTGACGCCTGGTGGGAGCCCGCGGTGAGGGGGTGGACGTCACCGCGCGGCCGTCCGCGGGAGGTGCGTGTGTCATCCGCCCGGCACCCTGGCGACGTCTCTTCTTCACCGAGGTCTTCACCCACGTGGACGGGACTGGTCGCGCGGCGTCACGAGGGTAGGCTCGGCAGCGAACCGGTGCGCCCTCAGACACCGGGATTCGACATGTGGAGAGGAGCCCTGACTCAGGGTGAGCACCAAGCCGACCACCACAGATCTCGAAGAGTGGACCGACCTGGACCGCAAGGCGGTCGATACCGTCCGCGTCCTGGCCATGGACGCCGTACAGAAGGTCGGCAACGGCCATCCCGGTACGGCGATGAGCCTGGCCCCCGCCGCCTATGTCCTCTTCCAGAAGCTGATGCGGCACGACCCGGCCGACGCGCAGTGGACCGGCCGCGACCGGTTCGTACTCTCCGCGGGCCACTCGTCGCTGACTCTCTACATCCAGCTCTATCTCGCGGGCTACGGCCTGGAGCTGGACGACCTGAAGGCGTTCCGCACCTGGGGTTCGAAGACCCCGGGCCACCCGGAGTACGGCCACACGGTCGGCGTCGAGACCACCACCGGGCCGCTCGGCCAGGGTGTCGCCAACGCCGTGGGCATGGCGATGGCCGCGCGGTACGAGCGCGGTCTCTACGACCCGGAGGCGGCGGCCGGCACCTCTCCCTTCGACCACACCATCTGGGTGATCGCCGGTGACGGCTGCCTCCAGGAGGGTGTCTCCGCGGAGGCGTCCTCGCTGGCCGGTCACCAGAAGCTCGGCAATCTCGTCCTGCTCTGGGACGACAACCACATCTCCATCGAGGGTGACACCGAGACGGCCGTCTCCGAGGACACCCTCAAGCGGTACGAGTCGTACGGCTGGCACGTCCAGCGCGTCGAGCAGCTGCCCGACGGCGACCTCGACCCGGCGGGGCTTGCGCGCGCGCTGAAGGCCGCGCGGGCCGAGACCGAGCGGCCCTCGTTCATCGCGGCCCGCTCGATCATCGCCTGGCCCGCCCCGCACGCGCAGAACACCGAGGCCGCGCACGGCTCGGCGCTCGGCGACGAGGAGGTGGCCGCCACCAAGCGGGTGCTGGGCTTCGACCCCGAGCGGACCTTCGAGGTCGGCGACGAGGTCCTGGCGCACACGCGTGAGGCGCTCGACCGGGGCCGCGAGACGCGCGCCGAGTGGGAGAAGACGTTCGCCGCGTGGCGTACGGCCAACCCGGAGCGCGCCGCGACGTTCGACCGCGTCCGCGCGGGCGAACTGCCCGACGGCTGGGAGGGGAAGCTGCCGGTCTTCGAGACCGGCAAGGGCGTCGCGACGCGCGCCGCCTCCGGCAAGGTGCTCCAGGCGCTCGGCGCCGTCATTCCCGAGCTGTGGGGCGGCTCCGCCGACCTCGCGGGCTCCAACAACACCACGATCGACAAGACGTCGTCGTTCCTCCCGGCGGGCAACCCGCTGCCGGAGGCGGACCCGTACGGCCGCACGGTGCACTACGGCATCCGTGAGCACGCCATGGGTTCGACGATGAACGGCATCGCGCTGCACGGCAACACCCGTATCTACGGCGGCACTTTCCTGGTGTTCTCCGACTACATGCGGCCGGCCGTGCGGCTCGCCGCGCTGATGCAGGTGCCCGTCACCTACGTCTGGACGCACGACTCGATCGGTCTCGGCGAGGACGGTCCGACGCACCAGCCCGTGGAGCAGTTGTCCGTGCTGCGTGCCATCCCGGGTCTGAACATCGTGCGTCCCGCCGACGCCAACGAGACGGCGATCGCCTGGCGCGAGATCCTCAAGAGGCACGCCAAGGGCGCGCCGCACGGTCTGGCGCTCACGCGTCAGGGCGTGCCGACGTACGAGGCCAACGAGGGCGCGGCCAAGGGCGGTTACGTCCTGTTCGAGGCCGAGGGCGGTGAGCCCCGGGTGGTGCTGGTCGCCACGGGCTCCGAGGTGCAGCTCGCCGTCGAGGCGCGCGAGCGGCTCCAGGCCGAGGGGATCGCGACCCGGGTGGTGTCGATGCCGTCGGTGGAGTGGTTCGAGGAGCAGGACCAGGCGTACCGGGACAGCGTCCTGCCGCCCTCCGTGAAGGCGCGTGTGGCGGTCGAGGCCGGTATCGGGCTCACCTGGCACCGGTTCGTGGGGGACGCCGGCCGCGTCGTCTCGCTGGAGCACTTCGGCGCTTCGGCCGACGGCAAGGTCCTCTTCCGGGAGTTCGGCTTCACCGCGGACGCGGTCGCGTCCGCGGCTCGGGAATCCCTGGCAGCCGCAGAGCGCTGACGCCGGTACACGACAAGTAGGAGATGCAACTCTCATGACAGACGCACTCAAGCGCCTCTCCGACGAAGGCGTCGCGATCTGGCTCGACGACCTGTCGCGCAAGCGCATCACATCCGGCAATCTCGCCGAACTGATGGACCAGCAGCACGTCGTGGGCGTGACGACGAACCCCTCGATCTTCCAGAAGGCCATCTCCGAGGGAGACGGTTACGAGACCCAGCTGACCGACCTCGCGACCCGCCGGGTCACCGTCGAGGAAGCCGTCCGCATGATCACGACGGCGGACGTCCGTGACGCCGCGGACATCCTGCGGCCCGTCTTCGACGAGACGCAGGGCCAGGACGGCCGCGTCTCCATCGAGGTCGACCCGCGGCTGGCGCACAACACGCGGGCGACCGTCGCCGAGGCCAAGCAGCTGGCCTGGCTGGTGGACCGTCCGAACACCCTCATCAAGATCCCGGCCACCAAGGCGGGGCTCCCGGCGATCACCGAGACGATCGCCCGGGGCATCAGTGTCAATGTGACGCTGATCTTCTCGCTGGAGCGCTACCGCGAGGTCATGGACGCGTACATCACCGGTCTGGAGAAGGCGAAGGACGCGGGTCTCGACCTGTCCAAGATCTACTCGGTGGCGTCCTTCTTCGTGTCCCGCGTGGACACCGAGATCGACAAGCGGCTCGACGCGCTGGGCACCGACGAGGCGAAGGCCGCGCGCGGCAAGGCGGCCGTCGCGAACGCCCGGCTGGCCTACGAGGCGTACGAGGACGTTTTCGGTGGCGACCGCTGGGCGGCGCTGGACCGGGTCCAGGCCAACCGGCAGCGCCCGCTGTGGGCCTCGACGGGCGTCAAGGACCCCGCGTACCGGGACACGATGTACGTCGACGACCTGGTCGCCCCGCATACCGTGAACACCATGCCGGAGGCCACTCTCGACGCGGTCGCCGAGCACGGAGCGGTCACCGGTGACACCGTGAAGGGTACGTACGACCAGGCGCGTGCCGATCTCGAAGCCATCGAGAAGCTGGGCATCTCCTACGACGACGTCGTCCAGGTGCTGGAGGACGAGGGCGTGGAGAAGTTCGAGAAGTCCTGGACCGACCTGCTCAAGTCGACCGAGGCGGAGCTCCGGCGCCTCGCCCCTTCGGAGGTCTGAACCCTTGACCGCAACCCACGGAGCGAATCCGCTTCGTGACGCCGCGGACCGACGGCTCCCGCGTATCGCGGGGCCGTCGGGCCTGGTCATCTTCGGCGTCACGGGCGATTTGTCCCGTAAAAAGTTGATGCCCGCCGTCTATGACCTCGCCAACCGCGGTCTGCTGCCGCCGGGCTTCTCGCTCGTCGGCTACGCCCGTCGCGAGTGGCAGGACGAGGATTTCGCGCAGGAGGTCCACGACGCCGTCAAGGCGCACGCCCGTACGCCCTTCCGCGAGGAGGTCTGGCAGCAGCTCATCCAGGGGATGCGCTTCGTCCAGGGCGACTTCGACGACGACCGGGCCTTCGAGAACCTGAAGTCCACGATCGAGGACCTCGACAAGGTGCAGGGCACGGGCGGCAACTTCGCCTTCTACCTGTCCGTACCGCCGAAGTTCTTCCCCAAGGTCGTCAAGCAGCTCAAGAAGCACGGGCTGGCCGACCAGAAGGAGGGCTCCTGGCGGCGCGCCGTCATCGAGAAGCCGTTCGGTCACGACCTGGTCTCCGCGCAGGAGCTGAACAAGGTCGTGCACGAGGTCTTCCCGTCCAACGAGGTCTTCCGGATCGACCACTACCTGGGCAAGGAGACGGTCCAGAACATCCTGGCGCTGCGCTTCGCGAACACCCTCTTCGAGCCGATCTGGAACCGGTCCTACGTCGACCACGTGCAGATCACCATGGCCGAGGACATCGGCATCGGCGGCCGGGCCGGCTACTACGACGGCATCGGCGCGGCGCGTGACGTCATCCAGAACCACCTCCTCCAGCTCCTCGCGCTCACCGCGATGGAGGAGCCCGCCTCCTTCGACGCGGACGCCCTGGCCGCCGAGAAGACCAAGGTGCTCGGGGCCGTACGGCTGCCGCACGACCTCGGCAAGGACACGGTGCGCGGGCAGTACGCCGCAGGCTGGCAGGGCGGCGAGAAGGCCGTCGGCTATCTGGAGGAAGACGGCATCGACCCGAAGTCGAAGACCGACACCTACGCCGCGGTGAAGGTGGAGATCGACAACCGGCGCTGGGCCGGCGTCCCGTTCTACCTGCGGACCGGCAAACGGCTCGGCCGCCGGGTCACCGAGATCGCGGTCGTGTTCCAGCGGGCCCCGCACTCCCCCTTCGACCACACGGCCACCGAGGAGCTGGGGCAGAACGCCCTGGTCATCCGGGTCCAGCCGGACGAGGGCGTGACCATGCGGTTCGGCTCCAAGGTGCCCGGCACGGCGATGGAGGTGCGGGACGTCTCGATGGACTTCGCCTACGGGGAGTCCTTCACGGAGTCCAGCCCCGAGGCGTACGAGCGGCTGCTGCTCGACGTGCTGCTCGGCGACTCCAACCTCTTCCCCCGTACGGAGGAGGTCGAGCTCTCCTGGAAGATCCTCGACCCGATCGAGCACTACTGGGACAAGCACGGCAAGCCCGCGCAGTACGAGTCCGGGACCTGGGGTCCGGTCGAGGCGGACGAAATGCTCGCACGACACGGACGGAGCTGGCGTCGGCCATGAAGATCGACCTTACGGACACCACGTCCAGCAAGATCAACAAGGCGCTGGTCGAGGGACGCCGGGCGATCGGCACCCCGGCCGTCGGCATGGTCCTCACCCTGGTCCTCGTCACCGACGAGGAGAACGCGTACGACGCGCTCAAGGCCGCCAACGAGGCGTCCCGCGAGCACCCGTCGCGCAAGCTGGTCGTCGTCAAGCGGGTCTCCCGCTCGGCACGCGACCGGTCCAAGGCGCGCCTCGACGCCGAGGTGCGGGTCGGTGTGGAGGCCGGCACCGGTGAGACGGTCGTGCTCCGGCTCTACGGCGAGGTCATCGAGCACGCCCAGTCGGTCGTCCTGCCGCTGCTGCTGCCCGACGCGCCCGTCGTGGTCTGGTGGGCCGCCAACGCGCCGGACAACCCCGCGAAGGACCCGCTGGGCACGCTGGCCCAGCGGCGGGTGACGGACACCTACGCCGCCGAGAACCCGATCGCGGAGCTCAAGGCCCGCGCCTCGGTCTACACACCGGGCGACACGGATCTGGCGTGGAGCCGGATCACCCCGTGGCGTTCGATGCTGGCCGCGGCGCTGGACCAGGTCGACTGCAAGGTGACCTCGGTCCGCGTGGAGGGCGAGGAGCTGAACGCGAGCTGCGAGCTGCTCGGCATGTGGCTCGCGGAGCGGCTGCACGTCCCGGTCACCCGCGCCGTCTCGGGCGGCCCCGGTCTCACCTCCGTACGGATGGAGACCGACTGCGGGCCGATCGAGCTGCGCCGGACGGACGGCTCGCTGGCGACGCTGTCCATCGAGGGGCAGCCGGACCGGGCGGTGGCGCTCAACCGGCGGGAGACCTCGGAGCTGATCGCCGAGGAGCTGCGCAGGCTGGACCCCGACGACACCTACGCGGCGACGCTGCGGTTCGGCGTGGAACGGCTGGACCCGGCGAGGGCGAACGGCGAGGGCGACAGTGCCCCGGCGGCGAAGAAGGCGGCTCCCGCACGCGGGTCGGCCGCCAAGAAGGCGGCGTCGAAGTGAGCGTTCCGCAACTCGTCGTGCACCGCGACAAGGAGCTGATGGCGCAGGCCGCGGCGGCCCGGCTGATCACGAGGATCGTGGACGCCCAGGCCGCGCGCGGCAGCGCGTCGGTCGTCCTGACCGGCGGGCGCAACGGCAACGGTCTGCTGGCCGCGCTGTCCCGGGCGCCCGCGCGCGACGCGGTCGACTGGACCCGGCTCGACCTCTGGTGGGGTGACGAGCGCTTCCTGCCCGGCGGCGACCCGGAGCGCAACGACACACAGGCCAGGGAGGCGCTGCTCGACTCGGTGCCGCTGGATCCCGCGCGGGTGCACACGATGCCGGCGCCGGACGGCGCGTACGGCTCCGACATCGAGGCCGCGGCCGCCGCGTACGCGACCGAGCTGGCCGCGGCGGCGCGGCCGGAGGACCACGCGCGGGTCCCGTCCTTCGACGTGCTGATGCTCGGGGTGGGGCCGGACACGCACGTCGCCTCGCTCTTTCCCGAACTGCCGGGCGTCCGCGAGAGCGAGCGCACGGTGGTCGCGGTGCGCGGCGCGCCGAAGCCGCCGCCGCTGCGGATCTCGCTGACGCTCCCCGCGATCCGGGCGGCGCACGAGGTGTGGCTGCTGGCGGCGGGCGAGGACAAGGCGGAGGCCGCCGAGATCGCGCTCTCCGGCGCGGGCGAGGTCCAGGCGCCGGCGGCGGGCGCGTACGGGCGGGCGCGGACGCTGTGGCTGCTGGACGAGGCGGCGGCGTCGAAACTGCCGCGCGCGCTGTACCCGACGGGCTCGGCCTGAATCCTGGGGCAGCGCTTCTGATGGAGCGTCATATCGCCGACACGGCGGCCCGGTTCGTGCGACACGGACCGGGCCGCGGTGCGTCCGGCCCGGTGCGTCCGGCGCCGGTGTCCTCTCCCGGCCGGGCTGTCAGTGGGTGCCGGTAGCGTTCTTTCCCTACCGCAGTGCGGGGTTCTTTCCCCTGCGGGACTCATCATGCGTGAACGGGGAGAGGTGCGTGCGTCATGGGCTGGCTGTCGGCGGGCGAGGGGTATGAAGTCGCCCTGGTGGAAGGCCGGGTGACGGCACGGTCCACAGCGGGGCGGGCCGCGGGACGGCAGTTGAAGACGCTGCCCAAAGGGGTACGGACGCATCCCGAGGCGGACCGGCTGCGCAAGCTCGCCGAGTGGCTGGACCGGCACGCGGCGGAGTGCGTGGCGCGCGTGGACAGCTGGATGGTGTCGTCCCTGCCGGTTCCCACCGGGCTGCTGGGCCGGGTGTGGCCCGACGAGGCGTGGCAGGCCGGGCTGCGCGACATGGTGGTGATGGGCGAGGGGCCCGACGAGGTGGGCTTCCTCCGGGACGCCGACGGATCCGGTCAGCTGCGGGTGGTCGATCCGGACGGCGAGACCATTCGGCTGTCACCGGAGACGGTGACGCTGCCGCATCCCGTTCTGCTGCCCGATCTGGACGATCTGCGGGAATTCGCCGCCGAGTTGGGCCTCACCCAGGGGATCGAGCAGATCGACCGGGCCACCTGGCGCAAGCCCGCCGGCCTCGCCGCGAAGGCGACCTCGGTGTCGGACTTCGCGGGCGGCGCCTACGACTCCCGGTTCGGCCTGGCCGCGCGGGCGACCTCGCTCGGCTACCGGGTGTCGGGCGGCTACGCCACCTGCCGGATACGGGAGGCCGGGGCGTTCACCGAGGCGTCGGTGTGGATCGGGGAGCCGTACTGGTACGGGGAGTCCGAGACCGGCGATCTGAGCTGGAGCGTGGTCGACGGACGCTCGCTGCGGCTGCCGGAGGTCGGGCCGGTCGCCTGGTCCGAGGGGATGCGCATGGCGGCGGCGCTGTACGCCGGCCGCACGGTCAAGGAGGGGCAGAACACGTGAGTGACACGGGGGCGACGGTGCCGGCGGGAACAGGGACACAGGCGCAGGACGCGGCGACGGTGAGCGAAGTGCGGGCCACGGCCAAGCAGTTGCTGCGGGCCGGGGCGGTGCTGCCGCCCGGCACGGCCGGCGCGGGCGAGCGGGCGGTCCCGCTGACCACCCGCGCCTACCGGCATCCGGGGCTCGACGACCGGGTCGTGGTGCGGCTGGTGGCCGGGGAGCTGGGAGCGGCGGAGGACCTGGCCGCCGGGTTCCTCGGTCTGGAGCCGGACGGTGAACCGGCCGAGGTCGGGCTGGGGCTGCGGCAGTCGCTGGGCTTCCCTGAGTGGGTGCTGGTGCACCACCCGGAGGACGGCCGTCAGGCGCTCGGGCTGATGCCCGAGCTGGAGAAGGCCGCCCGGCAGGCGAAGACCAAACCGAAGGTGGCCCTGGCCTCCTACCAGCAGATCGCGGGACGGCTGGCCGACTCCGTACCGCACTTCTTGCCGACCTTCTTCGAGCGGGCCGGGCGGGTCTTCAGCGAGGTGGAGAATCCCGGCTTCGCGGGGCAGATGTTCCTGCGGGCCCGCGACGCCGAGAGGCAGTACGGCCTCACGGTCGACGAGGAGCGGCTGCACGCGGTGTTCCTGGAGTTCGCGCTCGCCGGGGCGCTCCCGGTGAAGGCGCTGACCGGGCACGCGCGGGGGCTCTCGGCCCGGATGCCGGCCGACGAGGCGTACCGCCGGTTCCGTGAGGTGTGTGTACGGCGCACGGCCGCGGGGTTCGAGCCGTCGGTCCAGATGTCGACCGATCTGCGGAAGCTGGCGAAGGCCGCCGGGGCGGACGCGGCGCAGGCGGAGGGCGCGTATCTGACCGAGCTGCTCGCCCTCCCGGCCACGCGACGGGCGGCGCCCGGCTGGTGGAAGGGGCACCGCACCGCCCTGGTCGCGCTGGCCCGGCGCGACCCCGACACCCGTGGGACGCTGCTGGATCTGCTGCCCGAGGACGCCGAATGCGCCGGGTTCTGGCTGGAGTTGCTGGAGGAGTCCGGGGCCGCCGAAGGGCTGCTGGACACCACGCTGCCGGCCGGGCAGCGGCCCGAGGACGGCACGGTCGGCTGGTATCTGCGCTTCTCGAAGTACCGGTCATCCTCTTACAGGACGGCCGGCCGGATGCCGGCGCTGCTCTCGCTCGTGGAGCGGGCCGCCGGACGGCTGCGCGAGGAGCTGGCCGGAGCCGGGGCCGGGGCCGTGTCGGCCCTGCCCGTGCCGTACGAGGACGTGGATCTCCTCGACCTGCTGCTCTCCCTGGACGTACCGGTCGCCGATCCCACGGGTGAGCGGCGGGTCCTGCGGCTCGATCTGGACAGGTGGGCCGACCCGGACGCGGACCGCCGCGATCTGCTCGCGCTGGCGGCGGACGAGCGCTTCCGGCCCTCTTTCGCGGCGGGGGCCGACAACCTCGGCGGCGAGATCGCGCCCTACCGGCTGCTGGCCGACTCCCCCGGCGGGCGCCCGATGCTCACCGAGTGGATGAGGGCGACCGCGCGGGACTTCTCCGTCGGCGCGCTGCCCGGCCTGCCCGGCGATCTGGAGCGGCTGCGCCGGATCCCCGGCGTCGCCCTGGCCCTCGCCGAGGAGGAGGTGCGGGCTGTCGCCGCCACCGATCTGGCCCCGCTGCTGGTCCGGACGCTGCGGGCCGGCATCTTCGACGAGCTGGGCTGGCCCGCCTGGGAGGAGGCGATCGCCGCACTCGCTCCCAAGGAGGCGGACCGGGAAAGGATCGTCCTCGCCGGCGCCTGGCCCCATCTGATCGTGGCGGGCGCGTCGCAGGCGCGGGTGCTCGACGCGGACGGCGCCGTGCTGACCCATGACCTGCGTATCCCCGACGACGCGTACGGCTGGTACCGGCATCCGGGATTCCATTACGTGGACGGGCAGTTGCTCGTCCACTGGCGGTCCTACTCGGACGGTGACCAGCTCAGGGGGTACTGGCACACCGCCGCCGACAGTCCGGCCCCGCTGGAGTCGGCCGACGGCATCCGGGGTGTCCAGATCGGCCGGCTCGGCGACGGCCTGGGGGTGTTCACCCTGCCCAGGCCGGGCGGCGGGCGGCTGACGGGCGACGGTGTGCTGTACGCCGGGGACACCTCGCTACCGGTCGAGCGTGCGGTGCACACGGACGGGACGCGGTACTGGACACGGGCCGTGGACGCCGAGGGCGCCGAATGTCTGCACGAGCTGGACCCGGAGTCGGGCAAGCCCCTCACCGTCGACCGGCCGGACTTCTTCACCGGGGCGACCGGCGGCGCACCGGAGGGCAGCACCTTCGCCGGTGGCGTGCTGCTGCCCGCCCCGTCGGCCGCGACGGGTCCCGGCGCGCATCCCGTGGACGGTCTGCTGGGCTGGCGGGTGGTGCGGCTGCCCGACGGCTCGCGGCGCTGCGAGGACCTGGCGGGACACACCGTCACACTGACCCACGAGGCCGGCCGGCCCGCCCGCCCCCTGGTCTTCCCCGGCGACGACCGGCCCCGGGGCGTCGGTGGCGCGGGCTCCGAGATCAGGCTGGTCGATCCGGAGGGCACGGTCACGGCCCACGCCCGGGTGGACGGGGTGCCCGGTCCGTTCGCGGCGGGTACCGCGCTGCTGCCCCCGGAGGACTACTGGCACTGTCTCAGGGCCAGGGACCCGCGGGGTTCCACGGCACTGCGCGCGATCAGCGGGGACACGGCGCGGACGCTGCTGTCGGCCGCGGTCGCACAGGACAGGAAGGCGAAGGAGGAGATGGGCACGGCGAGGGGCACGGGCACGGAGCCGGAGGACGAACTCCTCACCCTGGTAAGGGAGTCGCTGCCCGCCGTCAGCCACGAGGCGCTGGTGGCCGGGATCGCCGGGGTGGTGCGGTTCGCCGCCGGGCAGCAGGCCGAGCTGGACGCGATCGTGACCCGTCTGGAGGAGAAGGCGCTGGTCGAGCGGCCGGGGGCGGAGGCGGTCGGCCCGGGGAACGAACTGCTCGGCGCGGCCCTCGACGGGCTCGCGGACGACTGCTCCTTCTCGTCGTACCGCGGGGACGCGAGGCTCAGTCTCTTCGGTCAGCTGCGGGCGCTGAGCGCGGTGTTGGCGAGTCCCGTGGATCCGGCCCCGGAGGCCGGGACGGAGCCCGTGCCCGGGAAGGCCGTCCGGCTCCACCTCGACGGGTCGCCGCTGCCCGTGGACAGGACCGAGTGGGAGAGGCTCCTCGGCGCCCCGGCCGCGCTGGCGTACCGGGCCGCCTCGATGTCCACGGAGCGGGAGCACCGCGAAGCGCTGGACGAACTGCTGGCGGCGCTGGACACGCTCGGCCTCACCACGGCGGAGGGCGCCGACCGCTGGCGTGTCTGCCGGCTGTACCTCGACGAGAGCGCGCTCGTCGACGCGGACGGCAACCCGCGGCGCGGGAACTGGTCGGCGGTGCTGCCACTGGCGGACGGCGCGTTCCTCGCCTTCGTCCGCGCGGGGTACTGGGACGGGTCCCGGCGCGAGTTCACCGCGCTGTTCCACGATCCGACGGGCCGCTTCGAGATTCCCGCGCCGTACACCGTCAAGTCCGCGCCCCGCGAGGTCGCCCTCGGCCCCGGCCGGGACGGCGGGTGGTCCGCGGCCTTCCGCGCGGAACTGGCCGGGCGCGGGCCCGCGCCCTGGTTCCCGGCAGCCGCCGAGGAGTTCGCCCGGCTCACCGGTGTCACGCCGTCCGCGGCCGGGCTGATCGTGGCCGGCCTGCCCCGTGTCTGCACGAACGAGCAGGACTTCCTGCCCGTGGAGGTACGGAACACTCTCGGGCTGAAGATCCCCAACGCCGCCCTCGCCAGGGACGAACTGCGCGGTGTGGACGCCGGCGTCCGCCGGGCCGTCGTGGCGGCGCTGCTGCCCGGCGACCCCGCCCGCCTGTGGACCGAGGGGCCGGACGTGGCAGCCGCCGCCGAGGTCTGGAACAGCGAGCTGGGCCGGCGGACACCCGTCCAGGAGGAGCTGCTGCTGCTCGTGGCGAAAGCGGTCCGCGCCGTGCGCTCGGACTGGACACCGGAGCGGACGCTGCGGGCGCTCATCGACCCGGCCGGCGAGCCGCGCCTGACGACCGACGCGGTCTGGCGCGTCCACCAGGACAGCGTCGCTCCCGTCGGCACGGACCGCGCGGTGTTCGACGCGGACACGCTGAAGTCCGTTGTCGCGACGGCCGCGTGGCTGGCCCACCAGCTCCCGGCCGGTCACCCGGTCCGGGCCCTGCTGCCGGGCGTCGTGAGCGCGGTCCGGGAGAGGCTGGCCAACCCGGAGCTGATGCTCAGCCTCGGCGGGTACGCCGGCCTGGCCGCGTACCGCGCCGCGGTCGGCGCCCCCACCGAGACCGGCGAGGGGTACGAACGCTACGGCGCGGTGATCATGAGCACGTACGACGGCCAGCCGTATCCGGCCGTTCGCCCCGCGCTGCTGGACGAAGCGGGGGACGACCCCTATCTGCCGGTCCTGCGGGGGATGGGCAACGGCTACGGCCGCACCGGCTCACAGGATGCCCAGCGGCCTTACCCGGTCGAGACCGGTATGCGCGTCGCCCGCGATCCGCGCTTCGCCGCGCTCCTCGGCGACCCGGGCGACCCGGTGGCCGGCGAGCGCGACAAGGACGGCACCTGGTATCCGCAGGACCCCGGCCGGTCGGTCCCCGGCCTGGTCACGGAGGCCGCCAAGGAGTACGGCATCAGTGAGGACGCCGCCGTGCTCTATCTGATGCTGCTCGCGATGCCCGATCCGACCGACGCCAACATCGCCAAGTGGACGGGCTGGAAACGGCGGCGCGGCGGCGCCGCCCGTATCGAGGCGGCGCGCGAGGAACTGGCGGCCACCGACCTGGTGGTGAGGGCGAGCCGTACCGGCGCCAGGCGCTCTCTGTTCCTGCCGGGCGGCTGGACGGTCGTCGATTCGGCGGCCATGTCGCTGGAGCGGTGGAAGCTCCCCCTGTTCGATCTGGCCGTCGGCGGCAGCGCGTCACTGGACGTGATCGCGCCCACGGAGCCGGTGGCCGACCTCTACCGCCGGGCCTGGCAGCGGGTCAAGGACGGCGACACCCCTCGCTTCGACGAGCTCAAGGCCCGGCGGAGCGGGCGGGGCTGACCGTGCGCGAGGCGGTGGCGGGGTGCGGGTCACCCCGCCACCGCCGGCCGGGGGGGGGGGGGGGCCCAGCACACCCGAAAGGCCCACCCCCCCCCCCCTCTCGCCACCCTCCGACACCCGGGGCCGGGACCCCTGTCCGGCCGGAAACCACCCCCCCCCCGGGCAC
>NZ_JBVJNN010000035.1:0-53469 GCF_055583685.1 Streptomyces sp. NPDC104581
GACGGCCAGGGGGGGGGGGGGCTCCCCCCTCCCCTCCCCCCCCCTCCCCCCCCCCCCCCCCCCCCCCCCCCCCCCCCCCCCCGGCCGGGGCGGCGCGCCCCCCCGGCACCCCGAACGGTCACACCCCACTCCCCCGCTCGACACCGCACGACATCCGGGACCGGCACTCCGGCCCGGCCGGAACCCATCACCCCGCGGGACACGGCGCCGTGCCGCGCGCCACGCCCCGCCCCTCGACGAACAAGGAATCAGCGCATGACGACCCGGACAGACACCCTGACAGCGAGCCGGGAGACCGCCCCCGCGACCCGGCAGTCGCTGCCGGCCGAGGAGCGGTACGCCACCGAACTCGCCTTCCTCGCCGCGTACGACGACGGCCCGCGCCCGCCCGGCTGGGCACTGACGCCGCGCGCCGTGGTCACCTTCATCTGCGGCAGCGACGGCGAAGCCCTGCGGCTCCCCGGCACGCACGCCGGACTGCCCGCCCGGCTGACCGTCCCGGCCAAGTTCATCGGCGAACGCGCCCTGGTGGAACGGTGCGTGGTCACCCTCGTCGGTGAACGCGGTCTGCTGCTGGTCGGCGAGCCGGGCACCGCGAAGTCGATGCTCTCCGAGCTGCTGAGCGCCGCCGTGAGCGGCACCAGCGCCCTCACCGTGCAGGGCACCGCCGGCACCACGGAGGACGCCTTCCGCTACGGCTGGAACTACGCGCTGCTGCTCGCCCAGGGCCCCACACCGCAGGCGCTGGTCGCCTCCCCGGTGCTCACGGCCATGCGGACCGGCCGGGTCGCCCGGATCGAGGAGATCACCCGCTGTCTGCCGGAAGTGCAGGACGCGCTCGTGTCGATCCTCTCCGACCGGCGGCTCAGCGTGCCCGAACTCGCGGGGACGGACGACGCGCAGGCCGCGGCCGTCCCCGGTTTCAGCGTGATAGCGACGGCCAACCTCCGGGACCGGGGCGTCTCGGAGATGTCGGCCGCGCTCAAGCGGCGCTTCAACTTCGAGACGATCCACCCCATCGCCGACGCCGACGCCGAGACCGCGCTCGTACGGGATCGGGCGACGGCCGCCGTGGAGCGGGCGGGCACGGCGTACGCGGTCGACGACGCCGTACTGGACGTGCTGGTGACCGTCTTCCGCGATCTGCGGAACGGACGCTCGGCCGAGGGCTGGGACGTGGAGCGGCCCGGCACGGTGATGTCCACCGCCGAGGCCGTGCAGGTCGCCGCCTCGCTCGGGGTGGCGGCGGCCTATCTGCCCGGCGGGGATCCGCTCGACCTGGTGCCGGGCCATCTGCTCGGTGTGGTCCTCAAGGACGACCAGACGGACCACGGGCGGCTGCTGGGTTACTGGGACGGTCCGGTACGGCGCCGCGCCGAGGACGGCGCGGCGATGTGGCGCCGCCTCTGGGACCTGCGGGAGAACCTGCGTTGAGCGCCGCCCCGGCGGTGGACGCCACCGCACACGACACCACCGCACACGGCAGCGGCGGCGACCCGCGGGAGGCGGTGGACGCGCTCGCGGGCTCGCTGGAGCCGTATCTGCTCGGGATACGGCACCACAGCCCCGCGCTGGCCGCCGCGCTGCCCGCGTTGCTGGACGCCTCCGGCGCCGACGTGCTCTGCGTCGAGTTGCCGGCAGACTTCCAGCCGTGGCTGGCCCATCTCGCCGACCGGGGCACCGTGGCGCCGGTGGCGCTCGCCGGGGCCGATCCCGACGGGCGGCTCGGCTTCTACCCGTTCGCCGACTTCTCACCGGAGCTCGCCGCCGTCCGCTGGGCCAGGGACCACGACGTCGAAGTGCGCTGCTGCGACCTGCCGTTGTCCGATCCGGGCTGGACGGCGACGGGGCCGGACACCGGCCGTGACGACGGTCCGGGGTTCGCCGCCGCGCTCGGCTCCGCTGGCACCGGCCGCGAGGGGGACGACCTCTGGGACCGGACGGTCGAGGTCCGGGCGCCCGGCTGTGAACCGGAGGCCGTACGGCGCGCCGCGCTCGGCGTGGGCTGGGCGCTGCGCCGCGACGCGTCGGCGCGGGGCGGGGTGGCCGCGTCCGACCTCGCCCGTGAGGCGCACATGCGCCGTGTGATCGCCGAGGCCGCGGGCGGCAGCCGCCGGGTGGCGGTGGTCGTCGGCGCCTTCCACGCACCGGCGCTCCTGACACCGCGCGGGGAGTTCCCGACCGGGACCGGCGGGGCCGACGGGACCGGCGGGCAGTGCGGGACGAGCATGCAGGGCCGGACCGGCGACGCGGAAGGGGAGGCCCGCAGCGGCGGGGCTCCCGCGCCCGGCCCGCTCGCGGCGGCCGGGCGCGGCGGGCGGAGCGGTCCGTCGCCGAAGGCCGGTGGCGGGGCAGGGGCCGGTGACGCCGTCACCGCTCCCGTCACCTCTCTCGTGCCGTACACCTTCGCCCTGCTCGACTCCCGTTCCGGCTACCCCGCCGGGATACGGGATCCGCGCTGGCAGCAGGCCGTCTTCACGGCCGGCGGGGTGCCCGAGCGGGTGCGTGACGCCGCGGCGACCGCCATCACCGGGCTCTGCCGGACGCTGCGGTCCGCCGGGCACACCGCCGGCACCGGCGAGGCCGTGGAGACGCTGCGCCTCGCCGACGACCTCGCACGGCTGAGGTCGCTGCCCGCCCCGGGGCGCGGCGAGCTGCTGGAGGCGGTCACGACCGTTCTCGGCCAGGGCGAACCGCTGGGCCGCGGCCGGGCCCTGGCACGGGCCCTCGAAACGGTCCTGGTGGGTACCGACCGGGGCCGTGTCGCGCCCGGTACGCCCCGTTCCGGCCTGGGCCCGGCCGTGGAGGCCGAACTGACCGCGCTGCGGCTCCCGGGCCCGGAGAGCCCCGAGTCCCGGGAGGTACGTCTCGACCCGCTCCGGTCGGAGCTGGACGGCCGCCGCGAGGTCCTGCTGAACCGCCTCGACGTGTGCGACGTCGGCTACTGCACCCCGGGTGAGGTGGCCCGTACGGGAGATTCCACCGGACTGAGCACCCGGTGGCAGGCGTCGTGGACACCGGTCGTCCCGGCCCGGCTCGATCTGGTGGGCGTCCGCGGCGTGACCGCAGCCGTCGCCGCGGCCGGAAAGCTGCGCGAGACCGCTCACGCGCGGTACGCGGAGGGCGGGCCCACCGCCGCGTCGATACTCACCGGGCTGCGCGACGCGGCCCGGTGCGATCTGCCGGAGCTGGTCGCCGAACGTCTCGACGAGGCCGCCGACGTACTGCCGTCCTCGGCCGCGCTGCCCGAACTCCTCACGGCACTCGACCTGTTGCACTCCCTGCGGCAGGGGCATCTGCCGGGCACCACCACCGGCACCCGGCGCGCCGCCGCCGAACTCGCCGTGGTGCTGCTGGAGGCCGCCGTACGGGGGCTTCCCGGTCTCGCGGGCAGTGACGACCCGCAGGACGCCGCCGCCCTGGTCGCTCTCGCCACCCGGGCCGGCGAACACCGCCTCGGTCTGCGGATGGACGACGCGCTGGGCACCCTCGCGGCGTCCGGTTCACCGGTCATCCAGGGAGCCGCGGCGGCGACGCGTGTCCTGCTCGACCTCGACGCGCCGTCCGCCATGGGCGACCGGGTCGCGAGCTGGATCGACCGGGCATCCGGGCCGGACGAACGCCGCCGTCTCTCCGGGCTGCTCACCGGTCTGCTGACGGCCGCCGGACCGCTCCTCCAGTCGGCCGAGGCCGCTCTCGCACCGCTGTTGGACCGGATCGACGCCCTCCCCGACCAGGGTTTCCTCCACCGGCTCCCGGCGCTGCGCGGTGGGTTCGACGTCCTCACGCCCGCCGACCGGGGCCGGCTGCTCCGTACGGTCACCGAACGCCTCGGCGACCGCCCGGACCTGACACTGAGCGCGCCACCGGAACTGGTCGCGCTCTGGACGGCGGCGGACGCCGCGGGACTCGCCGCGCTGACCGCGCTGAAGCTGCCCGTCCCGGTCCTGCCCGAGAGGGCGCCGTCGGGGACGGCTCCGGAGTCCGCGTCCGGGCCGCCGCCACAGGGCACGCCGGAGGAGCCGTCGCGGTCGGCGTCGCCGCTTCCTTCGACGGGACCCGTACCCGCGCGTACCCGCGGCCCCGTGGACGAGACCCGGCGTCTCTCGCCCGCCGACCGCTGGCGGCTGCTCCTCGGCAGGGAGAGCGACCGGCTGCCCGACGACGCCCGCCGCTACGCGTACGCGCTGGACGAGCTGTACGGCGCCGGGCGTGGCGAGGGCTCCGCGGACATCGCGTCGGGGCCGCCCGGCGCGGGCGGCGACGCGGGCGGCCGGGGCAGGTCCTTCCCCACCGCCCGCGAATGGGCGGAGGAACTCGACGCCCTGTTCGCGACGGACGTGCGCGAGGAGGTCCTCGCCAGGGCGGCGGACGCCGGCCGTACGGAGGTGATCGCGGAACTCGACCCCGCGCACGTCAGACCGTCGATCGAACTGCTCACCTCGGTCCTCTCGCTGGCCGGGGGCATGCCCGAACAGCAGCTGGCGAAGCTCCGGCCGCTCGTGCGCCGGCTGGTCGACGAGCTGGCGAAGGAGCTCGCCACCCGGCTGCGACCGACCCTCACCGGTCTGGCCGGCCCCCGCCCGACGCGCCGCTCCGGCGGGAAGCTCGATCTGCCGCGCACGCTGCGGGCCAACCTGGCCCACACGCGCCGTCTCGACGACGGGCGGACCGTCGTCATCCCGGAGAATCCGGTGTTCGGCACCCGCACGAGCCGTGAGTCGGACTGGCGGCTGATCCTCGTGGTGGACGTCTCCGGATCGATGGAGGCGTCTGTCATCTGGTCGGCGCTGACCGCCGCCGTCCTGGGCGGCGTGCCCACCCTCTCCACCCACTTCCTCACCTTCTCCACCGAGGTGATCGACCTGACGGACCGGGTCGCCGACCCGCTGTCGCTGCTCCTGGAGGTACGGGTGGGCGGCGGTACGCACATCGCGGCCGGGCTCGCCCACGCCCGTTCCCTGGTGACGGTGCCGAGCCGCACCCTCGTCGTGGTCGTCAGCGACTTCGAGGAGGGCTACGGGGTGGGCGGGCTGCTCGGTGAGGTCCGTTCACTCGCCGCGTCCGGCGTCCATCTCATGGGCTGCGCGGCGCTGGACGACACCGGCGCACCGCGCTACTCGGTGCCGGTCGCGCAGCAGCTCGTGGCGGCCGGGATGCCGGTCGCCGCCCTCAGCCCTCTCGCCCTCGCCCGCTGGGTGGGCGACCGACTCCGCGGGGAGAACCGATGACGCCGTCCGTCCAGACCGTCGTGCTGCCACCGGTCGCCGCGGAGGTGGTTGCCGGTGCGGTGGAGGGTCTGACCTCCCGGCTGAGCAGGAAGCTCGACGCGGCGATCGAGCGGTTCGGCGCCGTGCCGCCGACCACGGCCGACCCCGACGGCGGGGGTGACGGCGGCATCAGTGTGAGATGCGGCGAGGACGCGGTGGTCGTGCTCTCCCCCGGCCCGTCCGGGACGGTCAGCGATCCCGCCCAGGCGCGGTGCAGCTGTCTGCTCGCGCCGCGCTGTCTGCATCTGGCGGCCGTCCTCGGGGCGTGCCCGGTGGCCGATCCGCTGGACGCGCCCGAAACGGCCGCCGGGGACACCGAGGGCACCGGAGGCGCGGGAGTCACCGGAGGGGACGGCGCCGCGACGCCGGTCGGCGCCGGTGCCGGTGCCGGAACACCGGCGCCCGGCGAGCCCGGAGCGTCCGTGGCTCCCAACGGGCCCGCCGCACCGCCCGCCCCTCTCAGCCCCGCCCGGATCGCCGCAGCGGCCGGGCTGTGGTCAGCCGCGACGGCCGTGCTCGCGGCCGGTGTCCCCGCCGCGGGCGCGATACCGCAGGCGGAGCTGTTGCGCGCCGCCCACACCGCCCGGCTGGCCGGACTGCACCGTGCCGAGGCCGCCGCCCTGCGCGTGGTGCGCGGCCTGCGCGAAGCGCGGGCGGGCCACGCGGGGCACCGGCTGGCCGACCTGGTCTCGGCCCTGCGTGAACTCCTGCTGACCACCGGCCTGTTGGCGGCGGGCGACGGCTCCCCCGAACTCATCGGCACCGCCCGGCGCGGCTACCGGCCGGGGGGCGCGCTGCGGGTCCACGGCGTCTGCCGGGAGCCCGTGATCAGCGCCACCGGGTACGGGGGCGTGGTCACCCATCTGCTCGGCGAGGACAACCGCTGGTTCTCGGTCGCCGACGTCAGACCCGGCGGTTCGGCGCGTGCGCGAGGCGCGGCGACGGCCCCGGTCTCCGTCGGTGCGACGGTCCTCGACCACGCCCGGCTCTCGCGCGGCGGTCTGCTGATCAACGGGGCGACGGTCTCGCACGACGGCCGGCTCGGCTCCGGCAAGGGGGTCAGGTCGAGCCCGGTCGCCGGTCTGCCCTGGTCGTCCGGACCTGCCGCCGCGCTGTTCGCCCGCCGGCCGGCCGAGACCGTGGCCGGGCTGCTCTCGGCCGGGGACGGCACGGAGGAGGAGCGGGCCGCGCGGATCGGCGAACTGATCGGCTGCGACCTGGTGATCACGGGAGCCGTGGGGGATCAGCTGCTCGCCCGTGAACTCCCGCGTCCGGACGCCGGCACGGCGAGGGGGCCGCTGATCCGGCTGATGGCCGCACACCCGCATCCGGACCTCGCCCACACGGCCAATCTGCGGCGGCTCGCCACCCGCCCCGGTCTCCGTGTCCGGGTGGTGGGCCGGATCGACCCCGATCGCGCCGCCACGCTGCGGCCCCTGGCCGCCGGGCCGGTGCCGGGCGCCGAGGCGACCCTGCGGCTGCCCGAGGAGTGGCTGGACCGCGCCGACCTCGGCTACGACCGTCTTCAGGGGGCGCATCTCCCGCCGGCCGACCTCTGCCCCCCGACGGAGCCGGAGTCCACGGGGCCCGACGTGCTGGCCGACTCCCCCGTCTGGCGGGTCCGACGTCTGACCGAACTCGCCGTCACCGGCGGGCGCCGGGCGGTCGCCGAGTCGGCCCGTGACGGTGGCTCGCGCGGTGACGCCGCCGCACTGCGGGCCACGGGGTTCCACACCGCCGCCGAGCTGAGCGGGACCCTGAGCTCCGAGGCGGACCGCCGCACCCGCGACACCTTCGGCCGGATCCGCGACGACGGGGCGGACCGCTACGCGTCCGCGTGGCTCGCCGCAGCTTTCCATCTCACCAGTACGGAGCGGGCGTTGGTCGAGGCGAGCTGGGCCGGGCGGTAGTACCACCGGGCGGTGGCAGCACCGGGCGGGCCGCCTCGCGGCCCGCCCGGCGAGCGACCTGAGAGGGGCGGCGCCCCGAGGCCCCCCGCTACTTCTCCAGGAACGGTTCCAGCAGCCCCGGCACGGCCCGCGCCGCGAACTCCAGCCCCTCGCCCTCCGCGGCGTCGTACACGTCGTACGCCCCGGCTCCCGCCGCCGTCGTCGCCGTGAGCGTCAAGAGCCCGGCCCGGCGCTGGAAGTACGACTGCTTGACCGTCCAGCCGATCACACCGCCGCGCTGAAGGGCGACGGTGGAACGGCGGACCGTGCCCGAACGAGCCACCAGATAGCCGTCGCTGAGGCCGTGGCCGAGACTGCGGTACGCGTCCAGCGCGAGCAGCACCGCGAGGGGCAGCAGCACCACCGCGCAGCCGGCGGCGACGGCGAGCAGTACGTCGCTGAGGAGCAGCCCGGGAATCAGCAGGAGAAGCACCGGCGCCAGCGCGGAGCCCACCGCCCAGCGCAGCCGTCTGCCGCGCGCGGCGGGCGGGTGCGCGGTCAGCCCGGCCGCACCGGTCGGGGACGTGGTCTCGCGCAGGACCCGCGCGGCCACCTCGTCGGCGGCGGCCCTAGGCGCGGCCGGCAGCAGTGTCCTGAGGTCGGTGTGCTTGTCGTCGTCGTCCTGGGTCAGCCCCGTGGCGACGGCGTCGACACGTGCGGCGCCGACGAGCCGCACGCCCAGCGGCTCGACCAGTTCCACGCCCCGCAGCCGGCGTTCCTCCATGGAGACGGAGCGTGCGGTGAGGAGACCCCGCCGGACCCGCAGGGTGCCGCCGGGCTCGCGATCCAGCCGGTAGTTCCACCACATCTCGACCCAGAGGCCGAGCGAGCCGGCTATGCCGGCGAGGAGTGCCGCGACCACGAGCACCAGGACCATCATGGGGATCGACGTGTCGCGGAACCGGTCGCCGATCCAGTCGATCACCTCGTGCTGCACCCCGAACCACTCGCTGACCTGCATCACACCGCCCGCCGCCGCCCCGCCCAGCAGGGGCGCGACGAAGGAGAGGGGCGCGTACCGGATCCAGCGGGGGTCGAGGACGGCCAATGTGCCGTCCCCGTGGGCTCCGGCGGTGCCGGAGGGGGTGCGGTCCAGCAGTTCCGTACGGAGCCGTTCGCCCTCCGCGCGGGTGACCGGGTCGAGTTCCAGGGTGGATTCGCCGCCGGTGTGCTCCCCCGTCCCGATCCGGACCTTCACCAGGCCGAGTATCCGCAGCAGGGGATTGGCCGTGAGATCGACGCTCCTGATCCGTTCGCGGCCCAGTGAGCGGCGTTTGACCAGGAGCAGCCCGGTGTGGAGTTCGGCCCGGTCGGGGCCGATGCGGTAGCGGGTCCGGCGCCAGCGGACGTAGTCGCCGCCGATGCCGCAGACGATCAGCAGGAGGGCCGCGGGCAGTACCCAGGCGAGCGCGCGGCCCACCCCCGTACCGCCGGACAGGCCGACCGCGGTGGGCACTCCCGCGCCCGTCGCCACGCCGGTCATGACGGCGGCGGTGACCAGCAGGGTCCGCCGGTCGAGCTTGCGCCACTCCTCACCGGGCGCGGGGTCGGCCGCCGTGCTCACGTCGCGTCCCCGGGCGTGGCCCGGGTGATGTGGGTGAGCCGCTCGGCCAGTTCGGCGGCCAGCTCATGGCCCAGCCCCTCGATCCGTACGGCTCCCTTGGAGGACGCGGTGGTGACGATGACGGTGGAGAGCTTGAACAGCTGCTCCAGCGGCCCCCGTACGGTGTCGACGGTCTGGATCCTGGACATCGGCGCGATCCGCCACTCCTGCCAGAAGTAGCCGGTGCGGACGTAGACCGCCTCGTCCGTCACCTCCCAGCGGTGCACCCGGAACCACCAGACCGGCATGACCACCGCGCAGGCGAGGCCGAGCACGGCCAGGACGGCGGCGGGCCCCAGCAGCCAGACACGCGCCGGGGCTATGAGCGCGCCCAGCACCGCGAGGACGGCGACCGGCGCCAGGGTGAGCAGCAGCCACTGCGCCCGCCACCAGGCGACCGCCCTCTCGTTCAGCGTGTTGTTGGGCGGCCTGAGCCGCCGCTCCCCCTCCGTCATCGGCTCAACGCCCCCGCAGCGCCCGGTACTTCTCGACCAGCTCCGCCGTCGAGGCGTCCAGCGGCCTGTCGGCCTCGCTCTCCCGTCCGCCGTCGATCTGGGTGAGGATCGGCTCGATCTCCTTGGCGAGGACCTTGCCCAGCTCCACACCCCACTGGTCGAAGGAGTCGATGTTCCACACCGCCCCCTGGACGAAGACCTTGTGCTCGTAGAGCGCGATGAGCTGGCCGAGCACGGAGGGGGTCAGCGACTCGGCGAGGACGGTGGTGGTCGGGTGGTTGCCCCGGAACGTCTTGTGCGGCACGAGGTCGTCGGGGACGCCCTCGGCCCGGACCTCGTCCGGTGTCCTGCCGAAGGCGAGCGCCTGGGTCTGGGCGAAGAAGTTGGCCATCAGCAGGTCGTGCTGGGCGACCAGCCGGTGCGGGAGGTCGTCGACGGGCCGGCCGAAGCCGATGAAGTCGGCGGGGATCATCTTCGTGCCCTGGTGGATCAACTGGTAGTACGCGTGCTGGCCGTTGGTGCCGGGGGTGCCCCAGACAACCGGTCCCGTCTGCCACTCCACGGGCTCGCCGTCGCGGTCCACGGACTTGCCGTTGGACTCCATGTCGAGCTGCTGGAGATACGCGGTGAACCGGGACAGGTAGTGGCTGTACGGCAGGACGGCGTGCGACTGGGCGTCGAAGAA
Organism: Streptomyces sp. NPDC104581; assembly: GCF_055583685.1. Classification (NCBI taxonomy): domain Bacteria; kingdom Bacillati; phylum Actinomycetota; class Actinomycetes; order Kitasatosporales; family Streptomycetaceae; genus Streptomyces; species Streptomyces sp. NPDC104581. The sequence continues at coordinate 9,963 of NZ_JBVJNN010000035.1, forward strand.
CGCCCCGTACCAGACCCCCAGCAGGCCGAGCAGCAGAGGCGCGTTGGACTCGGCGGGCGCGGTGCGGAAGTGCTCGTCCACGAGGTGGAAGCCGTCGAGCATCTCGCGGAAACGCTCGGGTCCGACGGCGATCATCAGGGAGAGCCCGATCGCGGAGTCGAACGAGTACCGGCCGCCGACCCAGTCCCAGAACTCGAACATGTTGGCGGTGTCGATGCCGAAGTCGGCGACCTTCTCGGCGTTCGTGGAGAGCGCGACGAAGTGTCTGGCCACCGCGTCCTGATCGCTCCCGAGCTCGGTCAGCAGCCAGTTGCGGGCCGAAGTGGCGTTGGTGATGGTCTCGATGGTGGTGAAGGTCTTGGACGCGATGACGAACAGTGTCTCGGCGGCGTCCAGATCGCGTACGGCCTCGTGCAGGTCGGCGCCGTCGACGTTCGACACGAAACGGACCGTCAGATCGCGGTCGGTGAAGGACCTGAGCGCCTCGTAGGCCATCGCGGGGCCGAGATCGGAGCCGCCGATCCCGACGTTGACGACGTTACGGATGGGGCGGCCCGTGTGGCCGAGCCATTCGCCCGCCCTGACCTTCTCGGCGAAGGCGGCCATCTTGTCGAGGACGGCGTGCACACCGGGCACGACGTTCTCACCGTCGACCTCGACGACCGCGTCGCGCGGGGCGCGCAGCGCGGTGTGCAGCACCGCCCGGTCCTCGGTGGTGTTGATCCTCTCACCGCGGAACATCGCGTCCCGCAGCTCGGCGACGCCGGTGGCCGCCGCCAGTTCACGCAGCAGCGTGAGCGTCTCGTCCGTCACCAGATGCTTGGAGTAGTCCAGGTAGAGGTCACCGACCTGGAGCGTGTAACGGGTGCCGCGCGCCGGGTCATCGGCGAACAGCTCCCGCAGACCCGTCTCCCCCAGCTGCTCACGATGCTTTCCCAGGGCGCTCCACTGGGGCGTCCGGTTGAGCCTGGCGCGGCCATCTGCCTTGTTCTCGGACATCTTGCTTCAGCCCACTTCTTCTCGTACGTGACTGCCTGCGTGAGTGCGGTGCCCAGCTGCCCTCCCAACCTAATTGATCAGAGCGCCGAGCGACGCGACACCGAGCGTGAAGGCACCGGCCGCCAGCAGCGCGGGCGCGTTGAGCCCCCAGGCCCCCGCCACCAGCCCGCCGAGCAGCGCGCCGAACGGTGCCCCGGCGACGGCGAGCGTACGGAAGGCGGAGCTGATCCGGCCGAGCATCCCGGCGGGGCTGCGCTCCTGGACCAGCGTCGCCTGGTTCACGTTCCAGACCATGCCCATGACCGCGAAGACCGCCATGGCCGCGATCGCCGCCGTGAGTTCACGGACGGTCCCGAGCACGGTCAGCGCACAGATCTGGACGATCCCGGCGACCAGGACGCCGCGTATCCGCCCGATCCGGGCCGAGAGCCGCGGTGCGACCAGTCCGCCGACGACACTGCCGGCGCCGAACGCCGTGATGACCGCCGCGTATCCGCCGCTGCCCGCGTCCAGCCAGCCGGTGACGTGCAGGACCAGGGTCGCGATCAGGGCGCCCATGCCGACGTTCGACAGGGCGGTCGCGACGGACAGGCCGCGCAGCGCGCGGTCCCGCCACAGGGCGCGCATGCCTTCGGCCATCTCCGCGCGCAGCGTGCCGCCGGCCGCCTTCGGTGCCCTGGCCGGTGCCTCGGTCCGCAGGGAGGCGATGAGCAGCGCGCCGACGGCATAGGTGGCGGCGTTGGCCGCGAACGGCGCGGAGGCGCCGAGGACCAGCAGGGCGGGCACCAGCGGAGCCGCGAGGAAGCCGCCGGCGACCTGCTGTCCGGTCATCAGGCGGGCGTTGGCGGCGGCCAGCGTGTCCCGGGGGACGACGGCGGGCAGCAGGGCCGTGGCCGCGTTGTCGAAGAGTGTCTGGAAGGTCGTCAGCAGGAAGGCGAGGACGAGCAGCAGGGCGATCGTGCCCTGTCCCAGCGCGACGGCGAGTGCGAAGCCGGCCATCAGCACACCGCGCGCCAGGTCGACGGCCCACATCGCGCGCCGTTGGTCGACGCGGTCCGCGACGGCGCCGCCCAGCAGGCCGAACAGCAGCCAGGGCACATAGCCGCAGGCGGTCACCGAGGCGATGAGCAGCGGATCGCCGGTGAGCGAGGCCGCGAGCAGCGGCAGCGCGGCGGTCCGCAGCGAGTCCCCGAACCGGGAGACGACGGCGGCGCCCCAGAGCCGTCCGAATCCCCCGCGCCACGCGGGCACCCGTGCCCGCGCCGCGGTCTTCTCCGCCGGCGCCGCTCCGTCCGTCGCCGGCCCGCTCGCCGCCGCCTCGTCCGTCGTCACAACTCTCCCTTTCGGTCCTCCTGTCCGGACCGTAGGGGATGGCACTGACAACCGGCCGTCGCCGAGAACGGCTCCGGCCGGACACCCCTGGGGTGTCCGGCCGGATCAATTCCTAGATCTCGCCGCGCAGTTTGGCGAGGGCCTCGGCGAGGATCGCCTCGCCGTCGGCGTCGCTGCGCCGCTCCCTCACATAGGCGAGGTGGGTCTTGTACGGCTCTGTGCGCGGTGGGTCGGGCGGGTTGTCCCGGTCCTGCCCGGCCGGGAAGCCGCACCGCGGGCAGTCCCACGTGTCCGGAACCTGTGCGTCGCTGGCGAAGCTCGGCTGCGTCTCGTGCCCGTTGGAGCACCAGAAGGAGATGCGCAGGCGTGGCGCGGACTCGCCACGCTCGGCCTCACCCATCGGCCCCGCTCCGACCCGGCTTCCCCGGATCGCGTTGCCACTTGCCACGGTCGTAACTCCCTGCGTGAATGGTGCCGCAAGCATCAAGCGTCGAGAGGCAGCTCCGCTGCGAGCGCCCCAGTCTACGTATGGCCCAACGCGCGTCCAGTGAGTGGAGTTACACCCCCACCGCCGGGACGCAGGGCCTCATGATAGGCCGCACCCCCGGCGCCGTACCGTACGACTGGTCAGTTGTCCAGCTTCATCAGCAGACCGAGCACGACAATGCAAGCGAACCAGGCCATACCGACCACGATGGTGATGCGGTCGAGGTTGCGCTCGGCGACCGAGGAACCACCGACGGACGACTGCATACCGCCACCGAACATGTCGGAAAGGCCGCCGCCCTTCCCCTTGTGCATCAGCACCAGCAGCATCAGCAGCAGGCTGAAGACGATCAGGGCGATCGAGAACCCCATAATCACGGCTGGACCCTACTTTCCGGAATTCTCTCGAAATGAATTAAATTCGGCATTTGACCGCGTTGAACAGGACCGCGACGGACAACGGGGGCCGGCGGCACGGGTGAGATGCCGACTCGGCCCCCGTCAGGGTACGACGGATCCGCGCCGTCGCATACTTACTGGTCGCGGAACCTGACGATCTTGACGAACTCCTCGGCGTCCAGCGCCGCACCGCCGACAAGGGCGCCGTCCACATCGGGCTGCGCCATGATCGCGGCGACATTCCCGGACTTCACCGAGCCGCCGTACTGAATGCGCACCTGGTCGGCCAGTTCCTGTGAGTACAGCTCCGCGAGCCGGGCGCGGATCGCTCCGCACACCTCCTGCGCGTCCTCGGGGGTGGCGACCTCGCCGGTGCCGATGGCCCACACCGGCTCGTAGGCGATCACGACGGACTCGGCCTGGTCGGCCGGGACCTCCTTGAGACCGCCGTCGAGCTGCGCGAGCGTGTACGGGACCTGCTCGCCCGCCTTGCGGACGTCCAGGCCCTCGCCGACGCAGAGGATCGGGGTCAGGCCGTGCTTGTACGCGGCCCGCACCTTGGCGTTGCACAGCTCGTCGGTCTCGGCGTGGTACTGACGTCGCTCGCTGTGACCGACGGCCACGTACGTGCACTTCAGCTTGGCCAGCATCGGCCCGGAGACCTCGCCGGTGTAGGCGCCGGAGTCGTGCGAGGAGATGTCCTGGGCGCCGTACTTGATCTTGAGCTTGTCGCCGTCGACCAGCGTCTGCACGGAGCGCAGATCGGTGAACGGCACCAGGACGGCCGTCTCGACCGCGTCGTGGTCCTTGTCACTCAGGGCGAACGCGAGCTTCTGGACGTGCGCGATGGCCTCGAGGTGGTTGAGGTTCATCTTCCAGTTGCCCGCCATCAGCGGGGTACGGGCGTTCTTCTCGGTCGGGGTTTCAGCTGCCATCAGTAGGTCAGTCCTCCAGTGCGGCGAGGCCGGGAAGCGTCTTGCCTTCGAGGTATTCGAGGCTCGCGCCGCCACCGGTCGAAATGTGGCCGAATGCGTTTTCGTCGAATCCGAGGATCCGGACGGCGGCGGCGGAGTCGCCGCCACCGACGACCGTGAAGGCGTCGGAGTCGATCAGGGCCTGGGCGACGGCCCGGGTGCCCTCGGCGTAGTCGGGGTGCTCGAAGACACCCATGGGGCCGTTCCAGAAGACGGTCGCCGCGTCGGCGAGCTTGGACGCGTACAGCCGGTTGGTCTCCGGGCCGTTGTCCAGGCCCATCGCGTCCGCCGGGATGGCGTCGACGGTGACCGTCTCCGGGTTGGCCGGCGCCTTCGTCCTGAGGTCCGGGAAGGAGGGCGCGACGAGTACGTCGACCGGCAGGACGAACTCCACGCCCCGCTCGTCGGCGCGCTTCAGATACTCCTGGACCGCGGGGATCTGGTCCTCCTGGAGCAGCGAGGCGCCGACCTCGTGGCCCTGGGCCTTGAGGAAGGTGTACGCCATGCCGCCGCCGATCAGGATGCGGTCGGCCTTCTCCAGGAGGTGGTCGATGACGCCGAGCTTGTCGGAGACCTTGGCGCCGCCGAGGACGACCGCGTACGGCCGCTTCACGTCCTCGGTCAGCTTCTTGAGCACGCCGACCTCGGTGGCGATGAGCCCGCCCGCCGCGTGCGGCAGCCGGGCCGGCAGGTCGAAGACCGAGGCGTGCTTGCGGTGCACGGCGCCGAAGCCGTCGCCGACGTAGAGGTCGGCGAGTTCGGCGAGCCGGTCGGCGAAGGCGCCGCGCTCGGCGTCGTCCTTCGACGTCTCACCGGCGTTGAAGCGCAGGTTCTCGACGACGGCGACCTGTCCGTCCCCGAGCGCGGCGACGACGGCCTTCGCGGAGTCGCCGACGGTGTCGGTCGCGAACGCGACGTCGGCGTCCAGGAGTTCACCCAGACGAGCGGCGGCGGGGGCCAGCGAGAAGGCGGGGTCGGGCGCGCCCTTCGGACGGCCGAGGTGGGACGCCACGATCACCCGGGCGCCGGCCCCGGCGAGCCTGGCGACGGTCGGCAGCACGGCGCGGATCCGGCCGTCGTCCGTGATGGTGGTGCCGTCGAGCGGCACGTTGAGGTCGGCGCGGACGAAGACACGCTTGCCGGCGACCCCTTCGTCGAGAAGTTCGTCGGTCGTCTTCATGTATCAGTGACTCCTTGAGAGCGGCTCCACGTCCCGCGACGTAGCGAGCACACAGAAGCGCGAGCACACACAGCACACAGACGACAGGGCCCGGTCAGCGCCACGTCGCGCCGCACGAGCCCTGTCGTTCACATCGGGAGTTGTCTACCGGACCGGCGTCAGAGCTGACCGCCGACGAAGGTGGTCAGGTCGACCAGACGGTTGGAGTAACCCCACTCGTTGTCGTACCAGCCGATGACCTTCACGCTCTTGCCCTGGACCATGGTCAGGGAGGAGTCGAAGGTGCAGGAGGCCGGCCAGTTGACGATGTCCGAGGAGACGATCGGGTCCTCGGTGTACTCCAGCAGGCCCTTGAGCTGCCCCTCGGCGGCCTTCTGGAACGCGGCGTTGACCTCGTCCCTGGTCACCTCGCGCTCCAGCTCGACGACCAGGTCGGTGACGGAGCCGGTCGGGACCGGGACGCGCATCGCGATGCCGTCGAGCTTGCCCTCCAGCTCCGGGATCACCAGGGCGGTCGCCTTGGCGGCACCCGTGGTGGTCGGGATGATGTTCTCGGCGGCGGCACGGGCGCGGCGCAGGTCCTTGTGCGGGAAGTCCAGGATGCGCTGGTCGTTGGTGTACGCGTGGACCGTCGTCATCAGGCCCTTGACGATGCCGAAGTTCTCCAGGAGGACCTTGGCCATCGGCGCCACACAGTTGGTGGTGCAGGAGGCGTTGGAGATGACGTGGTGGTTGGCCGCGTCGTACTTGTCCTGGTTGACGCCCATCACGACCGTGATGTCCTCGTCCTTGGCCGGAGCCGAGATGAGGACCTTCTTGGCGCCGCCCGCGATGTGCTTCTCGGCGTCGGCCTTCTTGGTGAAGATGCCGGTCGACTCGACGACGATGTCGACGCCCAGCTCACCCCAGGGGATGTCGGCCGGGTTGCGCTCGGAGAGCACCTTGAACGTCTTGCCGTCGACCGTGATCGTGTCGGCGGTGTGGCTCACCTCTGCCTTGAGGCGACCCATGATCGTGTCGTACTTCAGCAGATGAGCGGTGGTCGCGGTGTCACCCAGGTCGTTGACAGCCACGATCTCGATGTCGGCACCCTGCTCCAGCAGCGCGCGGAAGTAGCTGCGACCGATGCGGCCAAAGCCGTTGATGCCTACGCGGATCGTCACGAACCGATCTCCTCGTTGGTACGCCGGGTTTCGACGCCGGCGAGTGCGTATGGGATGTCCCCGACCACTTATGACCCTACCTCCCCCCGGACTCCTCGGTGACATCGACCGGGCGGTACGGACCGGCGCCGCCCCGTACCGCCCGGTAGGGGTAGGGGGCGGCGCGGGCGGGGTCAGCCGCGCAGGGCCCGCAGCGCCTTTCCGAGCAGCGCCGCGCGCCGCTCCGCGTCCGTGACCTGCTCCAGCCCGAAGCCGAGCAGGACGGTGTCCCTCGTGGTGACCGCCGCCGCGCCGGTCCCGGTGTCGTACGTCCCGGCCGCCACACTGGCGAACTGCGGGAAGAGGTCCGGGGCGAGCACGGAGGAGGTGACGGTGTACGCACCGGCCTGGTCCAGCGGGTTGCCGGGCACCGCGCCGAGCGGTCCCGACGTCCCGAGGAGGGCGCCGGCCCCGGTGAAGGCGGTGACGCCGGCCGCGGAGGTCCGCCCGTACGCGCCGAGGTAGTACTGGCTGAAGTCGTTCGTACGGGTACGCCCGACCTGCGCGTTGCCGCCCGCCTGCTCGCCCGCCTCGATCAGCTTGCCGCCCTCGTTGAGGTAGTCGCGGACCGCCGGCTGGGTGTCACCGCCCGGGGCGACGGCGCCGGTGTGGTGGACGACGGTGGCGAAGTGGCCCAGGACGCCCAGGTGGTGGGGTGCGCCCTGTTCGGCGACGTCCCAGACGGCGGCGGTACGGCCGTTGGCGCGCAGCGCGTCGACGTACGCCTGCGCGTACTGCGCGGGCGCGCCCTCCTCGGCGACGACGAGGGTGTCGGCCCTGGGGCGTTCGGCGACGGTGTAGGTGAAGCGCTCGCTGGTGGTGGGCTTTCCGCTCTTCGTGCGGCCGGTGAACCAGACCTCGACGCGGTCGCCCGGGCCGGCGTCCTCGACCTCGGCGCGGTACTCGTCGAAGTGGAGGTTGTCCTCACCGCCGTAGGTCTCGCCGCCCCGCCAGGCGCGGAGCCTCTCGTCGTGTGTCCGGCCGCCGTTGACGCGGTAGTTCAGCTCTTTCTGCCGTACCGACTTGCGGGCCGTGACGGCGACCTCTTGGTCGGCGCCGCGTCCGTAGGAGGTGGTGAAGGTGTCGGGGGTGAAGTCGGGTGCGCTCAGTCCGACGGGGGACGACGGCCGGTCGGGGTGCGACGCGGTCTCGGCGACGGAGAGCGCGAAGGGGATGTTCTTGGCGAACTCCGCCTGGATCAGCTCCTCGTCGTCGGGGAAGTTGAAGCCGGACCGGCAGTCGTCCGCTTCCCAGGCGTCGTCGGGGATGCTGTCTGAGACCGTCTCGCAGGTGGTCATCTCCGGGGTGAACATCATGATCCCGTTGACGTTGGCGCCGTGTCCGTCGGCCTCGCCGTTGGTGGTGTACAGCTCGGAGGAGACCTGGGGGTAGTAGCCGGGGACGGCGGGGTTCTCGGGGGTGCCGGCGAGCGACCGGTAGAGGACGTCGTCGGGGGTCGGGGTGGCGACCTGCCAGCCCACGCCGTAGAGGAGCAGTTCGGCGGCGGAGTGGTAGTTGATGCCGTAGTCGAACCCGACGCGCTTCTGGAGGCTGTCGATCGCCCGGGTCTCCGGCTCGGAGCCGGGGGACGCGCCCCGGTAGGTCTCACTGGTGGACAGCGGGGACGAACCCTCGTTGTCGTAGCCCCACTTGTAGGTGAAGTTCCGGTTGAGGTCGATGCCGTCGCCGCGGGAGATGACGCCGTCGCCGTTGACGTCGCGGAGGTTCTTGCGCCAGAGGCGGTTGGCGTCGGCGGCGTGTGTCCAGTCGTAGCCGTCGGGGTTGGCCGACAGGACGAACCACAGCTCGGTGGAGTCGACGATCTTCGTGATCCGCCGGTCCTTGCCGTAGTTGTCCAGATAGTGGTGCATCAACCGCCGTGTCATCTCGGGAGTGATCCACTCCCGGGCGTGCTGGTTGGACATGTAGAGCACGGAGGGCCTGGCGCCGTCCTTGCTCCTGGCCGCGCCCTTGGTGAGCTTGAGGGCGAGGATGTCCTTGCCCTGGACCGTCCTGCCGATGGAGACGACCTTGGTGAGCCCCGGGTGGGCGGCGGCGGTCTCCCGTATCTCCTCCTGGAGATTGCCCGGACCGCTGTACGGGCGGTAGACACCGTCCCCGGCCGCCCTGAGCCGGGATTCCGCTTGCGGGTCGACCGTGCGCTCGGCGACCCCGACGCCCCGGGTCTCCAGATCGCGCGCCTGGTCGTCGGTGAGGAACAGCTGCACCTTCGCCCTGCCGCCGGGCGGGACGGATTCGCCCAGCTCATGGGCGTCCTGGCCGGCCGCGAGCAGCAGCGACACCTGGTCGGCGGTGACCTGTGCGTCGAAGACCTTCAGGGTGTCAGCGGCCGGGGCCGGGGACTCCCCGGCCGCGGTCCCGGCGTGTGCGCCGGGCGCCGCCGTTATTCCGCTCAGCAACAGCGCGCCCGCCGCGAGGATCGATCTCGCTCCGCGTCTCATGTGCCCCCCTTGCCATGGTCCGTCACAGGCGTGACGGGACGCCGCCAGGCTCGCCAAGCCGCATGGTCATGTCAAGAGCGCGTCGGGGGCACGAGAAATGCCGCTGCCGGCCCCCGTGGGGTACCGGCAGCGGCATCGGCGCGGCCCGGTCCGGGCGCGGCGCATCCTCCGTACGGAAGGGGGGCCGGTCAGCCGACGAGACCGTCCGCCATCTCCTCCGAGAGCGTCGACTCGGTCCCCGGAATGCCCAGGTCCTGGGCCTTCTTGTCCGCCATCGCCAGCAGCCTGCGGATCCGTCCGGCCACCGCGTCCTTGGTGAGGGCCGGGTCGGCGAGCGCGCCCAGTTCCTCCAGCGACGCCTGCTTGTGCTCCATCCGCAGCCGGCCGGCGGCGGCGAGGTGCTCGGGCACCTCCTCGCCCAGGATCTCCAGCGCCCGCTGCACCCGGGCCCCGGCCGCCACGGCCGCGCGTGCCGAACGGCGCAGGTTCGCGTCGTCGAAGTTGGCGAGCCGGTTGGCCGTCGCGCGGACCTCGCGGCGCATCCGCCGCTCCTCCCACGCCAGCACCGACTCGTGCGCCCCGAGCCGCGTCAGGAGCGCGCCGATCGCGTCGCCGTCCCGTACGACGACCCGGTCCACACCCCGGACCTCGCGGGCCTTGGACGGAATCTGGAGCCTGCGGGCCGCGCCGACGAGCGCGAGGGCCGCCTCCGGCCCGGGGCAGGTCACCTCCAGCGAGGAGGAGCGCCCCGGCTCGGTGAGCGAGCCGTGCGCGAGGAACGCGCCCCGCCAGGCCGCCTCGGCGTCGCAGGTCGCGCCGGAGACCACCTGGGGAGGCAGTCCGCGGATCGGCCGGCCCCGGCCGTCGACCAGACCGGTCTGACGGGCCAGCTGGTCACCGCCGGTGATCACCCGTACGACGTAGCGGCTGCCGCGGCGGAGTCCGCCCGGGGCCATCACGACGAGCTCCGAGTTGTGCCCGAAGATCTCCAGGATGTCCTTGCGGAGCCGGCGCGCGGCGATGCTGGTGTCCAGCTCCGCCTCGATCACAATGCGTCCGCTCACGAGGTGGAGACCACCCGCGAACCGGAGAATCGCCGAGACTTCCGCCTTCCTGCAGCACGTACGGGTGACGGGAAGCCGGGCGATCTCGTCCTTCACCGCTGCCGTCATCGCCATGGGCCGATCCTTCCATGCATCCGGAAAATACGGTCGTACGCGGCGGCCAACAGCTCCGGGTCGTGCTTCGGAACCCCGTCCGGCCGGGCCACGGGAGCCAGCTCGACCGCGGCACCGAGCCGTCGCGCGGCATCGGAGAGTGATTCGCTGTCGGGCACGGCGGCCTCGTCGGCAAGCACCACGTCCAGGGCGAGTTTAGGGGCGTGTCGTCCCAAAACCTCCAAATGACGCTGCGGTGAGAAGCCATCGGTTTCGCCGGGTTGCGGCGCGAGGTTGAGCGAGAGGACCCGGCGGGCCTTCGTCTCGACGAGCGCGTCGAGCAGCTCGGGCACGAGCAGATGGGGAATCACGGAGGAGAACCAGGAGCCGGGGCCGAGCACCACCCAGTCGGCGTCCAGGACGGCGGCGACGGCCTCGGGCACCGCCGGCGGGTCGTTCGGCACGAGATGCACGGACTGCACCTCGCCACGGGTCAGGGCGACCGTGGCCTGTCCGCGTACGGTCTCTATGTCGTCCGGGCGGGCCGGGTCGTGGCCCCGTACGAGCGCCTGGAGCTCCAGCGGCACCGCCGACATCGGCAGCACCCTGCCGTGGGCGCCGAGGAGCTTGCCGACCAGGTCCAGGGCCAGCACGTGGTCGCCGAGCTGTTCCCAGAGGGCGACGATCAGCAGATTGCCGACGGCGTGCTCGTGCAGGTCGCCCTTGGACTGGAAGCGGTGCTGGATGACACGGGCCCAGGTCTGGCCCCAGTCGTCGTCGCCGCACAGCGCGGCCAGCGCCTTGCGCAGATCGCCGGGCGGCAGCACGCCCAGCTCCTCGCGGAGCCGGCCGCTGGAGCCGCCGTCGTCGGCGACCGTGACGACCGCCGTGAGGTCGCCGGTGATCCGGCGCAGCGCCGTCAGGGAGGCCGACAGCCCCATCCCGCCGCCGAGTGCGACGACCTTGGGCTGGGCGCCGCGCCCACGCCCGGCCAGCGTCGGCGCGGTCCTGCGCAGCCGACGCAGCCGGAAGTTGCGTCCGGTCACTCGCGCCCCATGTCCCGGTGGACGACCACGGTCTCCATTCCCTCGGCGGCCAGCCGGGCGCCGAGCTTCTCCGACATGGCGACGGAGCGGTGCTTGCCGCCGGTGCAGCCGACGGCGACGGTCACATAGCGCTTGCCCTCACGGCGGTAGCCGGTGGCGATCAGCTCCAGCAGTTCCGTGTAGCGGTCGAGGAACTCCTTGGCTCCCGGCTGGTTGAAGACATAGCCGGACACCTCCTCGTTGAGGCCGGTGAAGGGGCGCAGCTCGGGGACCCAGTGCGGGTTCGGCAGGAAGCGGCAGTCGACGACGAGGTCGGCGTCGACGGGCAGGCCGTACTTGTAGCCGAACGACATGACGGTGGCCCGCAGCTCCGGCTCCTCGTCGCCGGCGAACTGGGCGTCCATCTTGGCGCGCAGCTCGTGGACGTTGAGGCTGGAGGTGTCGATCACCAGGTCGGCGTCGCCGCGCAGCTCGCGCAGCAGGTCGCGCTCGGCCTCGATGCCGTCGACGATCCGGCCGTCACCCTGGAGGGGGTGCGGGCGGCGTACGGACTCGAAGCGGCGGACCAGGGCCTCGTCGGAGGACTCCAGGAAGACGATCCGCCGGGTCACCTGCTTGGCGTCGAGGTCGGCCAGGGACTCACGGAGGTTGTCGAAGAAGCGACGGCCCCGTACGTCGACGACCACGGCGATCCGTGCCACGTTGCCCTGCGAGCGGGCACCGAGCTCCACCATCGTGGGGATGAGGGCGGGCGGCAGGTTGTCCACGACGAACCAGCCCAGGTCCTCCAGGCACTTGGCGGCCGTGCTGCGGCCCGCTCCCGACATGCCGGAGATGATCACCAGCTCGGGGATGGCGGACTCGGGGGCGCTCCCCTCGGGGACGGCGGGGCCGCCCGCCGGGCCGGCCCCCGCGCCGGACCGACCCGCGGTCGCCCCGGTGGTCCCCCCGCCGGTCCTCTCGGCCGCCGCCCGCGCGGCCTTCTCGGGCTCACCCGTACTCACGTCCGCCACTCCGTCCCGGTCTCGCTCAGTCATGCGTGCTGCCCCCGTCGTCTTCCATGATCTCTCCTGTCGCCGTGTTCACAGCGGGCGCGGCGGGTGCCGCCTGCGCGAGGGCCACGGCCACGGACTCGGCCGTCTTGCGGCCGAGCCCCGGCACCTCACAGATCTGCTCGATTGTGGCCTGCCGGAGCTTCTTCACCGAGCCGAAATGCTTGATGAGCGCCTGCTTCCGGGTCTCGCCGAGGCCGGGCACGTCGTCCAGCGGGCTGCTTCGAATGCGTTTCGCCCGTTTCGCCCGCTGATAGGTGATGGCGAAGCGGTGGGCCTCGTCGCGGACGCGCTGGAGGAGGTACAGGCCCTCGCTGGAGCGGGGCAGCACCACGGGATCGTCGTCGTCGGGCACCCAGACCTCTTCGAGGCGCTTGGCGAGGCCGCAGACGGCGACGTCGTCGATGCCCAGTTCGTCCATGGCGCGCTTGGCGGCGGCGACCTGGGGCTGCCCGCCGTCCACGACGACCAGCTGGGGCGGGTAGGCGAAACGCCTGGGCCTGCCGTCGTCGTCCTTCAGGGAAGGCCCGGAGCGCCCGTTCCGGCCGTCCTCGCGGTCCGCGCCGGTCGCCTCCGTCGCCCCGGTCGCGCCGTCCGCCCCGGTCGCGCCGTTCCCCGCGGGTGAGTCCGGGTCCGGGCCCGGGTCGGCGGGTCCCTCCGCCTCCTCCGTCCACTCCCCCGTCCGCTCCTTCTCGGCGAGGTAGCGCCTGAACCGCCGGCCGATCACCTCGTGCATGGAGCGGACGTCGTCCTGGCCCTCGAAGCCCTTGATCTGGAAGCGGCGGTACTCGCCCTTGCGGGCGAGGCCGTCCTCGAAGACGACCATCGACGCGACGACGTCGTCACCCTGGAGGTGCGAGATGTCGAAGCACTCGATGCGCAGTGGCACGCTGTCCAGCCCGAGGGCCTCGGCGATCTCCTCCAGGGCGCGGGAGCGCGTGGTCAGGTCGCTCGCCCGCTTCGTCTTGTGCAGGACGAGGGACTGCCGGGCGTTGCGCCCCACCGTCGCCATCAGGTCCTTCTTGTCACCGCGCTGCGGGACGCGCAGCGACACCTGCGAACCCCGGCGCTCGCTCAGCCACTGGCCGAGCGCCTCCGTCGCCCGGGGGTCCTCCGGCAGGGCCGGGACGAGCACCTCCTTGGGAACGGAGTCGCCGATCTCCTCCCCGTACAACTGCTGGAGCGCGTGCTCGACGAGACCCGCCGTGTCGACCTCCTCGACCTTGTCCGTGACCCAGCCGCGCTGGCCGCGGACACGTCCGCCGCGGACGTGGAAGATCTGTACGGCCGCCTCCAGTTCGTCCTCGGCCACCGCGATCAGATCGGCGTCGGTGGCGTCGGCGAGGACGACGGCGTTCTTCTCCATCGCCCGGCGCAGCGCCCCTATGTCGTCGCGCAGCCGGCCCGCCTTCTCGTACTCCATGTCCTCGGCGGCGATCGCCATCCGCTGCTCCAGGCGGCGGATGTAGGCGCCGGTGCGGCCGGCCATGAAGTCGCAGAACTCCTCGGCCAGTTCACGGTGCTCGTCCGGGGTGACACGCCCGACGCAGGGCGCCGAGCACTTGCCGATGTAGCCGAGGAGGCAGGGGCGTCCGGTGCGCTCCGCGTTCTTGAACACCCCGGCGGAGCAGGTGCGTACGGGAAAGACACGGAGCATCAGGTCGACGGTCTCGCGGATGGCCCAGGCGTGGCCGTACGGACCGAAGTAGCGCACGCCCTTCTTCTTGGCGCCGCGCATCACCTGCACGCAGGGGAACTCCTCGTTCAGCGTGACCGCGAGATACGGATAGCTCTTGTCGTCGCGGTACTTGACGTTGAACCGGGGGTCGTACTCCTTGATCCACGAGTACTCCAGCTGGAGCGCCTCGACCTCCGTGGAGACGACGGTCCACTCGACGGACGCGGCCGTGGTGACCATCGTGCGGGTGCGCGGGTGGAGGTTCGCGAGGTCCTGGAAGTAGCTGGAGAGCCGCGGGCGCAGGCTCTTGGCCTTCCCGACGTAGATCACCCGGCGGTGATCGTCGCGGAATTTGTAGACCCCCGGGGAGTCGGGGATCTGTCCCGGCTTGGGACGGTAGCTGGAGGGGTCGGCCATGTCCTCCACCCTACTTGCGGGCACGGACAGTCAGGCCGTGGCGGGTGGGAGCGGGGAGGTGTCACGGGGGTGCGCGCGGAGCGTTCCGGGGCCCGCGACGGGTGTCAGGCGTCGGGGCCCGCGACGAGCCTGCCGCCCTTGACGGCTATCGGCACCTCGGGCAGCGGCTCCGTCGCCGGGCCCTTGGTCGCCTCGCCCGTCGTGACGTCGAACCGGCTGCCGTGGCAGGGGCAGTTGCCCTCGGTGCCCTCCACCTTGTCGAGCGCGCAGCCCGCGTGGGTGCACTGCGCCCTGAACGCCTTGTACTGGCCCTCGGCGGGACAGCTCACCACCAGACGCTCCTCGCGGAAGAGCTTGACGCCGCCGACCGGCACGGCGTCGGCCGCGCCGAGGTCGACCGGGGCCGTCGGGGTCGGCTCCACGGCACTGCCCAGCTCCGAGTCGGTGGAGCAGGCCGCCGCGCCGACGCCGGCCGCACCGGCCAGTGCGACCCCCTTCAGGACGGTACGACGGGGGGTGGGCCGGGCGGGCATGGTGCCTCCACTCGTAAGAAGGACGGCTCGGAAGGACGGCGCTGCGCCCGACCCTACCCAGCGCGGTCGCGGGACAGTCCTCCGGTACCGGCCCGGCCGCTCACACGCTGTCCCTCGCGAGCACGACGGGTTACCTTCGGCGGTGTGATCGTCGTCGCCGGAGAGGCCCTGATCGACCTCGTGCCGCTGACCGCCGCCGGGAACCCGGGCGCACCGCGCGGGGAGACCGGGGAGTCGCTGGAGCCCCTGCTGCCCCGGCTCGGCGGCGGCCCGTACAACACCGCCGTCGCCCTCGGCAGGCTCGGCACCCCGACCGCGTTCTGCTCGCGCGTCTCCACGGACGGCTTCGGAACGGCCCTGTTGGACGGTCTGCGGTCGGCGCGCGTCGACACCTCCCTCGTACAGCGCGGCCCCGAACCGACGACGCTCGCCGTCGCCTCGGTGGGAAGCGACGGTTCGGCAGGCTACGGCTTCTACGCGCGGGGCACCGCCGACCGGCTCTTCGAGCTGCCGGCCCGACTGCCGCCGTCGGCGCGGGCGCTCGCCCTCGGCACCTGTTCGCTGGTACTCGAACCGGGCGCGAGCGCCTACGAGGCACTGCTGCGGCGGGAGGCGGACCGCGGGGTCTTCACGCTGCTCGACCCGAACGTCCGGCCACCGGTGATCGCCGACGCCGACGCCTACCGCGCCCGTTTCGCGACATGGCTGCCGTACGTGTCGCTGCTGAAGCTCTCCGAGGAGGACGCGCGGTGGCTCGGGGGTGTGCCGCGCGGTCCCGCGGCCGTGGTGCTGACGCGGGGCCGCGACGGGCTGACCGTACGGACACGGGCCGGGGCGGAACTCACCGTGCCCGCCGCCCCGGCGGAGGTCGTCGACACGATCGGCGCGGGCGACACGGTCAACGCCGCGCTGCTGCACCGGCTGGCGGCCCTGGACGCCCTGTCGGAACGGGCGCTGGAGGCGCTCGGCGAGGACGGCTGGCGGGACGTCCTCGGCTTCGCCGCGCGTGCCGCCGCCGTCACCTGCTCCCGCACCGGCGCTGAGCCTCCTTACGAGGACGAGCTGCCGTAGCGGGCGACGGCGGAGCCGGCTGTGGCTTCGCCCCCGCGGCGGCGAGCCGGCCGGCGGCACCCCGGGCGGCCGGTGGCGGCAGGAATCCCGTTCGGGTGAAGTACTCCACGTACGTGGCGAAGAGCGCCTCGTCGATGTCGCGGCAGCGGATCCCGGTGCCTTCCAGCGCCCGCCGGGTGTCCTGCGCGTCGAAGAGCACGCTGCCCTCCGAGCCCCCGCCGCGCGTCTCGGCGGCCATGGCCGCGAGCAGCGGGAAGGCCGCGTTGCCGGGGTCCGCCTCGGTGGCGGCGAGCCAGTCGGCGGCCGGGACGTCGTCGACGGCGTGGCCCCGTGCGCGCAGCCGCGCCACGGCGGTGTCCATGCGCAGTGGCCGCTCCCCCGCGATGTGGAAGGTCCGCCCCGGCGAACGGTGCTGGCGCGAGAGGGCGACCACGGCGGCGCTGACGTAGTCCACCGGCACGAGGTCGAAGGCGGTGTCGATGTCCGAGGGGGCCACGCCCGCCTGGAGGCAGCCCTTGAGCAGCAGCCACATGAAGTCGCCCGTCTGGCACACGCCGGTGGCCGAGTCGCCGGTGATCCGGGTCGGCCGGTAGACGGTGACCGGCAGCCCCCGGGCGCGCGCGGCCTCGGCAAGCCGCTCCGCGGCCCACTTGCTCTGTGTGTAGCCGTGCTCCAGGGCCGAGGGCGGTCCGGTCGGGTCCAGGGGGCGTACGGGCCGTACGGCGCCGCCGGGACCCTCGCCCGCGCCGTCGGGACCGCCGCTGCCGCCTCCGTACACACCGACGGTCGAGACATGGTGGACGGGCACGGTGCGGTGAAGGGCGGCCAGCCGCAGGATCTCCTGTGTGCCGTACACGTTGGCGTCCCGCAGCTGTTCGTAGGAGAAGACCAGGTTGACGGCGGCCCCGGCGTGGTAGACGGCGTCGACGGTGCGGGCGAGCCGGTCGAAGGCGGCGGTGGACAGGCCGAGCCGGGGCCGGGCGAGATCACCCGTGACGACGGTGACGCGGTGCTCCGTCGACGGATCGGTGAGGCCGTACGACTCACGGGCGGAGCGCAGCCTCTTCTCCGCGTTCGCCCGGTCGCTGCCGCGCACCAGACAGTGGACGGTCGCACGGGTCTGCCGGAGCAGCTCCCTCAGGAGGAAGGCGCCGAGGAAGCCGGTGGCGCCGGTGAGGAGTACGTGGTCCGGGTCGGGGACGACGGCGCGGACGTCGGCCGCGGCAACGATGTCGGGATCGAGCCGGACGTCACCGCCGATGTCGGGGGTCCGTGCCGTCCGCCCGGCGTCGTCCACGAGAGCGGCGAGGCCGGCGACGGTGGGTGAGGTGAAGACCGAGCGCAGCGGCACCTGTACGTCCAGCTCCTCACGGAGCGCGAGGACGAGCCGGGTCGCCAGTAGGGAGTCGCCGCCGAGCGTGAAGAAGTCATCGTGCGCGCCGATGGGGTCGGGGACGGGTCCGAGCAACCGCGACCACAGGTGCGCGATCCGTTCCTGCGTGGCGGTGAGGGCGGCGGTGGCCCGCCCGGTGCCGCTGCCGCCGGCCCTGTCGTCGCGGTCCTCGCCCGGGACGGGGCCGGTCCCGGCGAGCGCCGCGCGGTCCACCTTGCCGCTCGCCGTGAGCGGGAAGCGGTCGACCGGTACACAGCGCGCCGGCACCAGCGGGGCGGGCAGCCGGGTGCGCAGCGCACGCCGTATCTCCTCGGGCCCGGCCGGACTCCGGTCAGCGGCGATGTAGTACGCGAGGAGCCGCTTCCCGGCTCCGGGGCCGAGGTCCTGGGCCACGACGGCCGCGTCGGCCACGCCGGGCTGGGCGCGTACGGCCGCCTCCACCTCACCGGTCTCCACCCGGTGGCCGCGGATCTTGACCTGGCCGTCGCTCCGGCCGAGGTACTGGATCCGGCCGTCGGGCAGCAGCCGGGCAAGGTCGCCGGTGCGGTAGAGGCGGCCACCCGCCCCTGGGTCCGCGGCCGCGCCGGCGCGGGAGCGGATGGCGGGGATGCCGGCCGCCACGAACTTCTCCGCGGTCAGCTCCGGGCGTCCCACATAGCCGCGGGCCACCACCGGTCCGCCCACGCAGATCTCCCCCACGGCGCCCGGCGGCACCGGCCGCAGCCGCTCATCCAGCAGCAGGACGGTCGCGCCGTCGACGGGCCGTCCGATGCTCGGCAGATCGGGCCAGGAGGCCGGGTCGGGCCCGAGGCGGTCCGCCGTCACGACATGTGTCTCGGACGGGCCGTACTGGTTCTCCAGGGTGGCCGAGGTGAGCGAGCCGAAGAACCGCCGCAGCGCGGGCGTGACATGGAGCTGTTCGCCCGCCGTGAGCACCTCCCTGAGGGAGTCGCAGCGCCGGCCGGTGGCGCACGCGTACTCCACCAGTTGCTGGAGTGCGACGAACGGCAGGAACAGCCGCTCGATCCGCTCCGACCCGATCAGGTCGAGCAGTTGGTGCGGGTCCCTGCGGACCTGTTCGTCCACCAGGACGAGCGCGCCCCCGGCCGCCCAGGTGGCGAAGATCTCCTGGAACGCGACGTCGAAGCCCAGGGGCGCGAACTGAAGGGTGCGCGCCCCCACGCGGGTGTCGGGGTCCGTCGCAGACCGGCGGCGCTGCCACTCGACCAGGTTGGCCAGCGGACCGTGCTCCATGGCGACGCCCTTGGGCTCCCCCGTGGAGCCCGAGGTGTAGATGACGTACACGAGGTCGTCGGCGCCCACCGGAACGACCGGTGCGGCAGGCCCGGCCGCGGGTCCGTCCGGCCACTGCTCCGGCGGACCGTCGACGAGCAACGCCTCGACCCCCGGGGGCAGTCCGGCCGGCCGGCACCGCCGCTGGGTGAGCAGGACGTCGATCCCGCTGTCCCGCACGGTGAACGCGATCCGCTCGGCCGGGTGCTCCGGGTCGATCGGCACACAGCTGCCGCCCGCCTTCAGCACCCCGAGTACCGCCACCGGCAGATCCTCCGTCCGCCCCACGCAGACGCCGACCGGGCGGCGTACGGCGCCCCGCGCGACAAGGAGCGCGGCGACCCGGTCGGCGGCGGCGTCCAGCTCCGCGTACGACAGGGTCCGCCCCCGGGTGACGACGGCGGGCGCGTCCGGTGTCAGCCTGGCCGCGCGTGCGAACGCCTCGTGGACGAGCGGGACTTGGTGCGGGGGCGGCGCGCCGTGCGCCCACTCGGTGAGCGCGAGCCGCTCCTCGTCGGCCGGCAGGACCGCGAGATCCTGGAGGGCGGTGTCCGGCCGGGCGACGGCGTCGGCGACGAGCGTACGGAACCGGGCCGCCAGGCGCTGCGCCGTCGCGTGGTCGAAGAGGTCGGCGGAGTACTCCCACCGCCCGTGGTACCCGTCGCCGTCCGGGACCAGGTGCAGGAACACGTCGTACTTGGCGGTGCCGCCGTGCACCTGGAAGCGCTCGGACTCGACGCCCGGCAGGGTCAGCGCCGACGGCGGCGCGTCGTCGACCGCGAACACCACCTGGAACAGCGGGAACCGGCTGAGCGTGCGCTCGACGCCCAGCTCGCGCACCAGATGGCTGTACGGCACGTCCTTGTGCCGGACGGCCGATCGCACCCGCTGCTTCGTCTCCACGACCAGGTCCGTGAACGACCGGTCGTGGCGCGGCCGTCCGCGCAGCGGCAGCACATCGGTGAGACAGGCGATCAGGTCCTCGATCTCCGGCTCGTCGCGGCGCGACACCGGTGTGCCGATGACCAGGTCCTCCTGGCCGCTGTGCCGGCCGATCAGCGCGGTGAGCGCGGCGGCCAGCACGACGAAGCGGGTCGTGCGCAGCCGGGCGGCGAGGCCGCGTACCAGCGATCCCGTGGCGGCGTCGAGGGTGAAGTCGACCTGACCGCCGTGGTGGCTCAGGGCCGGCGGGCGCGGCCGGTCGGCGGGGAAGGACGACTCGTCGGGCGCGCCGGCCAGTTCGGCCCGCCAGTGCCCGATCAGCCGCGCGCGGTGGTCGCCGCCTGTGCCGCGCTGGCGCCTGGCGTACGGCCCCGACTGGAGGGGCAGTTCGGGCAGCCGGGGCGCCCTGCGTTCGGTCTCGGCGCGGTACAGCTCACTGAACTCCCGGTCGAGGAGGCCGAAGCACCAGCCGTCGATCACGGCGTGGTGGATCGCGACGGCGAGTACGGACTCGCCGTCGGCGACGGCGGGCGGACCGTCGCCGCCGCTGCGGTCCTCACCGCCGTTCCCGCCGTTCCGGTCCGTCCGGTCCGTCCGGTCGGTGGTCACCAGCAACGTGGCCTTCAGCAGCGGCGGTTCGGCGAGGTCCGTCTGCCGGGTGACCGCCTCCCTCAGCGCCGTCTCCCGCTCGTCCGCGGTGATCCGCCGTACGTCGACGGGAATCCGCATCGGCGGCAGGACGATCTGCCGCGGGTCGCCGTCCACGAGCGTCAGCCGGCTGCGCAGCGCCTCGTGCCGGGCCACGATGCCGGTCAGCGCGGCCTCGACGGCAACGATGTCGACCGGCCCCCGCAGCCGGTGGACCCACGATTCCAGATAGCGGGACGTGCCCTGCTGGTACTGGTCGTTGAGCCAGATCGACTCCTGCTCGAACGACATCGGATAGGTACGCGGTTCCATCGCTTCTCGCTTCGTGGTGCGAACGACTGGGACGGACCTCTGGGGGGTGGCGAAGGAGGCCGGTACGGCGATATTCAGACACCGATCATGCGTCGCTCAGCCCGGCAGGTCCAACAGAGCGGCGATGTCGATCTTTCCGTTGGGCGTCCGGGGGAAAGAGCCGATGCGCCGGACCCGGTCGGGCACCTGGGCACGCGGAAGCACGGCCGAGAGCGCCTTGCGCACGGCGTCCGGCTCCGCGGTGCCGCCGGCCGCGCCGCCGGCCGTCCCGTCCTCCCCGGAGGACGACCGCGTCCCGGCGAGCGGTTCCTCGGTGTAGAACATCGCGAGGCGCTCGAACGCACCGCTCTCACCGGCCACGGGAAGCACGGCGCACTCGCGGACCCCCGGCAGCCGGAGGGCCGCGGCCTCCGTCTCGGCGGGCTCCACACGGTGCCCGGCGATCTTGATCTGCCGGTCGGCCCGGCCGTGGAAGTGCAGCACCCCGTCGCCGTCCAGCCTGCCGAGATCGCCGGTGCGGTAGATCCTCCGGGGGCCGGTGCCGGGGTCGAACACGGCGAAGCTCTCCGCCGTGGCCCGCTCGTCGCCGAGGTAACCGCCGGCCAGCCCCTCCCCGGAGACACAGATCTCGCCGAGCGCGCCGCGCGGGACCTCGCGGGCGCCGTCGAGGATGTGAAGCGTGGTGCCGGGGACGGCCGTGCCGAGCGGGATGCCGTACTCGGCCTCGCAGTCGGCCGGTCGGATCCGGTGGGTGGTGACGAAGACGCAGCACTCGACCGGGCCGTAGCCGTTGAGCAGCGTGATCCCGGGGTGGCGGGCGAGGAAGGCCCGGACGTGCGGGGCGGAGAGCCGCTCACCGCCGGTGAACACCTGGCGCAGTCCGGTGAAGCAGTCGGGGTCCTCGTCCACGAAGAGGTTGAAGAGCGCGGCGGTGAGCCAGACGGTGTCGAGGCCCGTGGACCGGACGAGTTCGGCGAGGTCGTCGGGGAGGAAGTAGTCGCCGTCGACGAGCACGACCGTGCCGCCGGTGGTCAGCATGCCCCACAGTTCGAGGGTGAACGCGTCCCAGGAGACGGGGGCGGCCTGGGTCATCACACGGCCGGGGCCGAAGTCGGCGAAGCCGTCCGGGCCGAAGAGCCGGGTGGTGGCGCGGTGCGGGGAGAGCACGCCCTTGGGGGTGCCGGTGGTGCCCGACGTGAAGAACACGGTGGCCGGCGCGGCGCCGTCGGGCTTCGGCGCCTGCGCGGGCTCGGAGTCGGGCTCGGAGTCGGGCTCGGAGTCGGGCGCCGGGGCGCGGACGGCCGCCTCGCTCAGCTCCTCGTCGGGCGGACTCCAGACGGCGCGCCCGCCGATGGCCGCGCCGGCGGACGGGGCCTCGGCCGCCGGCCGGCCCACCACGACGGGCGGCGCCAGCATGCCGAGCACGGTGCGCAGCCGGTCGGCGGGGAGTTTCGGGTCCAGCGCCGCGTAGGCGGCGCCGAGCCGGAGTACGGCGAGGAGCACGGCGACCAGCCGCGGGGAACGCGGCAGCAGCACGGGCACCAGCTGTCCTGGGCCCACACCGAGGCGGCCGAGTTCCACGGTGTACGCCCGCGCCGCCAGGTCGAGCGTCCGGTAGCTGACATGCCGGCCCTCGAAGACGAGTGCCGTGGCGTCCGGCCGGAGCCGGGCCTGTGAGGCGACGGCCTCATGGATGAGCCGCACCTCGGGGATGCGGGACGAGCGGGCCACGCGAGCCATGAGAAGTCGGTCCCCGTCCCCGTCAGACGGCTTCGCCACTGGCGATCACAGCGGCGGTGAAGTCGGCGACCGTGTCGCTGTCGAAGACCGTGTCGGGAGAGACCCTGATGCCCAGCTCTCTCTTGACGCGGGTGCATATTCGTACCGCTTGGAGGGATGTGCCGCCGAAGTCGTAGAAGCTGTCGGACGGCTTCAACTCATCGGCTTCGAGGACTTCTGCCATGATCCGGACGACGGAGTCGCTGTCGCCGCGCTGCTGCTCGGACACCTTCATCTCTCATCCTGCCGATTGATGGAAGGTGCCCATTCTGACCCAGATCTGGCGCGTGAGTCGGGCCGAGGCGCCGCACGGCGACACCTCGGCCCGCCGGGGTCAGGACTTGCGTGACCGTGCCGCGGTCTTCTTGGCCGGGGCCGTGCCCGCGGCGGACTTCGCCGTGCCCGCCGCGGCCCTCTTGGCCGCCGTCTTGCGGGCCGGCGGCTTCGTCCGGGCGGAGGGGGCCGCGTCGCTGATCCGCTCCGCGTCCAGGATCTCCCGGAGGAACTTGCCGGTGTGGCTGGTCGCCACTCCGGCCACCTGCTCCGGTGTGCCCTCGGCGACGACGAGCCCGCCGCCGCTGCCGCCCTCGGGACCCATGTCGATGACCCAGTCCGCCGTCTTGATGACATCCAGGTTGTGCTCGATGACGATCACCGTGTTGCCCTTGTCGACCAGTCCCGACAGCACCGTGATCAGCTTGCTGATGTCGTCGAAGTGGAGACCGGTGGTGGGCTCGTCCAGCACGTACACCGTGCGGCCCGTGGACCGCTTCTGGAGCTCGCTGGCCAGCTTCACGCGCTGCGCCTCGCCGCCCGAGAGGGTCGGCGCGGACTGACCGAGCCGCACATAGCCCAGACCCACCTCGTTGAGCGTCTTGAGATGGCGCGAGATCGTCGGGACGGCCTCGAAGAAGTCGAGCCCCTCCTCGATGGGCATGTCCAGCACCTCGGCGATGGACTTGCCCTTGTAGTGGACCTCCAGGGTCTCCCGGTTGTAGCGCGCGCCGTGGCAGACCTCGCACGGGACGTACACGTCGGGCAGGAAGTTCATCTCGATCTTGATCGTGCCGTCGCCCGCGCAGTTCTCGCAGCGGCCGCCCTTGACGTTGAAGGAGAAGCGTCCCGGCAGATAGCCGCGGACCTTCGCCTCCATCGTCTCGGCGAAGAGCTTGCGCACATGGTCGAAGACACCGGTGTAGGTGGCCGGGTTGGACCGGGGCGTACGGCCGATGGGCGACTGGTCGACATGCACGACCTTGTCGACCAGGTCGTCCCCGTCGACCCGGGTGTGGCGCCCCGGCACCGACTTGGCGCCGTTCAGCTCGCGGGCCAGGTGCGTGTAGAGGATGTCGTTGACCAGGGTCGACTTGCCGGATCCGGAGACACCCGTGACCGCGGTGAACAGGCCGAGCGGGAACGACACGTCGATGTCCCGCAGGTTGTTCTCCCGCGCTCCGTGGACGGTGAGCCCGCGCCCGGGGTCGACCGGCCTGCGGACGTCCGGGGTCGGGATGACCTTCTCGCGGGCGAGGTACTGCCCGGTGATCGACTCCTCGTTGGCCAGCAGCCCCTTCAAGGGGCCCGAGTGGACGACCTTGCCGCCGTGCTCGCCGGCGCCCGGGCCGATGTCGACGATCCAGTCGGCCACCTTGATGGTGTCCTCGTCGTGCTCCACGACGATCAGGGTGTTGCCCATGTCGCGCAGCCGGATGAGGGTCTCGATCAGCCGGTGATTGTCGCGCTGGTGCAGACCGATCGACGGCTCGTCCAGCACGTAGAGGACGCCGACCAGACCGGAGCCGATCTGGGTGGCGAGCCGGATGCGCTGTGCCTCGCCGCCGGAGAGGGTGCCGGCCGCGCGGTTGAGCGAGAGATAGTCCAGACCGACGTCGACCAGGAACCGCAGCCGTTCGTTGACCTCCTTGAGGACCCGCTCGGCGATCTTCTTGTCCCTGGCGTTCAGCGTCATCTTGCCGAGGAAGTCGGCGCACTCGCTGATGGACATCGCGGAGATGTCGGCGATGGACCTGTCCATGACCGTGACCGCCAGGACGAGCGGCTTGAGGCGGGTGCCCCGGCAGGTGGGGCAGGGCACCTCGCGCATGTACCCCTCGAAGCGCTCCCTGCTGGTGTCGCTCTCCGCCTCCGAGTGCCGCCGCTTGACGAAGGAGACGGCGCCTTCGAACGCCGGGGTCGTGTAGGCCCTCTCGCGGCCGTACCGGTTCCGGTACCGCACCTCGACCTGGGTCTTGTGGCCGTACAGCAGGGCCTTCTTGGCACGCTGCGGCAGTCCGGCCCACGGGATGTCCGTACGGAAGCCGACGGCCTGCGCCAGCCCCCCGATCATCCGGCCGAAGTACTCCTTCGTGTGGCCGTGCGACCAGGGGTGGATCGCGCCCTCGTCGAGCGACTTCTCCTCGTCGGGGACGATCAGCTCCGCGTCGACCTCCATGCGGGTGCCGATGCCCGTGCAGTCCGGGCAGGCGCCGAAGGGCGAGTTGAAGGAGAAGGAGCGGGGCTCCAGCTCCTCGAAGGACAGGTCGTCGTACGGGCAGTAGAGATGCTCCGAGTACATCCGCTCGCGCTCGGGGTCGTCCTCCGGGAGGTCGACGAAGTCCAGGACCACCATGCCGCCGGAGAGTCCGAGCGCGGTCTCGACCGAGTCGGTCAGCCGGCGCTTGGCGCTGCCCTTGACCGTGAGGCGGTCGACGACCACCTCGATGGTGTGCTTCTCCTGCTTCTTCAGCTTCGGCGGCTCGCTGAGCTGGATGGTCCGCCCGTCGACGCGAGCCCGGCTGTACCCCTTGGTCTGGAGGTCGGAGAACAGGTCGACGAACTCCCCCTTGCGCTCCCTGATCAGCGGCGACAGCACCTGGAAGCGGCTGCCCTCGGGCAGCTCCAGGACCTTGTCGACGATGGCCTGCGGCGACTGGCGGGCGATCGGCCGGCCGCACTCGGGGCAGTGCGGCTTGCCGATACGGGCGAAGAGCAGCCGGAGGTAGTCGTAGACCTCGGTGATCGTGCCGACCGTCGACCGGGGGTTGCGGGACGTCGACTTCTGGTCGATGGAGACGGCCGGCGAGAGACCCTCGATGAAGTCGACGTCGGGCTTGTCCATCTGGCCGAGGAACTGCCGGGCGTAGGAGGACAGCGACTCGACATAGCGACGCTGTCCCTCGGCGAAGATCGTGTCGAACGCGAGGGAGGACTTGCCCGACCCGGAGAGCCCGGTGAAGACGATCAGGGAGTCACGGGGGAGGTCGAGCGAGACGTTCTTGAGATTGTGTTCGCGAGCGCCACGGACGATGAGACGGTCGGCCACGCCGGTCCGCACCTTTCTAGAGAGAAGCAGGGGCGGAGCCCCCGTCCCAGGGTAATGGGGGTCGCCAGAGCGATGGACTGCCAAACGGGGAGACCCGGGTCACTGGGGCACCGGGCTGCGAGGGCTCCCCAACCAGGATGCCTCCGACGAGCCTATAGCACGCGCATTCGATTTACGGCCGCCGGTCGCCACCTTCACCCGAAGGAGTGGTGGGGCTATCGTCGGCCCCATGCTCGATCATGTGCGCGACCTGGAATCCCTACGCGAAGCGACCGAGCGGCTCCTCGGCGCGGTCACCCGACTGGACAACGCCTCCGCCGCCGAGGCGTCACGGCTGCCGGGCTGGAGCCGCGGCCATGTACTGGCCCATATCGCCAGGAACGGTGACGCACTGGTCAATGTGCTCGAAGGGCGGCCGATGTATCCGGACGCGGTCACCCGCGACGCCGACATCGAGCGCGACGCCCCCCGGCCCCTCGACGCACAGCTCGCCGACGTACGCGCCACCGCCGACCGCTTCCAGCGCGTGGCCGCCGTCCCCGCCGACTGGACCCGTACCGTCGCGCTCCGCAACGGTGTGACCGACGTGGCCGCCCGGGTCCCGTTCCGCAGGCTCGTCGAGGTCGAGCTGCACCATGTCGACCTGGGCATCGGCCTGGAAATCGAAGACCTCCCGGGCGGATTCGTCCACCGCGAGATCGACTTCCTGACCGAGCGCTTCGCCGGGCACCCGGACGTACCTCCGCTGACCCTGACCACGCCCGAGGGTGCCACCTGGCGCACCGGCCGCGCCGACGGCACCCCGGCCGCCGTCACCGGCCCCGCGCCCGACCTCATGGGCTGGCTCGCCGGCCGCCGGGACGGGGCGGCCCTCAGTACGCCGGAGGCCACCCTGCCCGTACTGCCCCCGCTATAGGCTGGACCGTATGACTTACAGCGGAGCCGTGAAGCTCGACGGACCGGCCGACGTGCACGAGTTGACCGACCTGATGATCTCCAAGGTCGCCGTCGGCCCGATGAACAACAACGCCTATCTGCTGCGCTGCCGGGCCACCGGGGAGCAGTTGCTGATCGACGCGGCGAACGACGCGGCGACGCTGCTGACGCTGATCGGTGGCGACGGCATCGCGTCCGTCGTCACCACCCACCGGCACGGCGACCACTGGCAGGCACTGGCCGAGATCGTGGCGGCCACCGGCGCCGTGACGTACGCCGGGCGGTACGACGCCGAGGGGATCCCGGTCCCGACCGACGTCCTGGTCGAGGACGGCGACACGATCCGGTTCGGCCGCGTCGAGCTGACCGCCCGGCATCTCGTCGGCCATACGCCGGGCTCGATCGCCCTGGTCTACGACGACCCGCACGGCCACCCGCACCTCTTCACCGGCGACTGCCTCTTCCCCGGCGGTGTGGGCAACACCCACCAGGACCCGGACGCCTTCGCCAGCCTGCTCGGCGACGTCGAGACGAAGCTCTTCGACCGGCTGCCGGACGAGACCTGGGTGTATCCGGGACACGGCGACGACACCACGCTCGGCAGCGAGCGCCCGCAGCTTCCGGCCTGGCGCGAACGCGGCTGGTAGCGGCGGGCGCTCGCGCGCCGTGGCGTCAGGCCCCGATGCCGGTCTTGTCCGCGCCGTCCCTGTGGTCGCCGTCCCCGCCCTCGGCAGCCTCGCGCTCCGCCTGCTTCCTGGAGGCGATCAGGCTGGTGATCGTGGTGATGATCAGCACGCCGCAGATCACGGCGAGCGAGAACGGGATCGAGATCTCGGGGACATGGACCCCGCTCTCGTGCAGCGCGTGCAGCACCAGCTTGACGCCGATGAAGCCGAGGATCACCGACAGGCCGTAACTGAGGTGGACCAGCTTCTTGAGCAGGCCGCCGATCAGGAAGTACAGCTGCCGCAGACCCATCAGGGCGAAGGCGTTGGCGGTGAAGACGATGTACGGGTCCTGGGTCAGGCCGAAGATCGCGGGGATCGAGTCCAGCGCGAACAGCACGTCGGTGGTGCCGATGGCGAGCATGACCACCATCAGCGGGGTCAGCACGCGCTTGCCGTTGTTCCGGATGAACAGCTTCGTACCGTGGTACCTGTCGGCGACACCGAAGCGGTTCTCGATCGACTTCAGGAGGCGGTTCTCCTCGAACTCGTCCTCCTCCTCGTCGGAGCGCGCCTCCTGGATGAGCTTCCAGGCGGTGTAGATCAGGAACGCGCCGAAGATGTAGAAGACCCACGAGAAGCTGGCGATGATCGCCGCGCCCGCCGCGATGAAGATCGCCCGCAGCACGAGGGCGATGAGCACACCGACGAGCAGCACCCGCTGCTGGAGGTGTGAGGGCACCGAGAACTTCGCCATGATCAGGACGAAGACGAAGAGATTGTCGACACTGAGCGACTTCTCGGTGATGAATCCGGCGAAGAACTCGCCCGAGGCCTGGCTGTCGCCGAACACCAGCAGCCCGATGCCGAACAGCACCGCGAGGACGATCCAGACGATCGTCCAGGTTCCGGCTTCCTTGATCGACACGTCATGGGGCTTGCGCCCGATGAAGAAGTCGACCGCGATCAGGGCACACAGACCAAGAATGGTCAGCACCCACAGGGTCAATGAAACGTCCACTGTGCCTCCGGCTTCGTACGGCTACTGATCAGCGTCGTCGCTGCCGGAGGTCTCTTCCACCCGAGACTGTCTCGTCTCTGCGCGGGCCGACGCCCCGGGACCGATGGCGGTCCGTATTGACGGGTACGTCGCGGTGCGGGAGTACTCCCCTCCGTTCAATGCAGAGTACAGGAAAACCCAAGAGATGGTAAAAGACCAGGTCAAGTGAGGCCAGGGGTCAGCGGCGCCAGGCCCGGCGCGCCTCGGCGACCTGTTCGAGAACCCGCCGCAGTATCTGGGTGCCGGGCGGCATCGTCAGCGGCTCGAACGTCCACGCGTGCCCCACCCAGGGGTCGGCGAGGTGGTCGTCGGCGACCGGCGTGATGCGCAGCAGCGACCGCCAGAGCGGGTCGAGCACCGGGCCGTAGGCGGTGGCGTCCTCCCGGTCGGCGACCATCATCAGATGGACCCCGACGGCCGGGCCCTCGTCGGCGAGGTAGCGCAGCTGGGTGACCGCGCGGTCGTCGAAGCCGTGCGGGAAGTCGTTGACGATGAGCAGTTGCTCGGCGGTGTCGAGACCGGGCGGCAGGGAGTCGGCCGCGCCGCCCCTGATCGCCATCTGCACCAGGTCCACGCGCTGGGTGAGCTGAGCGAGGACGGCGGCGACGCCTCCGGCACCGGTCGCCGGCGGCTGGCCGAGCACGCCTGCGGCCACCAGCGGGGCGAGCGAGCCCGCGGCCGAGCCCGCCGCGTCGATCACATGGACGGTGAACTCGCCCGGCGGGTACGCCGCGAGGAGCCGGGCCGCGTGACCGACCGCGTTGTCCATGGCGAGTGCCCGCAACTGACCCTCGTCCAGCATCAGGGCGGCCTCGGAGCCCGACCGGCCGCTGTCGATCCACAGACCGCGCTCCAGCGGGAGCCTGACCAGCATGGGGATGCGCAGGTCGGTGCGCTCGGGCAGGTGCAGATCGCCGAGGCGCAGCGCCATCGGGTTGTCCATCGGAACGCGGTAGGCGTGCCAGACGGGGTTGTCCCAGCGGGCGTACGCGGGCGGCAGTGCGGGCTCGACGACCTCGGATTCGGCGGCGAGCTGGCCGAGGTCGCGGTCGAGGGCCTCGCGGGCCTGATCGGTGAGCCGGTCGCGCTTGGCGCGGGCGGCCTCGCGGGCCGCGTCGCCGGTGCCGCCGATCCGGCTGCGCGGGTCGGACAGGACACGGTCCAGCTCCTGGTCCATGCGGGACTCGGCGAAGTCGACGGCGCTGCGGTAGGCGGCGGTGGCGCGGGCCAGGTCCTCGAACATGCCCCACACCTGGTTGTACAGGCGCTCCTCCATCGACCAGCCGGTCGCGTCGCCCGCGACGGGGCGCGGCGGCTCGCCGGGCTGGGCCGGGGGTGACGCGGGCGGCGGGGTGGGCGGGGCTGTGTTCTGCCGGCGCGGGTGGGTGTAGTTGACCCGTCCGCCGGCGGCGCCGTGGGCGGCGGCGGCCGGCTGCTGTCCCTGGCCGTCGGCGGTGCCGCCCGGCTGTGGGCCGGGGGTGCCGGGCAGTTGGTGCGGTGCGACGCCGGGGCCGGGTGTCGCACCCGCGCCCGGCGAGGGTGCCGCTCCCGCGGCGCCGCCGGCGGTCTGGCCGGGCTGGGCGGCCGCGGCCGTTCCGTCGGCGCGCACCCGTACACCGTCCGGTGTGCCGGTCAGGGGGGCCTGGATCGCGCTGGACATGTGCCGGGCCACCGCTTCCTGGATCCCGGCGGCGAACTCGCGGGCCTGCGGCACGCCCTGGTCGCCGAACAGCTCGGCGAGCCCGCCCGCGTAACCCTGGCCGACCGCGCGGACCTTCCAGGCGCCCTGTCTGCGGTAGAGCTCCAGGGCGATGACGGCGGACTCGGCCTCCAGGCCGGTGATGGTGAAGCTGGCGATCTCCGTGCCGTCGGTGGCGGTGACGGCGGCGAACGGGGAGGCGGTGGTGCCGAACCTGGCCGGTCCGCCACCCCCCTCGGGGAGCGCGAGCAGGACGTGCACGAGATGCGCGCGGTCGGGCACGGCCTCCAGGTCGACGTGGAACCGCAGCCCGGCGGCGGCCTGCCGGGACACCTCGATGCCGGGGAGGGTGGGCGAGCCCGGGTGGGCGATCCACTCGGCGCCGAGGACGGTGCCCCGCTCGTCGCCGAGGGTGGCGCACGCGAGGACGGGCGCTCCGGCCGTCACCCGGATCTCCAGTCGGCTGTGGGGCAAGGGATGGTTCTGCCCCCGGACCAGTTCGGCAGTCATCGCCTCTGTCCCCTCGTCGGTCACGCGTGGTGCCCCGTAGTGATGTCGTTGCGTGGTGGTGCGTGGTGATACGTGGTGCGTGACGCGGGGCGGCGCGCCGCCCCGCCGGGCCGTCCGTCAAGCGGTGCAGCTCCCGGCGGCCTTGCCTCCGGGAGCTGCGCGTGCGCTGGCGGGAGCCGCGCCTACAGGTGCGGCAGGATCGCCGGCATCAGGTCCTGGAACGTGCGGCCGTTGGCCGGGTTGCCCAGGGCGGTCATCTGCCAGCCGGCGCCGGCGCGGTGCACCTTCGCCATGATCTGCGCGGTGTACTGACCGCCGCCGTCGAGCGTGTAGCGGGCGAGCTCGTCGCCGTTGGTCTCGTCGACGATGCGGCAGAAGGCGTTCTGCACCTCCTGGAACGTCTGGCCGGTGAACGAGTTCACCGTGAAGACGATCTGGTCGATGTGCACCGGGACCCGCTGGAGATCGACGAGGATCGCCTCGTCGTCGCCGCCCTGTCCGGCGCCGCCGACGAGGTTGTCACCGGTGTGCCGTACGGAGCCGTCGTCGCTGACAAGGTGACGGAAGAAGACGACGTCGACCGGCTGCTTGTCGGCGAAGAGCACGGCCGACGCGTCCAGGTCGATCTCGCGGGTGCGGGACCCGAACAGGCCACGGCGCGGGGCGGCTTGCCAGCCGAGCCCCATGCGCACCGCGGTCAGCGTGCCGCCGCCCCTCTTCTCCAGGCTGATGGCCTGACCCTTGGTCAGGTTGACCCCAGGGCCCCCGGGCGCACTGCCCTTGGATACGTCCACCACGCGCTGTCCCCTCTCGGAAGTTCCCCCGCAACCGTCCATGTGTGCGGTTGTCCAGTACCCTACGCAGTCACTCGGACAGCGCAGGAGACTTCGGCCGTTTTTGTGTCGGTCTTGCAACACACCACGGCCCACCGCGTCAGGCGAGCCCCACTTCCCTCATCTGCCGCAGCTCCTTCTTCAGTTCGCCCACTTCGTCGCGGAGTCGCGCGGCCACCTCGAACTGGAGATCCGCGGCCGCCGCGCGCATGCGTTCGGTCATCTCCTCGATGATCCCGGCCAGTTCGGCCGCGGGCCGGTCGGTGGCCACGGCGGCCTGCTTGCCGGCCTTGCCGGACCGGGCGGAGAGCGACGGGACCGGTGCCTTCGCGGGCCTGCCCTCCTTGCCCTGGCGGTAGCCGGTGCCGAGCAGTGCCTCGGTGTCGACCTCCTCGCGCGCGATGGTCGCGACGATGTCGTTGATCTTCTTGCGCAGCGGCTGCGGGTCGAGACCGCGCTCGGTGTTGTACGCGATCTGCTTCTCGCGTCGGCGGTTGGTCTCGTCGATGGCCTGCTCCATCGCCGGGGTGATCTTGTCCGCGTACATGTGGACCTGGCCCGAGACGTTCCGCGCCGCGCGGCCGATCGTCTGGATCAGCGACGTCCCCGAGCGCAGGAAGCCCTGCTTGTCGGCGTCGAGGATCGCCACGAGCGACACCTCGGGAAGGTCGAGACCCTCACGCAGGAGGTTGATGCCGACCAGGACGTCGTACTCCCCCGCGCGCAGCTCGCGCAGCAGCTCGATACGGCGCAGGGTGTCGACGTCGCTGTGCAGATAGCGGACCTGCACGCCCAGTTCGAGGAAGTAGTCGGTCAGGTCCTCGGCCATCTTCTTGGTGAGGGTGGTGACCAGGACGCGCTCGTCCTTCTCGGTGCGGGCGCGGATCTCGTGCACCAGGTCGTCGATCTGGCCCTCGGTGGGCTTGACGACGACCTCCGGGTCGACGAGCCCGGTGGGGCGGATGATCTGCTCCACATGGCCGTCGCCGCGGGAGAGTTCGTATTTGCCCGGGGTGGCCGACAGATAGACGGTCTGGCCCACGCGCTCCTGGAACTCCTCCCACTTCAGCGGGCGGTTGTCGAGCGCGGAGGGCAGCCGGAAGCCGTGGTCGACCAGGGTGCGCTTGCGGGACGCGTCGCCCTCGTACATCGCGCCGATCTGCGGGACGGTGACGTGCGACTCGTCGATGACCAGCAGGAAGTCCTCGGGGAAGTAGTCGAGGAGGGTGTTGGGCGCGGTGCCCGGCGAGCGGTCGTCGAAGTGCATCGAGTAGTTCTCGATACCGGAGCAGGAGCCGATCTGGCGCATCATCTCGATGTCGTACGTGGTGCGCATGCGCAGCCGCTGGGACTCCAGGAGCTTGCCCTGTCTGTCCAGCTCGGCCAGGCGCTCCTCCAGCTCGCGCTCGATGCCGTTGACCGCCTTCTCCATGCGCTCCGGGCCCGCCACGTAGTGGCTGGCGGGGAAGACGTAGAGCTCCCGGTCGTCGCTGATGATCTCGCCGGTCAGGGGATGCAGCGTGGACAGGGCCTCGATCTCGTCACCGAACATCTCGATGCGGACGGCCAGCTCCTCGTAGACCGGGAAGATCTCGATGGTGTCGCCGCGGACCCGGAAGGTGCCGCGGGTGAACGCCATGTCGTTGCGCGTGTACTGGATGTCGACGAAGCGGCGCAGCAGCTCGTCCCGGTCGTACTCCTCGCCGACCCTCAGCGGCACCATCCGGTCCACGTACTCCTGCGGCGTACCGAGGCCGTAGATGCAGGAGACGGAGGCGACCACGACCACGTCACGGCGGGTGAGCAGCGAATTCGTCGCCGAATGGCGCAGCCGCTCCACCTCGTCGTTGATCGAGGAGTCCTTCTCGATGTAGGTGTCCGACTGGGGGACGTACGCCTCGGGCTGGTAGTAGTCGTAGTACGAGACGAAGTACTCGACGGCGTTGTTGGGCAGCAGCTCGCGGAACTCGTTCGCCAGCTGGGCCGCCAGCGTCTTGTTCGGAGCCATCACCAGGGTCGGGCGCTGGAGCTTCTCGATCATCCAGGCCGTGGTGGCCGACTTGCCGGTGCCGGTGGCGCCGAGCAGCACGACATCCTTCTCGCCCGCGCGGATGCGGCGCTCCAGGTCCGCGATCGCCGTCGGCTGGTCGCCGCTGGGCTCGTAGGAGCTGATGACCTCAAAAGGCGCCGAAGTACGTTCGATCTTGGAAACTGGCCGCATGCATCCACCGTACGACCACCCACTGACAGTCGGGTGTGGATCACCAGTCGTGGACGCCCCGCGACCCGCCCCCGGACGGCCCGGAGACCGCCTCGTCGGCGGTCGCCCCGTACCGGGGCTCCGGGCGGGTCCGCTGGGCCGGTACGCCGGGCAGGGGGCGCTCCTGGCGCCCCCGCCCGCCGGGCGGCACCGGTCCGGGCCGTTCCTGGCGGCCCGTGACCATCAGCGGGTCGAAGATCACGACGACGGCCGCGAGCAGCAGGAAGACGCCGGGGCCCACCAGCATCGGCCCGAGGAGCGTCGCGGCCGGTTCGGCTCCCTCGGCCCCCTCGGCGACGGCGCCGGGCGCACGCAGATGGACATGGACGGCTGCCATGCCCATGTAGTGCATGCCGGTCACGGCGATGCCCATCGCCACGCTGGCCGCCAGGCTCATCAGGAGGCTGTGGAGGGACGTGGCGGCCCAGAGCGCCGTGGTGGCCGCGACGACGGCGATCACGACGGAGCCGACGACGGTCGGGGTGTCGTACTCGACGTGGCCCTCCAGCCGGATTCCGGCCATTCCGAGGTAGTGCATGCTCGCGATGCCGAGGCCGGTGACGGTACCGCCGGTGATCAGGGCCATGGTGGTGGTGCCGCGGTATCCCACGATGAAGAGGCCGACGCCGACCATGACGATCGCGAGGGCGAGGCTGGCGAAGGTCGTGGCCGGGTCGTAGGCGACCGGGGTCTCCGCCACCGCGAAGCCCATCATGGCGATGAAGTGCATCGTCCAGACGCCCGAGCCGATGGCGACGGCGGCGAGCCCGAGCCAGCCGGCCCTGCGTCCCGGTTCCGGTGTGTGCAGGGATCTGATGGCGCAGCGCAGGCCCAGCGCGCCGCCGAGGCAGGCCATGAGGAAGGCCGCCACGGGGGTGATCAGGCCGTAGCTGAATTCGTCGGTGGTGCCCTGCATGCGGTACGCCCTCCGCTCCTGGGGAGCCGTCTGCCGAAGCGTTGGCTTCGGGGGCGAGGGTATGGCCAGCGGCACGGCAAGCAAACATCAGGTCACCCTTATGTCGACTTGGAGACCGCCTCCGGGGCCTCCTCGGGCGCATTCCGTTCACGTTGTGGCCAACCTTCGCCTGTCGCGTGTTGGCCGCCGACTGTCACTCTCGGCCCGTCTGTGATCGATCGACGCAAGGAGTCCACGTGTACGCACGCACCTCTGTGACCACGGCCGTCGCGCTGCTGGGAGCCGCCGCGCTGGTTCTGCCGGGGACCACGACGGCCGCCGCGCCGCGCGTCACGGCCCCGGAGACGTCCCCCGTCTCCGCCCGGCACGGCGCCGATCCGCTGGTCATCGCGCACCGCGGCGCCTCCGCCTACGCGCCGGAGAACACGCTCGCCGCCGTCGACAAGGCGGACGACCTGGGCATCGACTGGGTCGAGAACGACGTCCAGCGTACGAAGGACGGCGAGTTGGTCGTCCTGCACGACACCGATCTCAAGCGCACCACCGACGCCGAGCAGGTGTTCCCCGACCGCGCTCCATGGAGTGTGAGGGACTTCACCGCCGCCGAGATCGCGCGGCTGGACGCGGGCAGCTGGTTCGGCGCCGAGTGGGCGGGCGCGCGGGTGCCGACGCTGAAGCAGTACCTGGACACCGTCGGGGAGAACCGGCAGAAGCTCCTTCTGGAGATCAAGGCGCCCGAGCTGTACCCGGGCATCGAGAAGGACGTCCTGCGGGTGCTCCGCGCGGAGGGCTGGCTCGACCGGGCGCACGTGCGGAGCAGGCTCGTGATCCAGAGCTTCGGCGCGGCCAGCGTGAAGGCGGTGCACGAGCAGCGACCCGATGTGACCACCGGATTCCTCGGTACGCCGGCGGTGGCCGACCTGCCGTCGTACGCGGCGTTCACCGACCAGATCAACCCGACGCACTCCTCGCTGACCGCCGAGTACGTGGCCGCCGTGCACCGGCTGAAGGGCGCGCACGGCAAGCGGCTCCAGGTCAACACCTGGACGGTCAACGACGCCGCGGGCGCGCTGCGCGTGGACGGGTTCGGCGTGGACGGCATCATCACCAACAACCCCGACATCGTTCGGGACGCGGTGAGCTGACTGAGCAGGCCGGAGCGCGTTGTCGGACCCGGCCCGTAGCGTGGTCGGCATGGACAGCAACGCGCAGTCGCTGGAGTGGGCCGTCGTCGGAAGCGACATCGGCCCACTCCTGCTGGCCGCCACCGGTGAAGGACTTGTGACGGTTGTCTTCCACGCCACGACCGGGCGTCGGGACGCGGCACTTCGGCAGCTGAGGGGCCGGCTCGGCGCCGAGCCCGTCGAGGATCCGGCGGGCCGCCTGGCCGAGCCGATACGTCAGCTGGCGGCCTTCTTCGACGGCACTCTCCGGGAGTTCGGGCTGCCGCTGGACTGGTCGCTGTCGGGGGGCTTCAACCGGCAGGTGCTGCGGGAGCTGGCGGCCGGCGTTCCGTACGGGACGGTGGTCGGGTACGGCGATCTGGCCGACCGTGTCGGCAGTCCGGGCTCGGCCCAGGCGGTCGGCGCGGCGATGGGGTCCAACCCGCTGCCGATCGTCGTGCCGTGCCACCGGGTGGTGGAGAGCGGCGGCGGCCTGGGCGGATTCGGGGGCGGTCTGGAGACCAAGCGCCAACTGCTGGCGCTGGAGGGCGTGCTGCCCGCACCGCTGTTCTGACGGGCCGTCCCGCGCCTCCCCGGCCCGCCCGCCGTTCGCACAGGCAGGTCTCCGTCCCGTCCCGCCCCCGGCTCCCGGCGGAGGCGGGACGTTTGCGGGGCCCCGTCCCGTGCCAGGGATGGGACATGCCTGACACGACACTGCTGCTGTCCTCCGAGGTGCGGGACGCGCTCGACGCCCGCCGACCCGTCGTCGCCCTGGAGTCGACGATCATCGCGCACGGTCTGCCGCGTCCGCGCAATCTGGCCGTCGCCGAGGAGCTGGAAGCGCTGGTACGGTCCGGCGGCGCCGTCCCCGCCACCGTCGCCGTGCTGGACGGCCGGGCCCATGTGGGCTTGGACAAGGACCAGTTGGAGCGGATCGCCGGTGATCCGTCCGTCCGGAAGCTGGGCCACCGCGATCTCGCGCCCGCGCTGGCCACCGGGGCCAGTGGGGCGACGACGGTGTCCGCGACGGCGTTCCTCGCCGCCCGCGCCGGTGTCCGGGTCTTCGCGACCGGCGGTCTGGGCGGTGTCCACCGCGACTGGATCGGGGCGCAGGACGAGTCGGCGGACCTGCGGCTGCTCGCGCAGACCCGGATCACGGTGGTCTGCGCGGGCGTGAAGTCGATCCTCGACGTACCGGCGACCCTCCAGCGCCTGGAGACCCTGGGCGTGGGGATCCTCGGGTACGGCACGGAGTACTTCCCCGGGTTCTATCTGACGTCGTCCGGCGAGCCCGTCGACTGGACGGTGGACACCCCGGAGGAGGTGGCGGCGGTGATGGCCGCGCAGGACGCGCTCGGCGGGCCGGAAGCCGCGCTCATCGTCGCCAATCCGGTGCCGGAGGCGGAACAGCTCGACCCCCGGCTGCACGACCGGGTGCTCGCCGAGGCGCTGTCGGAGTGCCGGGAGCGGGGCATCGGCGGGCAGGCGGTGACGCCGTTCCTGCTGGGTGAGTTGATGCGGCGTACCGACGGAGCGTCCCTGGAGGCGAATCTGGCCGCCGTACGCGGCAATGTGCGGCTGGCGGCGCTGATCGCGGCGGCGCGGTGAGCGGTCCGGGCCCCGTCGGCGGCTCCTGTCCCGCCGGGGGCCCCGCCCGCCCCGGTGACGGCGCGGGCGCGCTGCTGATCGTCGGGGACGTGGTCACCGACGTGGTGGCCCGGCACCGCACGCCGCTCGCGCACGGCACGGACACCGCCGCCGAGATCCGCACCCTGCCGGGCGGCGCGGGGGCCAACGCGGCGTGCTGGGCGGTCTCCACGGGATGCGCGGACGTCCGGCTGCTGGGCAGGGTCGGCGCGGACGCCGCGGACTGGCACGACGCACAGCTCAGATCGGCGGGCGTCAAGCCGCTGCTCGTCGTCGACGACGACGCGCCGACCGCGACCGTCGTCTCGCTGGTCGACCCCTCCGCCGAACGCACCTTCCTGACCGACAGCGGTGCCGTCCTGCGACTCGCCGCCGCCGACTGGTCGGCGGCGCTGCTCGACGGGGTGGGCCGGCTGCACATCTCCGGCT
The DNA here is from genome assembly GCF_055583685.1 of Streptomyces sp. NPDC104581. Taxonomy (NCBI): domain Bacteria; kingdom Bacillati; phylum Actinomycetota; class Actinomycetes; order Kitasatosporales; family Streptomycetaceae; genus Streptomyces; species Streptomyces sp. NPDC104581. The sequence continues at coordinate 47,758 of NZ_JBVJNN010000035.1, forward strand.
ATCTCCTCTTCGCCGCCACGAGCCGTCAAGTGGTGCGTGCCGCCCTGGAGTCGGCGGCGGCGCGCGGTGTCCCGGTGAGCGTGGACCCCGCGTCCGCGGGCTTCATCGCGCGCCTGGGCGCCGACCGGTTCCTCGCGGCGGCGGACGGGGTCGGCTTACTCCTGCCGAACGCGGACGAGGCACGGCTGCTCGCCGGAGTCCCGGACGCGGAGAAGGCGGCGGCCGAGCTGAGCCGCCGGTTCCCGCTCGTCGTCGTGACACTCGGACCGGACGGCGCGCTGGTGGCGTCGGACGGCGCGGTGACGGCGCGCGTTCCGCCGGAACCCGCGCGGGCCGTCGACTCCACCGGGGCGGGCGACGCGTTCAACGGCGCGTTCCTGGCGACCCTGTTGACGGGCGCCGACCCGGTGACGGCCGCTGCGGCGGGCTGCCGGGCCGGCGCGCGGGCGGTCGCGCTGCCCGGCGGACGCCCGCCAGTGCCATGACACCGGCGCAGACGGCCGACGCGCCGTGACATCCGTGAGGACGGGCGGGATGCCGTGACATCCCAGGGGACGGACGGCATCCCAGGACATCCGTGCCACGGGCAGGGTCCCGGCGCGCGGGCAGTCGCGCTGCCCGGCCGACGCCCGCCAGTGCCATGACACCGACGCCGACGCCGACGCCGACGGCCAGCGTGCCAAAACACCCCAGTGGACGGGCGGCATCCCATGACATCCGTAGGACGGGCAGGATGCCGGCGCACCCGGCGGGCGCCGTGCACCGGCTCTGGTCAGCCCTCCCGGAGCGCCCAGGCGGGGTGGCGCGGATCATCGGTCCGTACGAGGACGTCGGCGGCCTCGGCCGGTCCGACCTCCCGCTCGTACCGCTCGAAGGCGGGCAGGGTCCACTGCTCGGTCTCGTCGGTGCGGCGGCGGAGCGCGCCCGGCGACAGCCGCAGATGCACCGTGAGGTCGAACGGGAACCAGTGCCCCAGCAGGAGCGGGCCGTGCACCACCAGCACACCGCCCGGCGGGAGTTCGACCCGTTCGCTGCGCGTCGCGCGGTCGGTCGCCGGATCCCACAGATCGGGCAGCACCCGGCCGGTCCCGCCCGCCTCCACCGGCCCGAACACCTCCCGCCACAGGGCGCCGGTGTCGAACCAGCCGTCGTAGTACGAGTCGGGGTCGTGCCTCCCGTACTCGTACCGCAGCGACGCGGGCCGCAGGAAGCCGCCGGCCGCGACGACGACCACCGAGCGGCCCCGGAGCCGCAGGGCGTCGGCGAGCGCCCCGGCCGGTACGTCCGGGTGCGCGGCGGGCGCACCGTCCACGGCGATACGCACCCAGGCGCCGCCGTCGCCGGCCTCGGTCTCCAGGGCGCGCTCCGCCAGGGTGTCGGTCAGCCGCTCCCAGGTGATCGCTTCGAGTCTCACCGCCCCATCATGGTCCAGCGGCGGGTGGGGACGCCCGCGGCGGCTCCCCGCCGGGCCGCTGTCGGGGTCACGCCGGGCCGTAGTCCTGGATGCGGCGCCCGTGGCCGCGGTATGTCAACGCCGGGAGCCGGGGGGTCAGTTCTCCGACGATCCCGGGCACGTCCAGGGTCAGGAGCCTGCGGTCGCGCATGAGGACCCTCCCGTCCACGATCGTGGTCAGCACGTCGGCGGAGCGCGCGCTGTACACGAGCGTCGCCGCGTGGTCGTGGACCGGCTGGGTGTGGGGTCCCGTGAGGTCCACCAGGATCAGATCGGCGCGCCGTCCCGGCGCGAGGGCGCCCACCCGGTCCCCCAGGCCCACCGCGCGGGCGCTCTGGGTGGTGGCGTGGTCGAGCGCCTGACGCGCGGTCAGCCAGCCGGGGTCGCGCTCCGACGACTTCTGGGTCAGCGCGGTGAGCGTCATGCTCTCCCAGACGTCGAGGGTGTTGTTCGACGCCGCCCCGTCCGTCCCGAGGCCGACGGGGACGCCGATCCCGGCCAGCGCGCGCAGCGGTGTCTGGTCCCAGCCGAATTTCAGGTAGCCCTTGGGTGCGGTGGCGAACGCGACACGCCCCGTGCCGCGCCGGAGTACGGCGAGGTCGCCGTCGGTCAGACCGGTGCCGTGGGCGACGAGCAGGTCGGCGTCGAGCAGTCCGGCCCGGTGCAGGGTCTCGATGGGCGTACGGCCGGTCGCGGCGACGGCGGCGGCTGTCTGCTGCTTGTTCTCCGCGGCGTGGATATGCACCAACAGGCCGTGCTCGCGCGCGAGTTCGGCGGTGGCGGCCAGATCGTCGTCGTCGACGGTGTAGGGGGCGTGCGGTGCGAGCGACGTGGTGATCCGGCCGTCGGCCGCGCCCCGCGACCGGAGCGCGAAGTCGAGGGACCGCTCCCGTCCTGCGGGGCCTTCGCTGGAGAAGTAGCCCTGGCCGAGGACGGCCCGCAGCCCGCTCACCTCGGTGGCGGCGGCGACCCTGTCCATGGCGAAGTAGTGGTCGGCGAAGGTGGTGACGCCGCCGCGGATCATCTCGGCGCAGGCGAGCAGGGCGCCGAGTTCGATGTCGCGGTCGGTCAGATTGGTTTCGATGGGCCAGACCCAGTCGTTGAACCACTCCTCGATCGGCAGGTCCTCGGCGATGCCGCGCAGTGCCACCATCGGTGTGTGCGTATGGCAGTTGATCAGTCCGGGCATGGCGAGCAGCCCGCGCGCGTCGATGCGTTCGACGGCGGGCAGACCGGCGACGGCCTCGGCGGTGGTGACGGTCTCGATGAGACCGTCGCGTACGACGATCGCGCTGTCGTCGAGAAAGCCGATGCCGTCCGGGGCACCGGTCCGAGCGGGGTATCCGGGGTCCGTGAGGCCGGAGGGAACGGCGGGGTCATTGGGGGCGGAGGAGGCGGTGGCGTCGCCTGCCCGGCCGTGCGTCAGCGTGGTGCAGCCCGTGATGACGAGATCGGCGGGCCGGCTCCCGGGAGCGGTGGTCATCGCAGCAACGTACTGCGCGAGAGGGGCGGTGGTCCCGCGCTCGTGCGGGTGGTTTCGGGCCGGGGCCCGTGTTCCGGCGGGGTCGCGCGACGGGTGCTTGCCACAGTGAGTCCCCACCCGGCAGCCCGTCTGCGGGCCGCCCGAGAGAGAGCGACACTCCCGTGCCCATCGCCCCGGACACCTCCCGGCTCCCCCACCGCCCGCGCACGCCCCGCTCCGCCGGCCAGCGTGTGCCGGTCGCCGTCGCCGCCGCCGTCACCGCCGTGCTGGCGGTGGGCGCGCCCGCCGCGTACGCGAGCCTCGACAGCGAACAGCGGTCGCCGGCCCAGACCCGTCGCGGCGCGTCGTACATCGAGACCCGGCTCTTCTTCGGCACGGAACGGCCGGACGGCGGAGTCGCGGTGACGGATCGTCAGTTCATGGCGTTCATCGACCGGCATGTCACACCGGAGTTCCCGTCCGGCCTGACGATCCAGGAGGGCCGGGGCCAGTGGCGTGACTCCAGGGGTGTGATCGAACGGGAGCGTTCCTACGAACTGATCCTGCTGTACCCGGCGTCCGAGGCGACATCCCGTGACGCGCGCATCGACCGGATCCGGCAGGCGTACCAGCGCGTGCACGCCCAGGACTCGGTGGCCAGGCTGGACGAGCGGACGTTCGCCGACTTCTGAGCGCGGAGGCCGGCGGGAGAGCGCGGGACGGTGACAGCGGACCGCGGCGGGGCCGCGGCGGCGCGTGGGGGCGCGTGGGGGTCGTAAACGGCCCCCACGGCGGGCATTTCTCCTCCATGACGGTTCATCCACGCCCCTTGCTGCTCCTCGATGTCGACGGCCCCCTCAACCCGTACGCCGCACGGCTGTCACGGCCGCGCGGGTACACGACCCACCGTCTGCGTCCCTCGGGCTGGCTCTCCCGCCAGACACCGGGCTCCCGGTCCCACAGGCGCGGGCTACGGGTCCGGCTCAACCCCGCCCACGGCCCGATACTCACCGGGCTGCCCTTCGAACTCGCCTGGGCCACGGCCTGGACGCACGAGGCCAACAGCATGATCGCGCCGACTGTCGGGCTGCCGACCGATCTGCCGGTGATCGAGTGGCCCGAGCCGTTCGCGAAGGATCCGGACGGCCTCTTCTGGAAGACGCGCCCGCTGCTGGAGTGGGCGGACGGCAGACCCTTCGCCTGGGTCGACGACATGATCACCGAGCTGGACACGACCTATGTCGCGACCCACTACGACGGGCCGGCGCTGCTGCTGCGGATCCATCCGCGACGGGGGCTGCGGGAGCGGGACTTCGCGACGCTCACTCGGTGGGCGGAGCTGCTCTGATCCGGCGGTCGCACCGTGCGGGATCCCGTTCCGTCATTGGCATGGACCTGCTCATGATCCTTGGATACGCTCCCGCCGAGGCGATTGAGAGCGCTCTCACTCGCCTGCTGTTCCACTGTTCCATCCCCACGATCGCTGGAACAACCGAAGGGCGAATGCCTTGAGACGCAAGACTGTTGTACGCACCGGCCTGTCCGCACTCCTCCTCGTCGGCACCTGGGCGACCGCCGGGCTCGCCCCCGCGTCGGCCGCGGCCCCCGACTCCGCCCCGACATCGATGTCAGCATCGGCCGCGAAGAAGGCGCCCGCGTCCGCGGGCGTACTCACCGCCATGCAGAAGGAATTCGGCCTCACCAAGAGCGAGGCCGTCGCCCGGCTCGCCGCCGAGAAGACGGCGACCGCCATCGAGACCAAGGCGGAGCGCGCGGCGGGTGCCGCGTACGGCGGCTCCTGGTTCAGCGCCGCCGACAACTCACTGACCGTCGCCCTCACCGACGCGGAGAAGGCCACCGCCGTCCGCGCGACAGGTGCCACGGTCAAGCTCGTGAAGCACAGCGAGCGGGCGCTCGACGCGACCATGAAGCGGATCGACGCGCTCTCCGCACCGGCCGGTGTGGGCAGTTGGCGCGTCGACCCGCAGAACAACCGGGTCGTGGTGGACGTCGTCGCCTCGGAACGTGACTCCAAGGCCGTCACCGCGTTCCTCGCGAAGGCCGAGAAGACCGGTCCGGTGACCGTCGCCGAGACGACCGACGCGCCCTCCACCGTCGCGGCCGGGACCGTCGGCGGAGACCCGTACTACACGGGCAACGTCCGCTGCTCCATAGGCTTCTCCGTGCACGGCGGCTTCGTCACCGCCGGCCACTGCGGCCCGCGTGGCCAGTCGGTGCGCGGCTGGGACAACTCCGCCATCGGCAACTTCCAGGGCTCGTCCTTCCCGGGCAACGACTACGCGTGGGTGAACGTCGCCAACGGCTGGTGGACCGTGCCCGTCGTCCTCGGCTGGGGCTCCGTGTCGGACCAGTTGGTACGTGGCTCGAACGAGGCGCCCGTCGGCGCGTCGATCTGCCGCTCCGGCTCCACGACGCACTGGCGCTGCGGCAACCTCCAGGCCAAGAACGTGACGGTCAACTACGCACAGGGCGCCGTCCACCAGATGGTGCAGACGAGCGCCTGCGCGGAGGGTGGCGACTCGGGTGGCTCGTTCATCAGCGGTGACCAGGCACAGGGCGTGACGTCCGGCGCCTCGGGCAACTGCTCCAGCGGCGGGCGGAGCTTCTACCAGCCGGTCAACGAGATCCTCAGCACCTACGGCCTGACCCTGCACACGGCCTGACCCGCACCCCGCGAGCCGGAGCCCGGGGGGGGGGGGGGGGGGGGGGGGGGGGGCCACCGGCGTTTTGTGGTTTGGTGGTTCCCCCCATTACCCCGGGGGGGGTTTCCTGGGGT
>NZ_JBVJNN010000035.1:53479-67564 GCF_055583685.1 Streptomyces sp. NPDC104581
GGCTCTCCCCCCCCCCACCAACCCCCCCCCCCCCCCCTCCCCCCCCCCCCCCCCCCCCCCCCCCCCCCCCCCCCCCCCCCCCCCCCCCCCCCCCCCCGTCCCCCCCCCCCCCCCCCCCCCACCGCTGTGCCGCCGTGGGCCGGTCCCCCCGGTCAGGCCGGGGGGCTTCCCGGGCGGCCCTGGGGACCGGGGCCCCATTGGTGGACCGTGCCCGAGCCGATCTGGATGACCGGGCCGTCCGACACCGTGCCGCTCATGGTGTTGTTGTAGACGACGGACGCCTGTTGCGTCCCGGGGGTGGGGGGAGACAACTCGTCCAGGAGCGCGCGGAGTTCGGCTGCCGCCGCCGGGTCGGCGGTCAGGGTGCGGCGGAGCCGGGTGCGCCATTCGGTGTGGACATCGGCCACCAGTTGTTCGTCCTCGTCCCGCTGGGCCGCGACCAGTTCGGCCCGGACGGTGTCCAGCTCCTCCTCGACCGAGGCCGGGGTGGCCGCGCCCCGGCCCGCGAAGAACGCCACCATCCGGTCGCGGGCCGCCGTCCAGCCGTCCGTCGCCATCTGCTGCACGAGGGCCGTCGCCCCCGCGGCCGCCAATGCCACCAACTCCGCTTCCACCGCGCCCCCTTGGTCTGTGGATGTGACGGAGACGAGCCTACCGGTCACCGTCCGAGAAGTGCCGTGAGCGCGCCCACCGGGTCGGTGTCGGGGGTGCCGCGCGGCCACCAGTCCTCGCGGTCGCGGTCCGACTCGTAGCCGTACCAGAGTCCGTCGCGGCCGAAACGGAGTTGGAGCGACGGCAGGGAGAGACGGTTGCGCCAGGGCCGGAAGTGCGGGAAGTCGGCCGCGGCGAGTGCGGGACGGGCGCGGTCGAACGGTCCGGCGGGCGGGTCCCAGGCGTCTTCCAGCACGGCCAGGCCCGCGAGGCCGCCCTGGCGCCAGGCGGCGACGGCGCGGGCCAGGTCGGTGGGACTGTGGCCGGTGCCCGCCGCGAGGTCCCGGTAGAGGGCGCGGGTGGAGGCGGTGAGCCCGGAGCCGGGGTGGGCGGCGGCCAGGCGGACGGCGTCCTGCCAGGGCGTGAGGCCGGCCACCGGGTCGACACCGGTCGCGAGGAGCGTGTGCGCCCGGCCGGCGGCCTCGGTCGCGAGCAGGTCGAGCGCCAGCGGGTCGGGGGCGCCGGGAGCGTGCGGATAGACGGGTGGGCGGCCGGGGTCGGCCGGTGGTGGGAACGGGGGCGGCAGGGCCCTCGAGGGGCGGGGAGCCATCGCAGAGGCCGCGTCGACCGTGGGCATGGGCGGCGCCGTCGTGCCGCGTTCGGCGGCGGAGCGGGTGGCGTTGCGGCGGGTCAGGTCGGCGAGGATCTCGTGCTCGCCGCGCCCGCGCATCAGGAAGAGGACGAACGGGTCCTCGTCGAGCAGCCGCGCGGTCTGGTAGCAGAGCGCCGCCGCGTGCTTGCAGGGCAGCCCGTCGTCGGGGCAGGAGCAGTCGGGTGTCAGGTCCCCGGCGGTCGGCAGCAGGTCGGCCGAGGCGGCGAGCGCGTGCGGCATGTCCTTGTCGAGGAGGGCGGCGATGTGGTCGGGGCGGGCCGCCGCGGCGTCGAGGAGGTCTTCCCAGTCGTCGTCGCCGAGGACGCGCAGCCGGATCTCCGTGCGGTACGGGCGGGGCCGTGAGCCGTGCACGTACGCCATGACCCGGCCCGGGGTGACCGTGATCGCGTCCACGTGTCCGCGGCCCGCGTAGGCGCGCCCGCGTTGCAGCCGGGCCGCGTCGAGCGCCACGTCCTCCATGGACTCCACCCAGGCGTTGCCCCACCAGCTTGTGGCGAGGTCCGTGTCGCCGGCCGCGCCGCGCCCGGGCGGCAGGGCCGGGAACGTACGACGGCGGTCGTCGTGCCGGGAGGCACGCGCGGTCATGACGGCCTCCGCAGCGAGACGAGATCGGCCAGCTCACGGTCGGTCAGCTCGGTCAGTGCTCCCTCGCCCGAGCCGAGCACCGCGTCGGCCAGGGCACGCTTGGCGGCCAGCATCTCGGCGATGCGGTCCTCGACCGTGCCCTCCGCGATCAGCCGGTGGACCTGCACCGGCTGCGTCTGCCCGATGCGGTAGGCGCGATCCGTGGCCTGCTCCTCGACGGCCGGATTCCACCAGCGGTCGTAGTGCACGACGTGACCGGCGCGGGTGAGGTTGAGGCCGGTGCCGGCGGCCTTGAGGGAGAGCAGGAAGACGGGGGTCCGTCCCGCCTGGAAGTCGTCCACCATCCGTTCCCGTTCGGCGACGGGCGTTCCCCCGTGCAGCAGTTGGGAGGGGATCGCCCGGGAGGTGAGATGCGCGGAGAGGAGCCGTGCCATCGACACGTACTGAGTGAAGACGAGGACGGAGCCGTCCTCGGTGAGGATCGTGTCGAGCAGTTCGTCGAGCAGGGCGAGCTTCCCGGACCGGCCGGTGAGCCGGGCACGCTCCTCCTTCAGATACTGCGCCGGGTGGTTGCAGATCTGTTTGAGGGCGGTGAGCAGCTTCATGATCAGTCCGCGCCGGGCGATGCCCTCCGCGCTCTCGATGGCGGCCATCGTCTCGCGCACGACGGCCTCGTACAGCGACGCCTGTTCACGGGTGAGCGGCACCGGATGGTCGCTCTCCGTCTTGGGCGGCAGCTCGGGCACGATCCCGGGATCGGACTTCTTGCGGCGCAGCAGGAAGGGCCGGACCAGCCGGGAGAGGCGTTCCACCGCCTCGTCGCTCGCGGTGGTGCCCGCAGAACCGGCGTGTTCCACGTTCTCCACGGCGCGTGCGTGGCGGGCACGGAACGTCTTGAGCGGTCCGAGCAGGCCGGGGGTCGTCCAGTCGAGGAGCGCCCACAGCTCGGAGAGGTTGTTCTCCACGGGGGTGCCGGTCAGGGCGACGCGGGCGGGCGACGGGATGGTGCGCAGCGCCTTGGCGGTGGAGGAGAAGGGGTTCTTGACGTGCTGGGCCTCGTCGGCGACGACCATCCCCCAGGTGTGGGCGGCCAGTTCGGAAGCGCTGCCGCGCATCGTCCCGTACGTGGTGAGGACGAACCCGTCCGTCACCCCGTCCAGTGTCCGGCCCGAGCCGTGGAACCGGTGGACGGGAACACCGGGCGCGAAACGGGTGATCTCCCGCTGCCAGTTGCCGAGGAGGGAGGCGGGGCAGACGACGAGGGTCGGGACCGGACGGGCGCGGTGCAGATGGAGCGCGATGACGGTGATCGTCTTGCCGAGGCCCATGTCGTCGGCGAGGCAGCCGCCGAGGCCGAGGGAGGTCATCAGGTCGAGCCAGGCCAGGCCGCGCAGTTGGTAGTCGCGCAGGGTGGCGTCCAGTCCGGCGGGCTGCGCGACGGCCGCGGGGCCGTGGACGAGCCGGTCACGCAGGACCGCCAGCGCGCCGGACGGGACGGCGTCGACCGTCGCGCCGTCCACCTCGGCCGAGCCGGTGAGGGCGACGGCCAGCGCGTCGACCGGGTCGAGCAGGCCCAGCTCCCGCTTGCGCGCCTTCCGTACGAGGTCGGGGTCGAGCACCACCCACTGGTCGCGCAGCCTGACGATCGGCCGGTGCGACTCGGCGAGCGCGTCCATCTCCGCCTCGCTGAGCGGATCGCCGTCGAGCGCCAACTGCCAGTTGAACTTGAGCAGTTCGGCGCTGTCGAAGAAGGGGGTGCCGTCCGTGGCCGAGCCGGGCGCGGAGCGTACGACGGCGGCCGCCGAGAGCGTACGCGCCAGCTCCCTGGGCCAGTGGACGGCAACTCCGGCGGCGGCGAGGCTCGCGGCTCCCGGGCCGAGCAGTTCGTGCAGCTCGTCCTCGGAGAGCGGCAGCACGGCGGGGACGTCGAACTCCAGCAGCCGGGCGAGCGGCGGCCAGACACGGGCGGCACGGCGCAGCGCGAGCAGGGCGTCGATCCGGGCGCGCGGCCCGAAGACGTCGTCGCCGTCGCCCGCCCAGAGCTGCTCCGCGTCCATGACGAGCGTCGGGTCGGCGAGGCTGTGGATCTGGACGAGGGCGGCCCCGGCGCGCCGCTCGGCGCCGGGCTCCTGCGGGGTCTCCGGCTCGGACGAGGAGTCGAACAGCTCGTAGGCGGAGAGGTCGAGGCGCAACGAGACGCGCACACCGGCGTCCATCCCCGCCGCCGCCTCGGCCGCCCAGGAGCGGGCGCGGGGCAGATGCTGCGCGGTGTGCGCGGCGAAGGGCGCGCCCGCGGCGAACGCGGCGGCGGGCGTACGCGGCAGGGCGTCGGCGACCGCGTCGAGGAAGGCGCGCACCAGCGCCTCCGGCTCGGGCAGCCGCGGCGGGAGCGGACCGGGGGCGGGGACGGCGTGCGCCTCGTACGGCATGGCGGCGGCGATGGCCCGCAGCTGGGCGATGTCGTCCGCGTCCAGCGGGCCGGCCCGCCAGGCGTCGTGGTCGGACGCGGTGAGTCCGGGCAGCAGCCGGCCCCGGGCGGACAGGTGCAGGGCGTGCAGCGCGGCGGCGCCCCAGCAGGCGGCGGAGGGGTGGGCGGAGGCGTCGGAACGGGCACGGACCAGCAGGGGCAGGGCCTCGGCGACGGGCATGAGCACCGCGCGGACGACACGGGTGCGGACGGAGGGGCCGTCCGCCGGGCCTGCGCGGTCGGGGTGGTCGGGGCGGTCGGCCCGGTCCGGCGCGGCCACCACCGTGAGATCGGACGTGGGGAGGTCGCCGCCGGCGGGCGGCTCCCCCTCCGGCGCCCAGAACGCGACATGTCCTTCACGGGGCAGACCGGCGGGGAGGAACAGGGCCGCGCAGCGGGCCAGGGGCGTCGGGGCAGAGGTCGGCACGCCGGCGGGAGGAGGGGTCGGGGCGTCGGCCGGCGTGTGGCTCGGCACGTCTCGTGTCATCGTCACGCACTCCCTCCGCCTCGGTCGCAGACCTCAAGATCTCGTTACTTCGCGAGTCTAGGCGGGGGGTCTGACAGCGCCCCCGTCATGCCTGAAGGCCGCATCCCCTCACGGTGTGAGGATGCGGTCTTCAGGCATGACGGGGCAGGTCGGCCATCGGTCAGATCCGGCTGCGCACCAGCGCGACGCATTCGGCGGTCCGCTGCCGCCGGACCCACGCGACCACGGCGAGGAGGCCCAGGAAGATCACCGGCGTCAGCGCGTTCTCGCCGTCGAAGACGGTCAGCTGCGTGATGAAGGCGCCGATCATCAGGCCGATGAGCGCGATCGCCGAGACACCGGAGAGGACCGGGATCAGCAGCGCGACGGCGCCGGCCGCCTCGAGGACGCCGGTGAGGTACATGAACCAGTCGCCGAAGCCGATCGTGTCGAACGAGTCGGCCGCCGACGAGTGGCCGACGAGCTTCGGGCCCGCGCTCGCGACCGCCAGGAACAGCGCCAGGACGATCTGGAGCGTACGCACCGTGAGGTCCGTGCGGCGTGAGGGCCCCGTGTGGGCGGGGGAAGCGGCGGCGGACGCGGGCGCGGTCTGCGCGGGGATGGTCGTAGCCTCGGACATAGGGGGTCTCCTCCGTGATGCGCGTGGTGTGGCTTTCAAGGAGGTAGACACCCGCCCCGCCGGGAAATCATCGTTCTCCGGGCGATCCGACCGGCGAATTCGCCGTCGGTTCGTTTCGGGTCCGGCGCCCCGGTGGATCAGGGGCCCGGACCGGGTACATCTCTCACAGGAGGTGCGATGCCATGCGCACCGGAAGTGAACCGCTCACCGCCCGCAGTCCGCTGCGGATGCGCTGGTGGCTGAGTGTCTGGGGCCTGATCTGGACCGGATTCGGTACGGCGGCCTTCGCGATCGCCGGCCGTCCGGGCTGGGCGATCGCCTGCGGGGTGCTGCTGCTGATCGTCGCGACGGATTTCCTGGTGGTCGTCCACCGGAAACGGCAGGGTTCGAGCTTCCAGCCGGGCCCTGACGTCCCGCCGTACGAGGTTCACAGCCACCGGAGCACCGGTGACGACGGCAGCGACGGTGACGGCAGCGGCTACGAGACCGGCGGCGACCGGCCGGGAGAGGTCAGTCGCCGGACCCGGAGCCGTCACCCGCACCGGACCCGGAGTCGAAACGCGCGGCTTTGACGTACTCGGGCTTCGGGTCCAGCGCCGCGGCCAGTCTGAAGTGCTTCGTCGCCTGCTCGGGCCGCCCCGACCGCTCGTAGGTACGGGCCAGTGCGAAGTGCGCGAAGGCGTTGTCCGGCTCGCGCTCCAGGACCAGCTCGAACTCCAGCTCCGCGGGCCGCAGTTGGGCGGCGGCGAAGAACGCGCGGGCGCGCAGCAGCCGGGCGGCCGTGTTCTCGGGGTGCGCCGCGATCACGGAGTCCAGCAGCTTGACGGCACCGCGCGGATCACGCGCGGCGAGCAACTGCTCCGCCGCGCGGTAGTCGATGACGTGGGTCTCCGGGCTCTCGGGCACGGTCCAATCCTTCCCCTCGGTCCGGGCGTTCAACATCGCACGCATCGGCGGTATTCCGGAGCCCTGCCGCCCGGTACCTCAGCGTTCCGCGGCGGCTCGCTCGACCAGTCGCTCCCAGACGTCCCTGACCTGCGGCTCCAGCTTCTCCAGCGGCCCGTCGTTGTCGATGACCAGATCGGCGGCGGCGTTCCGCCGCTCGCGGGTGGCCTGCGCGGCCATCCGCGAGCGGGCCTCGGACTCGGCCATGCCCCGCACCCGTACGAGCCGGTCCAGCCGGGTCTCGGACGACGCGTCCACCACCACGACCACCTCGTACAGCCCGGTCAGCTCGTTCTCGACCAGGAGCGGCACATCGTGGACGACGATGGCGTCCTCACCCGCCGCGCCCTCCAGCTCCGCCGAACGTGCTCTGACCAGAGGGTGGACGATGGCGTTCAGGGTGGCGAGCTTCTCGCTGTCGGAGAAGACGAGCGACCCGAGCTTGGGCCGGTCCAGCCGACCGTCGGCGGTGAGGACGCCGGGCCCGAAGGCGCCGACAACAGCGTCGAGCCCGGGAGTCCCGGGCTCGACGACCTCTCTGGCGATCTTGTCCGCGTCCACCAGCACCGCGCCGTACGAGACCAGCAGTCGGGAGACTTCGCTCTTTCCGGCACCGATCCCGCCGGTCAGGCCCACTTTCAGCATGCCTGGCAGCTTAGGCCGTGGACCCGCGTCTTACGAGACGCCGTCCGCACGGGACATCCCGGCCAACGCGCGCCGCACGTGGGCGCCCGGCACTTCGTATCCCACGTCCTACGCGTCGCCCTCCCGCTCGGCGAGGAACTTCTCGAACTCGCGCCCGATCTCGTCCGCCGACGGAAGCTCCGCCGGCTCGGCCACCAGGTTGCCCCTGCTGTCGGCGCCGGCGACCGCGTCGTACTGGTGCTCAAGGCCCTGCACCATCGTCACCAGTTCCTCGTCCCCCTCGCCGAGCTGGCGCTCGATCTCGGTCTGCGTGCGCTGCGCCTCCGTACGGAGGGCGTGCGCGACGCCCGGCAGGACGAGTCCCGTCGCCGCCGTGATCGCCTCCAGGGCCGTCAGTGCCGCGTCCGGGTAGGAGGACCGCGCCACATAGTGCGGGACGTGGGCGGCCACACCGAGCACGTCGTGCCCGGCCTCCATCAGCCGGTACTCCACCAGTGCCTCGGCGCTGCCGGGCACCTGCGCCTCGTCGAAGGGGCTGCGATGGCCCGGCATCAGGTCCGTGCGGTTGCCGTGCGGTGTGATGCCGACGGGGCGCGTGTGCGGGACGCCCATCGGGATGCCGTGGAAGTTGACGGCCAGCCGTACACCGAGGCGCTCCACGACCTGACCCACGGCCGCCGCGAAACGTTCCCACTCGACATCGGGCTCGGGCCCCGACAGCAGCAGGAACGGGGCGCCCGTGGCGTCCTGGACGAGCCGCACCTCCAGCGTCGGCGTCTCGTAGCTCGACCAGCGGTCGCGCTTGAACGTCAGCAGCGGGCGGCGGGCCCGGTAGTCGACCAGTCTGTCGTGGTCGAAGCGCGCCACCACCTGGTTCGGCTGCGACTCCAGCAGGTTCTCGACGATCTGGTCGCCGGTCTCCCCCGCGTCGATGTAGCCCTCGAAGTGGTAGAGCATGACGAGACCCGCGGACTCCTGGGCGAGCGCCATGTCGACGACTCCCAGGCCCTTGGGCTCCCACTCGTACAAATCCTGCGGATCAAGCACGATTACCGGTCCTCCTCGTGTTCCTCAGGAAGAACGCGCCTCCGGGCGTGAGCATTCCCCACCCGTGCGCCCCGCATCCGGCCGGGCGCACGGTCGGCGGAGAACCCGCGCGCGTGGCGCCCCGGGACCCGCGCCGGTGGTACGGGGGCCGGTACGCCGACCACGTACGGTACTTGGCGCCCGGCGGCCCGGCGGCACCGCCGAGCACCGTCCTCTTCCTTGAGGCACGCGTCAGGCACGCGTGAGGCCCGCTCCCCGAAGGGAACGGGCCTCACGTCGGACTGTCTACCGGCCGCTACGGGGTCGGAGCGTCAGCTCTGGCCACCGGCCAGCTTCTCGCGCAGGGCGGCCAGGGCCTCGTCCGACGCCAGGGCGCCGGAGTTGTCCTGGGACTCCGAGGAGTACGAACCGCCGCCGCCACCGCTGCCACCCGAGGCGGCGGGAGCAGCGCCCGCCGGGGCGGCAGCGCCCTCGGCAGCCGCGGCCTCGTCGGCCTCGCGGGACTTGATGACCTGCGCCTGGTGCTGCTCGAAGCGGGTCTGCGCCTCGGCGTACTGGGTCTCCCACACCTCGCGCTGAGCCTCGAAGCCCTCGAGCCAGTCGTTGGTCTCGGGGTCGAAGCCCTCGGGGTAGATGTAGTTGCCCTGGTCGTCGTACGAAGCGGCCATGCCGTACAGCGTCGGGTCGAACTCGACCGAGGCCGGGTCGCCGCCGAACGCCTCGTTGGCCTGCTTCAGCGAGAGGCTGATGCGACGGCGCTCGAGGTCGATGTCGATGACCTTGACGAAGATCTCGTCGTTGACCTGGACGACCTGCTCCGGGATCTCCACGTGGCGCTCGGCCAGCTCGGAGATGTGGACCAGACCCTCGATGCCCTCGTCGACGCGGACGAACGCGCCGAACGGAACGAGCTTGGTGACCTTGCCGGGGACGACCTGGCCGATCTGGTGCGTCCGGGCGAACTGCTGCCACGGGTCTTCCTGCGTCGCCTTGAGCGACAGGGAGACACGCTCGCGGTCCATGTCCACGTCGAGGACCTCGACGGTGACTTCCTGGCCGACCTCGACAACCTCGGAGGGGTGGTCGATGTGCTTCCAGGAGAGCTCGGAGACGTGCACGAGACCGTCGACGCCACCGAGGTCAACGAACGCACCGAAGTTGACGATCGAGGAGACGACGCCGGAGCGGACCTGGCCCTTCTGCAGGGTCGTGAGGAACGTCTGGCGGACCTCGCTCTGGGTCTGCTCGAGCCAGGCACGGCGGGACAGGACCACGTTGTTGCGGTTCTTGTCCAGCTCGATGATCTTGGCCTCGAGCTCCTTGCCCACGTAGGGCTGGAGGTCGCGGACGCGGCGCATCTCGACGAGAGAGGCCGGCAGGAAGCCACGGAGGCCGATGTCGAGGATGAGACCACCCTTGACGACCTCGATGACGGTGCCGGTGACGATGCCGTCCTCTTCCTTGATCTTCTCGATCGTGCCCCAGGCGCGCTCGTACTGCGCGCGCTTCTTGGACAGGATGAGCCGGCCTTCCTTGTCCTCCTTCTGGAGAACGAGGGCCTCGATCTCATCGCCCACGGCGACGACCTCGTTGGGGTCGACGTCGTGCTTGATCGAGAGCTCGCGGGAGGGGATGACGCCTTCGGTCTTGTAACCGATGTCGAGCAGGACCTCGTCCCGGTCGACCTTCACGATGACGCCGTCGACGATGTCGCCGTCGTTGAAGTACTTGATCGTCTCGTCGATCGCGGCGAGGAATGCTTCCTCGTTACCGATGTCGTTGACCGCAACCTGCGGGGTGGTGGCGGTGGTCTCGGTGCTGCTCGTCATGTGGGTAAAGGCTCCGGTACGGACATTGAGTCGTAGGTACTGCCACGCCGAGAGCCCGTATCGCCATCTGCCGGAAACCGGACAGCCAAGGAAGCGCCGTTCCCGAGAGGAAGGCGCCTCGACAGCCGAGGGGACCCAACAACAGATGCGAGCGCGGCCTGCTACGTCTGAGGCGCGCAAGCCCGCAGCGCAACCTTTAGCATACGGGGGCAGCCGGACACGGTCAATGCGCGAAGGCGCACACCGGGGGCGGAACGCCCCATACCCGGCACAACAATCGTTTCATGAGGCCACGACGGCATCGCCGCGGCCCGAGCCGCTACCGGCCGGCTACAGGACGGCACGGTTCGTGACGCCTCTCCGCACACTACGACGACGGACACGATGAGCCAAGAGCAGGCAGCGCGGCAGGAGCCGGAGGCCACCCGCCGCGACAGCGACAGCACGGAGAGCAGCCGCGCCAACCGGGGCTGGTGGAACCGGAACGCGGACGACTACCAGATCGAGCACGGCACCTTCCTCGGCGACGAGCGGTTCGTCTGGGGACCAGAGGGCCTGGACGAGGTGGAGGCGGAGCTGCTGGGGCCGCCCGAGTCCCTCAAGGACCTGGACGTCCTGGAGATCGGGGCGGGAGCCGCGCAGTGTTCGCGCTGGTTGACGCGGCAGGGCGCGCGCCCGGTGGCGCTCGACCTCTCCCACCGGCAGCTCCAGCACGCGCTGCGCATCGGCGACGACGTACCTCTTGTGGAGGCGGACGCCGGGGCGCTGCCCTTCCGGGACGGCTCCTTCGACCTGGCGTGCTCCGCCTACGGCGCGATCCCCTTCGTCGCCGATCCGGTGCGCGTCTTCCGCGAGGTACGGCGGGTGCTGCGCCCCGGCGGGCGCTGGGTCTTCTCGGTCACGCACCCGATCCGCTGGGCGTTCCCGGACGAGCCGGGGCCGGAGGGGCTGTCGGTGGCCTCGTCGTACTTCGACCGCACGCCGTACGTCGAGCAGGACGAGCGGGGGCACGCGGTGTACGTGGAGCACCACCGGACGCTGGGCGACCGGGTACGGGACGTGGTGGCGGGCGGTTTCCGGCTGGTCGACCTGGTCGAGCCGGAGTGGCCGGCCTGGAACACCCAGGAGTGGGGCGGCTGGTCGCCGTTGCGCGGGAATCTGATCCCGGGGTCGGCGATCTTCGTCTGCGTACGAGACTGAGGGTGTGATCCGCGAAGACGCCCTCGGCTCCCTGCCCGTCCGTACCGCCCTGCCCGCGCTGGAGGCGGCCCTCGACGGGCCGGGCTGCGCCGTACTGTGCGCGCCGCCCGGCACGGGCAAGACGACGCTGGTGCCGCTGGTGCTTGCCGGGCTGGCGGGGCTCGACGGGGGCCCGCGGGGGCCGCGGCGGCGGGTGGTCGTGGCCGAGCCGCGCCGGATCGCGGCGCGCGCGGCGGCCCGGCGCATGGCGTGGCTGCTGGGCGAGCGGGTCGGCGGGAGCGTCGGGTTCACGGTGCGCGGGGAGCGCGTGACGGGGCCCGGAACGGTGGTGGAGGTGGTGACCACCGGGGTGCTGCTCCAGCGGCTCCAGCGCGACCAGGAACTCGGCGGCGTCGACGTGGTGATCATCGACGAGTGCCACGAACGGCACCTGGACGCGGACACGGTGGCGGCCTTCCTGCTGGACGTGCGGGCCACGCTCCGTCCCGAACTGCGGCTGGTGGCCGCGTCCGCGACGACCGACGCCGAGGGGTGGGCGCGGCTGCTGGGGGACGCGCCCGTGGTGGAGGCGCGGGGAGTGACGCATCCTTTGGAGGTCGTGTGGGCGCCGCCGCCTCGTCCGGTGCGTCCGCCGCACGGGATGCGGGTCGATCCGGCGCTGCTGGGCCATGTGGCCTCGGTGGTGCGCGGGGCGCTGGCCGAGCGCGCGGGCGACGTCCTGGTGTTCCTGCCGGGGGTCGGCGAGATCGGGCGTGTGGCGGGGCAGTTGGGCGGCGGGGACGGACTCGGCGCCGAGGTGCTCCAGGTGCACGGCAGGGCGCCGGCGGATGTGCAGGACGCGGTGCTCGCGGGGCCGGGGGACGGCAACCGCCGCGTCGTACTGGCGACTTCGGTGGCGGAGTCGAGCCTGACGGTGCCGGGTGTGCGGGTGGTGGTGGACTCGGGGCTGGCGCGTGAGCCGCGTACGGACCACGCGCGGGGGCTGAGCGCGCTCACCACGGTGCGGGCGTCCCTGGCGACGGCGCGGCAGCGCGGGGGCCGGGCGGGGCGCGAGGCGCCGGGCACGGTGTACCGGTGCTGGGACCGGGCCGAGGACGCGCGGCTCGCGCGGTTCCCCGCACCGGAGATCAAGGTCGCCGACCTGGCGGCGTTCGCCTTGCAGGCGGCGTGCTGGGGCGCCCCGGACGCCTCGGGCCTCGCGCTGCTCGACGCGCCGCCGGCGGGGGCGCTGGCCGCCGCGCGTGCGGTACTCGCCGCGATCGGCGCGGTGGACGCGGCGGGCCGGGTGACCGGGCGCGGGGTCCGGATGGCCCGCGTCGGCCTGCATCCGCGCCTGGCCCGCGCGCTGCTCGACGGCGCGCGGGAGGTGGGCGCGCGCCGGGCGGCGGAGGTGGTGGCGCTGCTGAGCGAGGAGCTCCCGAGGGCGTACGGGGACGACCTGGCGTCCGCCTGGCGCTCCGCGAAACGCGGCGACGACGGCTACGCGGCCCGCTGGCGCCAGGAGTCCCGCCGGCTGGCCTCGGCGCTGCCGGGCGGGCCGGAGCGCGGCGGCACCCACGGGCCTGCCGCCGGCCCCGACACGACCGGCACCGCGGGCGGGAACGGCCGGGGCGAGCACTCGCGGCGGGACGGCCACGCCGCCGGGGACGCCCACGCGGAACGGGGCACGCACGGGGCGGACAGAACCGGCCAGGGCCGGCACCCGCACCGGAACGGCACCCACACGACCGGCACCGCCGACCGGTCGTCCGGGCCGGATCAGCGGGTGGCGACGGGCGCCGAGGTGGATGGGGGGACGGACGGGCAGGCAGGGAGCGGAAGGGGCGTACGGGCAGGCGGCGTTGGCGGCGGGGTCGCCGACGACACCGTGGTCGGGGTCGTGGCCGCGTACGCGTTTCCCGAGCGGGTGGCGCGGGCGCGGGGCTCCGGGGCGTTCCTCATGGTGTCGGGCACCGGTGCGGAGCTGGGTGACGGGTCCGGGTTGCGCGACGCGCCGTGGCTGGCCGTCGCCGTCGCGGACCGGCCCGCGACCGCCGTGTCCGCGCGGGTGCGGCTGGCCGCCGTCATCGACGAGGACACCGCCCGTACCGCCGCCGCGCATCTGCTCGTCTCCGGCGAGGAGGTGCGCTGGGAGGACGGTGACGTCGTCGCCAGGGACGTGACGCGGCTCGGCGCGGTCGAACTCTCGGCGCGGCGGCTGCGTGAGCCCGACCCGGCACGCGTGCGGGCGGCGCTGCTGGACGGTCTGCGCCATGAGGGCCCCGGCGCGCTGCTGCGCTGGACGCGGGACGCGGAGGCGCTGCGGGAGCGACTGGGCTTCCTGCACCGGGCGGTGGGCGCCCCGTGGCCGGACGTCTCGGACACCGCGCTGCTCGACGGCGCGGACGACTGGCTGGAGCCGGAGCTGTCGAAGGCCCGGCGCCGCGCGGATCTGGCCCGGATCGAGGCGGGCCAGGCGCTGCGGCGCCTGCTGCCCTGGTCGTCCGGCCAGGCGGCGCGGCTGGACGAGCTGGCACCCGAGCGCATCGCGGTGCCGAGCGGGTCGCGCGTACGTGTCGACTACGGCGGGGAGCAGCCCGTACTGGCGGTGAAACTCCAGGAGTTGTTCGGTCTCACGCAGACACCGACGGTCGCGGGGGTCCCGGTGCTGGTCCATCTGCTCTCCCCCGCCGGACGCCCCGCCGCCGTCACGGCGGACCTGGCGTCCTTCTGGCAGGACGGCTACCGCGCGGTGCGCGCGGAGCTGCGCGGGCGCTATCCGCGGCACCCGTGGCCGGAGGACCCGACGCGAGCGGTGGCCACGCGCCGGCTGAACGACCGGCGGTGAACACGAACGCGGGGGGGGGGGGAGGGTGGGGGGGGGGGGGGGGGGGGGGGGGGGGGGGGGGGGCCCAGGGGCGGGGGGACCGGACCGCCAACGCGAGTGTTCCCCCCCTA